>NZ_JAMGBC010000001.1:1868844-2225188 GCF_023516495.1 Sphingomonas anseongensis
CGCTCCGACATGGTCGAGGAGCCGCTTGGAACCTCGAGCAGCGGCGAGCCTGTCTATCTCAAGGACATCTGGCCTTCGAATGAAGAGATCAGGACGCTGATCGACGCCCATGTCCATTCGAGCATGTTCCGCAAGCGCTATGCCGACGTCTATCGCGGGGACGACCGCTGGCGTGCCATCGAGATCACCGGCGGCGATACCTACGCCTGGCCGCCGGAATCCACCTACATCCAGAACCCGCCCTATTTCACCGGGATGACGATGCAGGCCGTATCGCCGCAGGACATCGCGCGGGCTCGGCCTCTGGCGATCTTCGGCGATTCGATCACTACCGACCACATCTCGCCGGCCGGAGCGATCAAGCCGGACAGCCCGGCGGGCCGCTACCTCCTCAATCGCGACGTCGCCCGGGGCCAGTTCAACAGTTACGGATCGCGGCGCGGAAACCATGAAGTGATGATGCGCGGCACCTTCGCCAACATCCGGATCCGCAACAAGATGCTCGACAATGTCGAGGGCGGCTTCACCCGCTACGCGCCGACCGGCGAAGTGCTCCCGATCTACGACGCGGCGATGCTCTACAAGCAGGACGAGCGCCCGCTCGTCGTCATCGCCGGCAAGGAATATGGCACTGGAAGCTCGCGCGACTGGGCGGCCAAGGGCACCGTACTGCTGGGCGTCCGTGCGGTGATCGCCGAGAGCTTCGAGCGAATCCACCGCTCGAACCTGGTGGGCATGGGCGTTCTCCCGCTCCAGTTCATGGAAGGCGAGGGCGCCGACACCCTCGGCCTCACCGGCCTGGAGAAATACAGCATCGACGGGATACCGGAACTCAAGCCGCGCCAGGAGGTCGAGGTCAAGGTCCACCACGACGATGGCCGCGAGACCAGCTTCACCGCCCGTTGCCGGATCGATACCTATAACGAACTCGAATATTTCAAGGCGGGCGGGATCCTCCATTACGTGCTGAGGAGGCTGGCGGCCGCGTGAGCGGCACCCCGGACCTGACCGCCCGCTGCCATTGCGGGGCGGTGAGGATCACGCTCCCCCGCGCTCCCGTCGAGCTCGTCCAGTGCAACTGCAGCTTGTGCGCCAAGACTAGATGGCGGGGCATCTACTTTTCGTCCGATGAGCTGGAGATCGAAGGCGAGTTCGATTCCTACGTCAGGACCGACATTCCCGAGCCGATGATCCGCATCATGCGGTGCCGGAATTGCGGAGTGCCGACTCACTGGGAGCCGCTCGGCGAACCGCCGTACGAGCGCATGGGCGTCAATGCCAACTTGCTCGATCCGTCCGAGCTTGAGGACCTGCCTGTCCGAGAAGTCGACGGGGCGAGCTGGTGACGGCGACAGAGTTTGCAGTCGAGGCCGCCGGTTGGGCCGGCGCCGCATTGATCCTCGTCGCTTATCTGTTGCTGTCGATGGGACGCCTCACCGGCCAGTCGCCCGTGTATCAGTGGATGAATGTGTTCGGAGCGGCGGGATTCGTCGTCAACGGCTGGTGGCACGGAGCCATTCCGTCAGCCGCGCTCAACGTCTTGTGGCTGCTCATCGGGGGATTTGCACTTTGGCGCATTTGGAAAAAGCGGAGCTCGTCGACCTCAGCCACGTGATCGAGGGGGGCATGACCACGTACAAGGGCCTGCCCGGGCCAGTCATGTGCGACTTCTGGACCCGCGAAGGAACGGCCGCCAGCTACGACGACGGCTCCACGTTCCAGATCGGCCGGATCGACATGGTCGCCAACACCGGCACTTACGTCGACAGCCCGTTCCACCGCTATGCGGACGGCAAGGATTTGTCGGAGCTTCCGCTCGGCTCGATCGCGGACATGCCGGGAATTGTCCTTCGCCGCCCCTATGAGCAGGGCCTTGCGACCGATGCTTCGGATTTCTCCGGGCTCGATGTCCGCGGCAAGGCGGTCCTCGTCCACACCGGCTGGGACCGGCATTGGCGCACGGGAGGCTATTTCGGCGAGCATCCCTATCTGACCGGCGCCGCCGCCGACTGGCTAGCCGAAAACGGCGCGCTGATGGTCGGGATCGACAGTTGCAACATCGACAACATGCACGTCCGCGCGCGGCCCGTTCACACTCGGCTCCTCGGCGCCGACATCCCCGTGTGCGAGCACATGACCGCGCTCGACAGGCTGCCAGACAGCGGATTTCGATTTACCGCGGCGCCGCCGAAGGTGAAGGGAATGGGGACGTTTCCGGTGCGCGCCTACGCGGTCGTCGGCTGAGCCAAGGCGTCCTTCAGCCAATCGGGCATGATCGCATTGTCGGGGATCGCCTCGACCCGAACATGCGCGACGGCCAGGCCGATCTCCGGATAGGCCGCGCGGAGCCGGTCTCCATCACCCTCGAGAACGACCAGCCGCCGGTTCACTTTCGCCCGCCAGTTCATCCGCGCCGTATTTTCCTGGCCGACGTAGCAACCCTTGGTGAAGCTCACTCCGTTCAGCTCATCGGCGTTGCATTGCAGCCAGAGCAGGTCGCCGAGCTCAGCGCGGCCTTCGCAGACGCCGAGGCGGAGCCGGTGTTCGAGCCAGCCCTTCGCAGCGTCGCCTGGGAGCTCAATCCAGCGGCGCCCGAGCTCTGCCAGCCGCGGGTCGGAAACGCCTTCCTCGCCGCCGCTCGACCAGTGAATCGTGAGCGAAGGATCTCGCGCAATGTCGATCTTTCGCCGCAGCCGGTAGATTGAGAGCCGCTTAATGAGGTCATCCGTTGCTTCGGCTTCGCAATCGAGGAGCAGGTCCTCGCCGTCGCTCCACACAAGAAAGTCGAAGAGGCACTTCCCCTGCGGAGTCAGGAGTCCCGCCCAGACAGGCAGCTCGCCCGCAACGTCGTTGGTGACGAGCCCCTGGAGGAAGCCACGGACGTCTTCGCCCGAAAGTCGGACGATAGCGCGGTCGGTTAGGGTGGTCGCGGCCATGCCCCTCAGTTAAGGAGCCGCCGTGGCAATGCAAACGCTGACGATCCGCCGCCCCGACGACTGGCACGTCCATTTGCGCGACGGCGAGATGCTGAAGCTCGTCGCCCCGTTCACCGCCCGGCAGTTCGCCCGAGCGATCGTGATGCCAAATCTCGTCCCGCCGCTGACTGCGATCGGCCCCGCCGCCGCCTATCGGGAGCGTATCTGGGAGTCGACCGGGCGTGACTTCCGGCCGCTGATGACCTGCTATTTGACCGACGAGACGGACCCCGACGTCCTCGCTCACGGATTCGACGACGACGTGTGGGTCGCGGCAAAGCTCTATCCAGCCAACGCCACCACCAACTCCACCTTCGGAGTTACGGACGTCCGCAACATCTACCCGGCGCTCGAGCGGATGCAGCGCACGGGGATGGTGCTGTGCATCCACGGCGAAGTCACCGATCCGGAAGTCGACGTCTTCGATCGCGAAGCTGCGTTCATCGACCGCATTCTCGGCCCGCTGATGCGCGACCTTCCGGAGCTGAAGATCGTGCTTGAGCATATCACCACGGAGCAGGCCGCCGATTTCGTCGAAACGGCAGGGCCGAACCTGGCTGCGACGATCACTCCGCATCACCTGATGATCAGCCGCAACGCCATGTTCGATCGCGGCTTGAGGCCGCACTTTTACTGCCTTCCGGTCGCGAAGCGGGAGAAGCACCGGCTGGCGATCCGCAGGGCGGCGACCTCGGGTTCGCCCAAATTCTTCCTCGGCACCGACAGCGCGCCTCACTCGCGAAAGGCGAAGGAATCGGCCTGCGGCTGCGCGGGAATCTTCAACGCGCCCTACGCCCTCGAAGCCTATGCAACGGTGTTCGACGAAGAGGGAGCGCTCGACCGGCTCGAAGGCTTTGCCTCGGTGCATGGCGCGAACTTCTACGGGTTGCCGCTCAACGAAGGGACCGTGACCCTGGAAAAGAATGAAACCGAGGTTCCGGACTCGCTCGGCCTCGGCACCATCGAGCTGGTGCCGTTCCTTGCCGGAAGCGAACTTGGCTGGAGTCTCGCCGACTGATCAGAGGCAGTCGCTCGCCGGCGGACGGCCGCTCCCGCTGGTCCCGATGATGTCGGCGAAATGGCTTTCGATTGCCTGGTAGCATTCACAGGCGCGCCGCTTCAGACCGACGGTATCGAGAATCTGGATTGCGCCTCGGCGCGATCCGATCAGCCCTTCGTCCTGAAGCACGCGCACCACCGCGTTGACGGTCGTCCGCTGCACTCCGAGCAGGCCCGCCAGCGCCTCCTGAGTCAGCTCGATCCGGCTTCCTGCGCGGTCTTGGGCGGTCAGCAGCCAGCGCGCGGCGCGCTGCTCGATAGGATGGAAGGCGTTGCACGCAACCGACTGCATCACCTGCGAAAGGAGGTAATCGGAAAAGCGGCAGAAGAGGTTACGGATATGCCCGGACCGCATTTTGGCGTCCTCGAGCGCCTTCATTTCGACGCGCAGGGCGCGGCCGGGGACGAGCACCTCGGAGCGGGTGAAAGCGGGCGCGTGACCGCAGCTGACGATCCCGCCGACTGCGCCTTCATGTCCAATCGATGCAACCTCGATCGACCGGCCCTTCGCCATGTCGACGACTAGTGAAATCATCGCCGGGCCGAAGGGAAAATAGGTGGATTCTACGTCGGACCCGCGCTTGTGGACGGTTGCGCCGAGCTGCAGCTCGACCAGCTCGCCCGCCGGCTCGATCAGCGCCCTTGCCTCGGCAGGGAAGGTTGACAGCAGCCGGTTGCCCGCAAAGGCTTCGTCCAGGCGGTCCAGCTCGTCGGTCACTGTTGGGTTCATTGGTCGCACACTCCAGTGCACAGAGAGTCGCGGCGGGGGCGATTTGTTCCCAAGCCGTAACGCAGTTTAGACGTCGATCGGTTCGACCGTCTCGCTGGTGCCGACCAGCAGGCAATCGGCGACGAGCCGAAGCGGTCGAACGTCGACATCGCTCCGGCGCTCGTCGATGAGCTCGACGAAGCGCCGGTAGATGTCGGGATATTCGCCAATCCCCGACACCGGCTGCTCGGTTCCATCGACGAACAACCGCGCTCCGCCTTCCGTCAGGAGCACTTCCGACCCCGTCGCGGTACGGGTGCGGATCGTCCATTCCTCGCCTTCGGTCCGCCGCCAGTCGAGGCTGCAAGCCAAATCGCCGCAGCTCTCCGCGCTCTCGAGCACGATGTCCGCCGCTATGGGCGTCTGCGCGCCTTTGGGGACGGTTAGCTTGGCTCCGGCAACGAACAGGCTTCCCGGGAAGATGGCGGTCGCGATCGACAAGGCGTTGATTCCCGGATCGAAGACCCCGAAGCCCCCGGCGTCCCAGATCCAGGTCTGCCCGGGGTGCCATTTGCGCACGTCCTCGTGCCACTTGATTTCCATCGATTCGATCTGCTGGCCGGCGAGCGCCTGCGCGGCTGCAGGAACCGCGGCATTATGCCTGGCGTGCCAGGTCGCGAACAAAGTTCGTTGCCGGGCGTCGGCAAGGCAGGCTAGGTCCTCGATCTCCGACAGCGTGGCGCAGGGCGGCTTTTCGAGGAGGACGTGGAGCCCTGCGGCAAGGCACTCGCGAGCGATCTCGTAGCGCGGCTTCGGCGGGGTTGTGATCGCCACGGCTTCCAGCCCGTCCACCGACCGGAGCATTTCTCGCCAGTCGGTGAACGCGGGCTTCGGCCCTTTGCCCGAGCGGCTCGAGCTTGCCGCGAGCTCGAGGCGCGGATTGCCGCGGATCGACGGCTCGTGCTGGTCGGCGGCGATCTTGCCATAACCGATAATGGCGATCCGGATCGGTCTCATTGCCCAAGAGCCTCGACGTAGGCGCGCGCCTTGGCGAGGCTATCCTCCGGCGACTGCCCGGGCCTGTAGAGGCCTCCGCCGAGGCCGAAGCCGTCAGCGCCGCCTTCGCGCCACGCCCCCATGGAGTCCGGCGTGATGCCGCCCACCGCCATCACGGTTACATCCTTTGGAAGGACTGCGCGGATGGCCTTCATTACCTTCGGCGACGCCGCTTCGGCGGGGAACAGCTTCAGCACATGAGCGCCGGCTTCGAGCGCTGCGAAAGCTTCGCTCGGCGTGAAGAATCCCGGAGATGAGATCAGCCCCGCATCGACCGTCGCGCGGATAACGTCGAGGTTCGCGTTCGGCGCAACAATGATCTGCCCGCCCGCTTCGGCGACTCGATGGACGTCGGAAGGGTCGAGCACGGTGCCCGCGCCCACGAGCGCGTTGTCGCCCAGCGACTCGGCGATCGCCCGGATGCTGGCCATCGGATCCGGCGAGTTCAGCGGCACCTCGATGATCCGAATTCCGCCCTCGTAAAGCGCTCGGCCGATCGCTTCCGCTTCGTCGGGACGCACGCCGCGGATGATCGCGACCAGCGGGCATTGGGCGAAATAGACGTGGAACAGCTCCTTCGGGTTCATTGAATTTGCTCCACGATGTTGCGCGCGCCGGCAATGAATGCGCCTTCGCCGTCGAGCGACTCGCTCTCGATTCCGGCTACTTCAAGGGCAGATGAGTAAAGCGACGTAAGCTCCGGCCGCCCCATCACGATGACTCGCGCGCCCGGCTTCTCGGCGAGCCCCACGCGAATGTCTTCGCCGATCAACAGGCCGCTGACCCTGGATGCGCCGTCGGCGGGATCGATCTGGCCGAGAAGGAAGCCGGCCCGCACTTCGAATAGCTGCGACGTTATGCCCGCGCCCGACAGGCCTCGGGCGACTCCCTCTCTAAAAGCCTCGCGGGGAGTAACCCGGCGGGCGAGGAGGTCCGACAGGATGCTCCGCTTTTTCAGCATGCTGAATAGCTCGCCGGTCATCACCGTTCGGAAGCTTTCGATGCGGCCATTGCGGACGCGCACCCATTTGTTGTGCGTGCCCGGGTGGCAGACGAGGCAATCGCGCGGAATCTGTCCGGAGGCGATTGCGCCGACAAGCTGCACTTCCTCCCCGCGCATCACGTCCGGGCGGCCGTCGCCAAGCGATACTCCGGGAACAATCGCCACATCGTCACCGATCCGCACCAGCGCGCGCGCCAGGTCTTCGCCGCTCGCCGGACAGGGAACATAGGGCGCCTCGACCCAGCCGCGGTTGGAGCCGACCATCCCGGCAAGCAGCATCGGCCACTCGCCAAGCCTCTCTCGAATCTCCGCGATCGCGGCTTCGAACTCGCCGCGTCCGACGGACAATATGCCCTTGCCGTCCTCGAACTCGGCGGAACTTTGCCCGCCCTTTTCGATCAAATAGGCACGGCGATTGGTGGTCCCCCAATCGACTGCGATGAAACCATCTGCCCAGCGCTTCATTTGCCCTCATAACTGCGGGAGAGCGACATGGCTCCGTCTGCCCACGTCACTGACGCCATTCGGTGCATAGCCGACGTTCGCGCGAATGTCGGCGAAGGACCCGTTTGGGTCGAGAGCGAACAGGCGCTCTACTGGGTAGACAACAAGGGCAACCGAATCTTCCGCCTTGGCGAGAGCGGCGACGTCGAGACGCTCGAAACGCCGTTCCAAGTCTGCTGCCTCGCACCCAAAAGCAGCGGCGGCTTCATCGCGGGCACGGACCGCGGATTCGCCGCCGTCGATCCTGCACACGCCCGCTTCGACATCATCGCAAATCCCGAAGCGGCGCTTCCCGGTAACCGCTTCAACGACGGCAAGACCGACGCCCAGGGGCGTTTCTGGTCAGGCACGATGGACAATGCGGAAAAGGCGACGACGGGATCGCTTTACAAGCTCGATCCAGACCTGCGCTGGACGAAGATGGACAGCGGCTATCACGTCACCAACGGCCCCGCGTTCGATCCGCAGCGCGGCCGGATGTACCATACCGACTCCGCTCCGCGGACGATCTACGCGTTCGACGTTTCCGATTCGGGCGATCTCGGCGGCAAGCGGGTCTTCCTGCAGTTTGAAGAGGCCGATGGGCACCCGGACGGGATGACGGTGGATTCCCGCGGCGACCTTTGGGTTTGCTTCTGGGACGGCTGGTGCCTTCGCCGGATTTCGCCCGAGGGCGAAGTTCTTGACCGCATCGCAATGCCGGTCCAGCGGCCTACGAGCTGCGCGTTCGGCGGTCCCGATCTCGACCGTCTCTACGTCACTTCTGCGTGCAAGGGATTGGATGCGGAATCGCTCGCGATGCAACCTTGCGCGGGTGGACTGTTTTTAGTGGAGACGGACTCGCGCGGAGTTGCGCAAGCACCGTTCGCGGGCTGAAGAGAAACGGCGACAGCCGGGGAGATCAATCATCGCCAACTTTATGTTCGCGACGGGAATCGAAAACAGCATCCCGACGATCAACAACGGCAAGACCCGCGTCGACGAGATGGAGCTGTGCGGCCATTATACGCACTGGCGCGAGGACTTCGACGCGGTCCAGGAGCTGGGAATCCAGTTTCTTCGCTATGGGCCGCCGCTGCATCGCACGTTCCTCGGCCCCGACCGCTACGACTGGGACTTCGCCGACATCACTTTCGCCGAGCTCAAGCGGCGCGACATCACTCCGATCGTCGACCTGTGCCACTTTGGGGTCCCGGACTGGATGGGCAATTTCCAGAACCCGGATTTCCCCCGGCTGTTCGCCGATTATGCCGGCGCCTTCGCAGACCGCTTTCCCTGGGTGCAGGTCTACACTCCGGTCAACGAGATGTTCATCTGCGCGGTCTTCTCCGCGAAATACGGCTGGTGGAACGAGCAGCTTCGCTCCGACCAGGGCTTCGTCACTGCGCTCAAGCATGTGGTCAAGGCGAACGTCCTGGCAATGCTCGCAATCCTGAAGAGGCGCGCCGACGCGATCTTCATCCAGTCGGAATCGTCGGAATATTTCCACGCCGACAGCCCCAAGGCGATCCACATCGCCGAGCAACTCAACTCCCGCCGCTTCCTCAGTCTCGACCTTAACTATGGCCGGCGCGTCGACAGCGACATGTTCGAATATCTGATGGATAACGGGATGACGTCGGAGGAATATCATTTCTTCCTCCACAACCGCCTCAAGCAGCACTGCATCCTCGGCAACGATTATTACCGCACCAACGAGCACCGCGTGTTCGAGGACGGGCGCACGACATCGTCCGGCGAAGTGTTCGGCTACACCGAGATCACCCGCCAATATTATAACCGCTACCGCCTTCCGGTGATGCACACGGAGACCAACCTGTCCGAAGGGCCGGTGGGCGACGAGGCCGTTCAGTGGCTGTGGAAGGAATGGGCGAACGTTCTTCGCCTCCGCAACGTCGGAATCCCCACCGTCGGCTTCACCTGGTACTCGCTGACCGACCAGGTCGACTGGGACACGGCGCTACGGGAGCAGAACGGGCATGTGAACCCGCTCGGCCTCTACGATCTCAACCGCAACATCCGGAACGTCGGCCGCGCGTACAAAAGGCTGATCCGCGACTGGCGCGAGGTGCTTCCGGCCTCCAGCCTGTGCCTGACCGTGCCAATCGTCTCGCCGGCGCATTACGAACTTCAGCACGCGCGCGAGCAGGAAGCGGAAGCGAAGGAACGGCTCCGCCATGAGGAAATAGATCTCGGCAGGGAAGATGGCTCATGAAGATCGGTCGGATCGAGACCTTCTACGTCGCTCCGCGCTGGCTGTTCGTCAGGGTCGAGAGCGACGACGGCGCCATCGGCTGGGGCGAAGCTAGTCTGGAGGGCCATGCCGAGGCGGTGGATGGCGCGTTCGAGGCGCTTCGGGACCGCTTCATCGGCGAAGACCCGTTCCGGATCGAGCACATCTGGCAGGTCGGCTACCGAAGCGGCTTCTATCGCGGCGGAGCGGTCCTGATGAGTGCGCTCGCGGGGCTGGAGCAGGCGCTCTGGGACCTCAAGGGCCGGGCGCTTGGGCTGCCGGCGTGGGAGATGCTCGGCGGACGAGTGCGCGACAAGGTGCGCGCTTATGCCTGGATCGGCGGCGATCGCCCCCATGAGATCGCCGACGCAGCGAGGGGAAGGCGCGACCAAGGTTTCTCCGCGGTCAAGATGAACGCCACGGCCGAGCTCGACTGGATCGGCACGCCCAGGCTGTTCGACGAGGTGATCGAGCGGGTGAAGGCGGCGCAGGATGCGGGGATGGATGTCGGCCTCGATTTTCACGGGCGAGTCCACCGGCCGATGGCGAAGCAGCTGGCCAAGGCGCTCGAGCCGCTAGGGCTTTTGTTCATCGAAGAGCCGTTGCTGTCGGAGAACCCGGAAGGGCTGAGACAGATTTCGGAGCTCGTCAGCACGCCGATCGCGCTCGGCGAACGGCTCTACTCGCGTTGGGACTTCAAGCCCTTCTTCGAGGCCGGAGCGGTGGACATCATCCAGCCGGACCTAAGCCACGCCGGCGGAATTCTCGAGGTGCGAAAGATCGCGGCAATGGCGGAGGCCTACGATATCGCCGTTGCCCCGCACTGTCCGCTCGGCCCGCTGGCTCTTGCTTCGTGCCTCCAGGTCGCGGCCTGCTCGCCCAATGTCGCGATTCAGGAGATGAGCCTCGGCATCCACTACAATGTCGGGGCCGACCTGCTGACCTACTGCAAGCACAAGGAGCAGCTGAGTCCCGTTGATGGCTATTTGCCGGTTCCGAGCGCGCCCGGGCTAGGCGTCGACATCGACGAGGACGCTGTTCGCGAGTCGAACAAGGACCGGCATCGCTGGCGCAACCCGGTCTGGCACCTGAAGGACGGCAGCTTCGCCGAGTGGTGACGCCGAGGCCGATGGAGCAACTGTAGCGGCCCGGGCGTTCCAGGATCATGAACGTCGGGGATTTCCTGATCGATCGCCTCAAGACCTGGGGCGTCACCCGGATCTACGGCTATCCCGGCGACGGGATCGACGGAGTCATCGGATCGCTCCAGGACGATGGCGGAATCGACCTGATCCAGGTCCGGCATGAGGAGATGGCCGCGTTCATGGCGGTCGGCCACGCCAAGTTCAGCGGCGAGCTCGGAGTCTGTCTGTCGACCGGGGGCCCGGGCGCCACGCACCTGATCACTGGCCTCTACGATGCGAAGCTCGACCACATGCCCGTCGTTGCGATCGTCGGCCAGGCCGAGGCAACGGTGCGCGGCGGAAGCTACCAGCAGGAACTGAACCTCGACCGCATGTTCTCCGACGTGGCCGGCTATGTGCAGGAGGTGACGCAGCCGGCGCAGCTTCGCCACGTGATCGACCGGGCGGTGCGGATCGCGATTTCGCAGCGCTGCCCGACCGTCGTCATTCTCCCGAAGGACGTGCAGGAGCGGAAGTTCGAGGAAACGCCCCGCGCCCATGGATTCACTCGCTCGGGTCCCGGCTACGCTTTTCCAAAGATGGTCCCGCAGGACGCGGAGTTGCTGAGGGCCGCCGATCTCCTGAATTCGGGCGAGCGCGTCGCGATGCTGATTGGCGCAGGAGCGATCGGCGCGTCGCGAGAAGTGATCGCGGTTGCGGAAAAGCTGGGCGCGGGCGTCGCAAAGGCACTGCTCGGCAAGGCGGCGCTTCCCGACGATCTGCCATTCGTGACCGGTTCGATCGGCCTTCTCGGAACCCGCCCAAGCTCTGACCTGATGAACGAGTGCGACACGTTGCTGATGGTCGGTACCGGCTTTCCCTGGTCGGAGTTCCTCCCGGAGGAAGGCAAGGCTCGGGCCGTCCAAATCGACGTCGATCCGTCAATGCTTTCGCTTCGCTACCCGTGCGAGGTGAACCTCCACGGCGACTCGGTGGAGACTCTCCGGGCGCTCCTGCCGCTTCTGAAAGCCAAGACTGACCGCTCATGGCGGGAGCAGATCGAAGGCTGGATGAAGGATTGGTGGGCGACCCTCGAAGCGCGGGCCAAAACCTCGGCGCACCCGGTGAACCCGCAGCGTGTCGTATGGGAAATGTCGCCGCGCCTTCCGGCGGACGCGATCGTCACCAGCGACAGCGGATCGTGCGCCAACTGGTATGCGCGCGACTTCCGCGTCCAGGCCGGACAGATGGCGTCACTGTCCGGCGGGCTGGCGTCGATGGGCGCGGCGGTGCCTTACGCGATCGCCGCCAAGTTCGCCCATCCGGACCGGCCCATCGTCGCACTGGTTGGCGATGGCGCCATGCAGATGAACAACATGGCCGAGCTCATCACCATCGCCAAGTATCGGGACCGATGGGCCGACCAGCGGCTCGTGGTCTGTGTCTTCAACAACGAGGACCTGAACGAGGTCACGTGGGAGCAGCGGGTGATGAACGGCAATCCGCGGTACGACGCGAGCCAGGACATCCCCGACGTCCGCTACTCCCAATTTGCCGAGATGATCGGGCTCAAGGGCATTTTCGTCGACGATCCCGAGCGGCTGGGCGATGCTTGGGATCAAGCTCTATCGGCCGATTGCCCGACCGTGCTCGAAGTGAAGACGGACAGGGAAATCGCGCCGCTTCCGCCGCACATCACCTTCGCCCAGGCGAAGAAGTTCGTCAGCTCGATGGCGCGCGACGATTCCGCCGGTCACGTCATCCGCGACACCGCCCGGCAGGTTTTCAACGCTGTGTTCGAAAAGACGGACTGAAGCCTGTCTAGGCGACCCGGCGAATCCGCTTGGGTTGGTCTTCCTCATAGGGAATCTTGTCGAGCTTCTTGCGTAGCTCGTCGATGTTCGGATCCGGCTCGACGACTCCGCCGGTGTAGCGGGCGTCGCACTCGGCTTCCTCGGCCGTCAGCTCGCGCAGGTAGGAGATGGTCAGCCGGCGTCCGAAAATGTCGTCGCCGCGAAGCTTGAGCTCGGGCTCAGCCTCGTCGGGAAGGCTGTCGCGGATCGCGACCAGCGTGTTGATCAGGCTGTCCAGCGACGTGTAGTCGCTGATCTCGATAAAGTCTTTGACGCGTCGACCCATCACTCACTCCCCGTCCCGCGGGGCCCAATTACCGTCGCGCCAAATGGCGGCGCAACGTCCAATGCAGATTTATCCCCAAGGAAGTTTAGCCCTGGTGAACAAGTTGGTTGGCTGAGGTTTAGGATGGCATGGCAAATCCACTCCTGAGGCTTTCCGCGGACGCTCTCGAGCTTGGGCTTAGTCCTTCAATTGGCGGGGTAATATCGGATTTCACCTTGACCGGAGAGGGTGGGCGAACCCCGATATTGCGCCAGAGCCACAGTTCGCTCGAAAAGGCTGTCGACGCCGCGTGCTTCCCGCTTGTTCCCTTCGTGAACCGGATTCGCGGCGGATGCTTTGACTTTCGCGGTCGGCAGGTGCGGCTCGCTCCGAACATGGCCGGCGACCCAAGCCCGCTTCACGGGCAGGGCTGGACCAGCGCCTGGGAAATCGAACAATCCTCGGCGTCCAGCGCGACCCTCGCGTTCGACCATCAGGCAGGCGAATGGCCGTGGGCCTATCGCGCAGTGCAGGAGCTCCGGCTCGACGGCGAAGCGCTCCAACTTCGGCTTCTCTGCACGAACGAATCGCGCGAGCCGATGCCGTGCGGGCTTGGCCTTCACCCTTATTTCAACTGCGGCCCCGACACTCGAATCCAGACCGAAGTCGACCAGGTGTGGACCGTCGACGAGAAGGTCCTGCCGGTGGCCCGGATGGCCGCAGAAGGACGCTATGCGATCGGCGATGATCCCGTCTGTGGCCGGGGCCTGGACAACGGCTATTCGGGCTGGAGCGGAAGCGCGATCTTCACCGATCCGGGCTGGCCGTTCGAGATCGAGCTGACTTCGCCCGACGCGCGCTTTTTCCAGCTCTATTCGCCCGAGGAAGGCGGGCTGTTCGTTGCCGAACCGGTCACCCATGCCAATGCGGCGATGAACGAGCCGGAGGAGGATTGGCCCTCGCTCGGGCTTCGGGTGCTCGCGCCGGGCGAGTCGATGGATCTCCACGCCAGGATCGCGGTCCGGCGAGCCTGAACGCCTCGGTTGATACGCTGGAAAGCCACCTATATAGCCCGCGGCTCCTGAGCCGCTGCGGAGACGTGGGTGAGTGGCTGAAACCAGCGGTTTGCTAAACCGCCGTACGGGGTATTCCCGTACCGAGGGTTCGAATCCCTCCGTCTCCGCCACCTTTCTGCGCGCGTTGGCCGCCCCAACAGGGTAAACAAAGCCGCAACCGCGATTGTTGTCTTCGCGGTAAACTGCTCCAGACTAAACCTGCAGGTGGACGTGGACCGTCGGGGGCCGAGTGGACCGGCGTTAGCCTGCATAAGCGGGCGGCGCTGTCGTTTCCCGAACGGATGATCCGGACGCGAGCTGGCTCGCGACCGTATCCTGTCGTCCGCTGCCGATGTCTTGGCAGGGGGACCAGAGAGATGAATTCGACTAGTGACCTTTCTACCTGCATCCGCACCGGCCGGCAGCGGCGGGTGACGCTGAATTGCGACGCCGTCGTCACCGAATCCGACGGTTGCACCATCGACGTCGTGATCGTGGACGTTTCGCTCGAGGGCTTCCGCTTGCGCTCGCCCGAAGAGTTCGAGCTCGGATCGACCATCACGCTGCAGATGCACGAGACCCGGCCAGTGCGCGGCGAAATCCGCTGGGCTTGCGGTCACGAGGCCGGCGGCGTCTTCCTCGATCCGATCAGCGTTTAGGCCCTGAGCGCCGCCGCGGCGGCTTCGGCCTCGCGCTTGAGGTTGCGGGCGAGCTGCGCCTGCCCATTGAGATATTGCGGCGGCACATGGATGTCGCGGTAGTCGAGCGCGGCGGCGGCTCGCAAAGTCCAGAACGGGTCGACCAGGTGGGGGCGCGCGAGCGCGACCAGATCTGCTCGGCCGGCTGCGAGGATCGAATTGGCATGGTCGGGCTCGTAGATGTTGCCGACTGCCATCGTCGCCAGCTTCGCCTCGTTTCGAAGCTTGTCGCTGAATGGCGTCTGGAACATCCGCCCGTACACCGGCTGGGCATCCGTCGAAGTCTGACCCGCCGAAACGTCGATCAGGTCCGCGCCTTCGCGGGCGAAAGCCTCGCCGATGGCGACGGCATCGTCGGGGGTGATCCCCTGCTCGCCTGCCCAATCCGTCGCCGAAATGCGGACGGACATCGGGCGGTCTTTCGGCCAAACATCGCGCATCGCGCCGAACACTTCGAGCGGGTAGCGGAGCCGGTTCTCGAGCGACCCGCCATATTCGTCGGTGCGCTTGTTCTGCAGCGGGGTGAGAAAGCCCGACAGCAAATAGCCGTGGGCGGCGTGAAGCTCGACCATGTCGAAGCCGCACTCGACCGCCATTTCCACCGCCGCGACGAACTGGTCGCGGACCGCATCCATGTCGGCGCGGGTCATCGGCGTCGGCACCTGGTTGACCGGCGACCAGGGTAAATCGCTTGCCGCCATCACCGGCCAGTTGCCCTGGTCGAGCGGGACGTCATTGCCTTCCCAGCCGACCTTCGTGGAACCCTTGGCGCCCGAATGGCCGAGCTGCAGGCAGATCTTGGCCTTGCTGTTCGAATGGACGAAATCGACGATCCGCTTCCAGGCGGCGACATGGTCGGCGTTCCACATGCCGGTGCAGCCGGGGCTGATGCGGCCCTCCGGCGAAACGCAGGTCATTTCGGTGAACAGAAGCGCGGCGCCGCCGAGCGCACGCTCGCCGTAATGAACGAAGTGGAAGTCGTTGGGCACTCCGTCGACCGCCGAATACATCGCCATCGGCGAGACGGTGATCCGGTTCTCCAGGCTCATTTCGCGAAGCTTGAAGGGCGCGAACATCGGAGGCGCAGTCTTGTTCGACCGGCCCTCGGTCGCGCGCTTCCAGAACCAGCGCTCGACGCCTTCCAGCCAGTCGCGGTCGCGAAGGCGGAGGTTTTCGTGGCTGATCCGCTGACTTCGGGTGAGCAGCGAATAAGCGAATTGCAGAGGCTCGAAATGAAGGTAGCGGCCGAACGTCTCGAACCATTCGGTCGAGTTGCGCGCGCTATTCTGGAGCTTGAGCACCTCGAGGTTGCGCTCCGCCTGATATTCGAACAGCGCCGCGTCGCGCGTGAGGCCGGGGCGGTTCAGAACCTCCGCAAGCTTAATCGCGTCCTCCAGCGCAAGCTTGGTCCCCGAGCCGATCGAGAAATGCGCGGTGTGCGCGGCATCGCCCAGGAGGATGGTGTTGCCGACGGCCCAATTGTCGCACTTGATCCGGCGGAAGTTCAGCCAGGCGGCCGAGCCGACGAGGTGGCTGGCGTTCGACTGAAGCGGGTGTCCGTCGAGATATTTGGCGAACAGCTTTTCGCACGCTGCGATGCTGTCCGCCTGCGACATCGTGTCGAAGCCGAAGCGGCGCCACGTGTCTTCCGAGCATTCGACGATGAACGTCGAGCAGTCGGGCGCGAAGCGATAGGCGTGCGCCCAGATCCAGCCGTGCTCCGTCTCCTCGAACGCGAAGGTGAAGGCGTCGAACACCTTCGACGTGCCGAGCCAGACGAACTTGTTGGCGCGGACGTCCACGTCCACGGCGAAGGCGTCTTCATGCGTCTCGCGAAATCGCGAATTGGCGCCGTCGCCGGCGATGACGAGATCGTAGGACTGCCACTTCGGATCGGCGGGATCGCACTCGGTTTCGAAGTGCAGCGTGACTCCAAGCTCAGCCGCGCGGTCCTGGAGAATCTCGAGCAGCCGCTTCCGCCCAATTCCGATGAAGCCGTGGCCGGAAGAGGTGATGACCTCCCCCTTGAAATGGACGTCGATGTCATCCCAGTGCGCGAATTCGGACGCGATGACGTTCGCGGATTGCGGATCGTTGGCGGTGAGGTTCTCGACCGTCTGGTCGGAGAAGACGACTCCCCAGCCCCAGGTGACCCCGCGCGGATTGCGCTCGAACACTTCGATCTCGTGAGCGGGATCGCGAAGCTTCATCGAGATCGCGAAATAGAGTCCTGCAGGCCCGCCGCCGATGCACGCGATCTTCATTCGGCCTCAGTGAACGCAACCATGACGTTCTGAACGGAACGGCTCGGTTTGCCCTCTGAATCCAGCACCTGCACCGGCTTCCATTGGGCCTTAATCGTGTCGCAAGCGACAGAAACGAGTGCCGGATTGTCCGGTTTAGGTTTTGTTGAGCGTGGCTCGTCGACACAATCCGTGATGGTCCCGTTGGCTTCCGCGGCAATCGCCACATTCACGGTGGCTGGTGATTTTTCCCCCTTTGGCAGCTGCTG
The DNA here is from genome assembly GCF_023516495.1 of Sphingomonas anseongensis. Classification (NCBI taxonomy): domain Bacteria; kingdom Pseudomonadati; phylum Pseudomonadota; class Alphaproteobacteria; order Sphingomonadales; family Sphingomonadaceae; genus Sphingomonas; species Sphingomonas anseongensis. The sequence goes on from NZ_JAMGBC010000001.1 coordinate 1,885,891, forward strand.
CACTGAAATATCGATGTCACGCACAGTCGGCAGTCGGTCCCCAAACACCAGGAAGATGATGGCTGTGCGATATACTCCTGGGACCGGGGTGCCATCGGTCCAGGTGGCGGGCTTGAAGGCGCCCCTCTTCAGGATAATCGCGCAGGCAAGCGCATCTATTTTTGCGCTCCCGGAGGGAGCCTCAATGCGGCAGCCCCGAATCTTCCCGCTGGAGTCGACGGCCGTTTCTGTAACAGGCTGAAACGCTGTTTGGTTGCCTCCCAAGACTTCCGCCGGATAGTCATCGCCGCCGAACCAACGCCCGAACTCGATCGGCGTCGGAGCGGACAGCAGGGAGCTGGCGGCTAATAGCGAAAGCACGGCGCTACTGTGCGGATCGATGGCGATGCTGTCCAGAGAAGCCGATTGTGTGGAATTCGAGCGACACGCGGCTTGTCTTGTCGGTGTTCTCAGCGGTGCGGGCATCCCGGCCAGCAGCAGGGGCGGCGCTTTCCCTCGCTCAGATTCTCGCAGCCCCAGCGGATGCGCTTCTGCCGAGTCTCCGCTTTCTTCGCGGACTCGATCCAGCAGATCCATTCGTTGCGCGCGAGCGGGGTGATGTCATTCCAGGTCGCAAGCGCAGCAGTGTCGCCCTTAAGCGCTTGCTCGAGGTCCCGCGGAAGATCGTGAACGACCCCGCCGGAGATGCTGTGCTGGCCCTTTGGACCGCTCAAGACAGCCGCTCGATTATCGTGACATTGGCGATCCCGCCACCCTCGCACATGGTCTGGAGGCCGAGGCGGCCGCCGTGGCGGCGGAGTGCGTGGACCAACGTGGCCATCAGCTTCGCTCCGCTGGCGCCCAGCGGGTGGCCGAGCGCGATGGCGCCGCCGTGGACGTTGAGCTTCTCCGGGTCGCCGCCGACTTCGCGCAGCCATGCGAGAGGTACCGGTGCGAAGGCCTCGTTGACCTCGTAAAGGTCGATGTCGGCGATCCTGCGCCCGGACTTTTCGAGCGCCGTGCGAGTCGCGCGGATCGGTTCGTCGAGCATGATCACGGGATCGCCGGCGGTGACGGTCAGCTGGTCGATGCGGGCGAGCGGCTTGAGGCCGTGCGCCTTCACCGCGGCCTCGCTGGCGATGAGCACGGCGGAGGCTCCGTCGCAGATCTGGCTGGCGTTGCCCGCGGTGATCACTCCGTCCGGCACGAGAGTCTTCAGTCCCGCGAGCGCTTCCAGCGAAGCATCGTAGCGAATGCCTTCGTCGCTGCGGTGGTCACCGATTTGCACAATCTCGTTGTCAAAGGCGCCGGCCTGCGTTGCGGCGGCGGCCTTGCGGTGGCTTTCCAGGGCGAAGGCGTCGAGCTTTTTGCGCGACAGGCGGTATTTCTTGGCCATCATCTCGGCGCCGCGGAACTGGGTGAATTCGGTGACCCCGTAGCGGTCCTGGACCGACTTGGGCCACGGGCCGGTGCCAATCCCCGCCTGCAACGGAAGGAAGACCGGTGTCCCCATCGGGACTCGAGTCATGCTCTCGACGCCCGCCGCGATGACCAGGTCCTGAGTGCCGCTCATGATCGCCTGCGCGGCGAAATGGACCGACTGCTGCGAGCTTCCGCACTGGCGGTCGATGGTGACGGCGGGAACGCTGTCCGGGAGCTTCGATGCGAGCACCATGTTGCGGCCGACGTGGCAACTCTGCTCGCCGATCTGGCTGACGCAGCCGGCGATAACGTCGTCGACCGCGGCCGGGTCGATTCCGGTCCGCTCGACCAGCGCATTGAGCACCGCTGCGCCGAGATCGACCGGGTGCCAGTCCTTGAGCGCTCCGCCTCGGCGTCCGCCGGCGGTGCGCACCGCGTCGATGATATAGGCCTCAGCCATTGCCGATGAACTCTTCGACCAGCCCGTTGAACACGTCTGCCTTCTCGACATTGGTCAAATGCCCCGCGCCGGCGATCTCCGCGTATCGGGCCCCGGGGATGAGATCGGTAAGTTCGCGCGAGAGCGCCGGCGGGGTCACCTTGTCCTCGGCTCCGCAAATGACGAGCGTCCGAACGTCGATGGCGCGGGCGCGGTCGGCCTGGTCCGCCAGCCACACCGCCTCGGCGCCGATCCGGTAGGCGGCGGGTTCGATCCCGGCCATCGTCTCGACCGTTTCGGTCCGATGATCGGGGTCGGCCGGCTGGGCGAGGAGGACGTCAACGCGCGCTTCCGCCATTGCTCGAAGGTTCGCGCTTCCGGCGACCGAGCGCTCATAGATGGCAGGCCCGTCGGGGTGGACCGCGAACGTATCGGCGAGGATCAGCGACCTGCAGCGTTGCCGGGCAACCGCGTGCATCGCGATCGCTATGACTCCGCCTAGCGAGAGGCCGCAGATGTGTGCGTCGGCAATGCCGAGCGAATCCATCGCGGCTGCGATTGCGCGGGCGAAGTCGTCGCGGGTCGTGCCTTCGCCTGCCGGATCGCTGTCGCCATAGCCGGGATAGTCGAAGGCGACCGCTCGGCGGGTTCGACCGAAATGTTCGATCTGCGGGGCCCACACCGACTTGTCCGAGCCGACTCCGTGGAGGAAGACGATCGGCGTGCCGTCGCCGCCCTGCTCGGAAACGCCGATTGCGCCCATCGCTGTCGCTACTGCTGCCATGGGTCACGGATGTGCGCGCGGCGCCCGCTTTGCAAGCAGCCGAAAAGGTGAACGGTTGGAGCCGTAACGGTTCAGCAACGGCTAATCCGGCCAAGCTGAAAACTCAGTCCAGAGACTCGCCATTTTCCGAGGTAAGTATGCGTAAGATCCTTTTGACGATGCTCCTTGCGGGCACAGCATTTTCGCCCGCTCTTGGACAGCGCACGGCCCGCGACGACTGGTCCGGCCCGCGTCATGACCGATCCGCAGAACAATCGCAGTCGCGCGAGGAGCGCGCCCAGATCCGCGAAGAGCGTTCGCAGGCTCGCGAGGAGCGTTCGCAGGCCCGGGAGCAGGTACGCGCCGAGCATGCCGAGCGCGTCGAACCGCGCAACGTCACCGTCCGCGACCGGCCAGTGGAAGTCAGCCAGATGCCGGCCGACGTCCAGGCCCGCCGCGCACAGCTGAAGGAGCAGGTCCGCGCCCGCGCCGACGACGGCGAGCGGGTGAGCCGCAACGTCAACGGCCGCGGACGCCCGACCTTGCCCGGAAGCGAAGGCGATCGGGTCTCGAACGCGCAGCGCGATCAGTTCGGTGACGCGGTCCAGCAGCGGGTCGATCGTCGCGCCGACCGCCACCGCGTGCGTGCTCCCGAGGGCGCTCGTCCAGACCGGCCGGCGCCGCTTCCGCAGACCGCGCTCCATCGCGACCGACGCGACCGCGACCATCATTGGCGGACGGACTGGCGCAAGGACCATCGTCACGACTGGCGCAACCACCGCCGTCATCACCGCTCGCTGTTCCACCTCGGATTTTATTTCGACCCGTTCGGCTGGCGCTATCAGCGGTTCAACATCGGCTGGCGGCTGTGGCCCAGTTATTACGGCAGCAACTACTGGCTCAACGACCCGTCGATGTACGCGCTTCCCTACGCGCCTTATCCGTACAGGTGGGTCCGCTACTGGAATGACGCGGTTCTGGTCGACACCTTCACCGGCGAAGTCGTCGACGTGATCCACGACTTCTTCTGGTAGGCTGCCACAGGCGATTGGTAGAAGGGGCGTTGCCGCGGCAGCGCCCCTTTTTCATTGCCGGGGTTGCGGCGGCCCGGGTGCCGCCTAAAGCCGTTGCGAATCGATCGACGGAATTGCGGGGAGCTTTGACCATGACGTCTCGTGCACTTGGACTTGCGGCGCTTCTTTCCACCTGTGCGCTCGGCGCCTGCGCGACCGTGCCGGCCGAAGCCCCGGTGGCGCCTGTGGCAGCGCCCGTCGCCGTGGCTCCCGCTGAGCCGGTCCAGAGCGAGCACGACAAGCTGTTCTCGCTGTTCAAGGCGAGCGACGAGGCGCAGCTTCAGCGCAACCCGATCCAGGGCATCTTCCGCGGCGACCTTCGCTACGCCGACCGCTTCGGCGACTACATCACCGACGAATATTTCGCCGGGGAGAAGGCTGCGGCCGAGCACGACCTCGCCGCGCTTCACGCGATCGACCGGACGAAGCTCAACGCCACCGACCAGATCGCCTACGACACGTTTGACTGGCAGACGAAGGACACGCTTCGCGGGCTGCAGCCGGACATCCTGGCGCTGACGAAGGTTCGGCCGATGAACCACTTCTTCGGCTTCCATACCTTCTACCCGACCTTCGCCAGCGGGCAGGGCGCGGCGCCGTTCAAGACGCTCCAGGATTATGAGAACAACCTGAAGCGCCACAAGGAGTTCGCGACCTACCTCGATCGCGCGGTCGAGCGGTTCAAGCAGGGCGAGGCGAGTGGCGTGGTCGAGACCAAGCTGACCGTCCGCAACATGATCGAGCAGCTCGGCAACCAGCTGAAGCAGTCGCCGGAGGAATCGCCCTACTTCCAGCCGGTGAAGAAGTTTCCGGACACCATTTCCGCCGCCGACCGCGAGCGGCTGACGGCCGAGTATCGAGCGGCAATCACCGGCGAGCTCTACCCGGCGCTCACCCGGCTCCGCGATTTCCTGAAGGACGAATATCTCGGCCATGCGCGCGAGGGCGCCGGGCTCAAGTACATGCCGGGCGGCGACAAGCTTTACGGCTATTTGCTTCAGTCTACGACCACGCTGCCGGTGACCGCCGAGCAGATCCACCAGACCGGCCTCAGCGAAGTCGCGCGGATCACCACGGAGTTTGAGAAGGTCCGGCAAGAGGTCGGATTCAAGGGCAACCTCCACCAGTTCTTCGATTTCATGCGAACCGCCAAGCAGTTCCAGCCGAAGAGCCGCGAAGCACTGACGAAGGGATTCTACGACATCCAGAAGACGGTCGAGCCGCATCTTCCCGAATATTTCTCGCACATGCCCAAGGCGGCCCTGGTGATCCGGCCGTACGAGCCGTTCCGCGAGAAGTTCGAGGCCGGCGGCTCCTATGAGCAGGGCACCCCAGACGGATCGCGGCCGGGCACCTTCTATTTCAACGCCTACGACCTTCCGGCGCGGAGCACCTGGGAAATGACGACCCTGTTCCTCCACGAGGGCGAGCCGGGCCACCACTTCCAGATCAGCCTGGCGCAGGAGAATGAGGCGCTGCCGTCGTTCATGCGCTTCGGCGGAAACACCGCTTATGTCGAAGGCTGGGCGCTCTATGCGGAAACGCTCGGCTATCCGATGGGCCTGTATAAGGATCCGTACCAGCGGTTCGGGACTCTCAACGACGAGATGCTGCGCGCGATGCGCCTGGTGGTCGACACCGGGATCCATTCCAAGGGTTGGACCCGCGAGCAGGCGATCGACTACATGCTCTCGAACTCGGGAATGTCGAAGACCGACGCGACGGCCGAGGTCGAACGCTACATCGCGATTCCGAGCCAAGCGACCGCCTACAAGACTGGCGCCCTGACGATCCAGCGGCTCCGCGACAAGTCGAAGGCCGAGCTGGGCGACAAGTTCGACATCCGCGAGTTCCACGACCAGGTGCTGAACACCGGAGCGCTTCCGCTGACGATCCTCGAGGAGAAGATCGACAGCTGGATCGCGGCGAAGAAAGCGTCCTAGCCTTCGCTTAGCTCGACGTACGGAGCGAATTTCACCTCGCGCTTTACGAAGCTGGTCTCGTAGCGGCGGACGGTCGCATCGGCGACGAGCACCGCTTCGGCGGTATCGGTGAACTCGTCTATGTGCGCGCAGTCGAACAGGAGCACGAGGTCGTAGACGCCGGCGAGCTCGTAGCAGAACTGGACCTGCGGAGCCTTCGCGATTCGGTTCAGCAGCGCCTGCTTGCCGCGCTGGTCGGCATGCTCCGACAATTGCACGTGCACGATTGCGCGAAGCCGCCGGTTGGTGAGCCCGGGTGCGAGCAGCGCGATCGTTCGGCCGATGACGCCGGTTGAGCGAAGCCGACGCAGCCGCCGAGCGATAGCCGACGGCGACAGCGCGACGTGCCGCGCAAGCTCCTCCGCGGTTCGCGAATCATCCTCTTGAACGAGATTGAGCAGCTTGAGGTCGAAGCGGTCGAGCATCGTCCGCTCGTGCCAAACTTTGGCACAAAGCGCATCAGAAATGCGCAGCGTTGGAAATGTGGTTCTGCGAGAGCCTGCCGTTCATCCGGCAGAAATCCGGAATAGGCCGCAGTTGCGTCAAAGCCCGGAAGAACAGGGAGAGTTTCGATGCTTGCCAAGTCAGTTTCCGCTTATCGCAGCGCGGTCGTTGCCCTTCTTGCCGGCTGCGTTGCGATCCCCCTAGCGGCGCAGCCCGCCGCTCCGGCGCCCGCGGCTGGTGCGGTTCCCCCAGCCAGCCCGGCCGCGGCGCCGGCAACCGATCCCAAGACCCTGCCGCTCGAGGAAGGCGAGGGCCGGGCGGTCGCGCTCAAGCTGGCCGACGAGCTGATCAAGTCGTTCGTCTTCCGCGACAATGCCGAGGATTATGCGGCGATGCTCCGCAAGAACGCCGCGGCCGGCCGCTATGACAAGGGCACTCGCGGCGAGCTCGCCACCATGATGACGGACGACCTGCTCGCGGTTCACAAGGACGGGCATTTGCACGTGATGCTTGCCCCGCCGCCGGAGCGGGCAGGCGCGGCAGAGGCTCCGCAGCGTCGCGGACCGCCGCCGGGCTGGCCGCCGCTGATCCAGGCCGCGAAGACGATCGCTCCGGGCATCGGCTACATCCGCTTCACCGCGTTCATGGGCACCGACGAGGAAGTGGCCGCGGTCCGAAAATGGCTTGCGGAGAACGCAAACGCCAAGACCCTGATCTTCGACCTTCGCAACCATCACGGCGGGGGCCTGGACGAGCAGGACGCGATCTTCTCCTACCTGTTCGCCAAGCCCACGCCGCTGGTGAAGATGGCAGTGGCCAAGGACCTGTTCGATCGCGGCGATTCACCGCTGGCGTCGGGCCCGACCCTGAAGTTCGAGGCGCAGGGCGACAAGATGGTCGCGACGCACACCGCCATTCCCGGCGCGGACACTCCGCTTCGCACCGCGAAGGTCTATCTGCTGGTGTCGAACAAGAGTGGATCGGCCGCCGAGCATTTCGCGCTGGCGCTCAAGTCGAGCGGCCGGGCAACGCTCATCGGCGAGGCGACCGCCGGAGCGAACCACTTCGGCGGCGGCCAGCCGCTCAATGAGCATTTCGGGGTGTGGATGCCGGTCGGGCGAACCTATGACATCAAGACGGGCAAGGATTGGGAAGGTGACGGGGTCGCTCCCGACATCGCCGCCGATCCCCGGCAGGCCTTGGTCGTGGCGCTGGAGAAGGCCGGGCTGAGCCATGACGAAGCGGTGAAGCTCGACGCGCAGGAAGTGCCGGGCGAGCCGGTGCATCGGGACAAGCTTCGGGCGCGCTAAGGCTCAGCCTTCGCAGCAGCCGCCTATTCACGACCGATGACGCGGTCGCCTTCCACTCAGTCCTGTCCTCCCCAACCGAGGGCGCGGACCATGGTGCTCAGAATGGACTGACGGGGTGACCGTTGTCGCCGCCCTGGGCCAGGATGGCGATTGCGATGAACACGGGAACGAAGAACAGCACTCCGATGCCCAGCCAATCAGGGTGCGGCTGCTGGTAACCCTGTTCCTGGAGCGCGGCGGAGCTGGCCGCCATTCCCGCGACAGCGGGGGACAGGGATGCAGATGGCGTTAGAGGCGCCGTACATGCAGCGCCTTGATCGCAATAGGCGGTCCTGGACTGTTCGCTTCCGAGAATGCTCAGCGAAACCAGCGGATCCAGCGCAGGTCCGGATCTCGCCGGCGCGGCATAAACGGCTTGTGACGAGAGGAGGGCGGCTGCGCCTGCCGCCAATAAGGAACTGCGGATCGTCATAGCCATCTCCCTGTTCCGACACAGGGGGCTGTGCTCTCATCCGAGCACCCGTCTCAATCAGGGTTTCGCCCGAGATCGCCGCAGAAATTCGAACTTCGGCAATCGGTCGAAGCGGACGCGGAATCACTTCGTCGCAATATATGCCTTGTACTTCGCCATCCTGGCCTTGTGCTGGCGCAAAATCTCCTCGTGTGCGGCCACGGCCCTGCCGAATTCGGCCAGTGCGCGGTCGGCATCCGCCTGCAGCGCCGCCTTCTTTCGCGCAACCTCATCCAGGGCGCTCTGGTACTCGGCGGCCGTTCGCGCCCGCTCCGCGAGCTCCGCCTCGTCGATGATCGTGACCGGCGTTCCAACCTCGGTCACGCCGTAGAGGAGCCTGGCAAAGTCCCTGGGCAACCGGATACAGCCGTGAGACGCCGAATAGCCGGGCAGGTGGCCGGCATGCATCGCGACACCCTTATCGGTGAGCCGCTGCATGTAGGGCATCGGAGCATCGTCATAGGTGCCCGACCGATGCATGAGCTCTTTCTGGAGGATGGCGAACATGCCGGTTGGCGTCTCGCGCCCCTTGCTGCCGGTGGATATTGTCGAAGCGGCAATGGGCGCCGTACCTCGGTACGCCAGAACGCGCTGTGTGGTCAGATTGATCACAAGGGACAGTGGCCCGCTCGAAGCGGCCTCCGGCTCCCAGACAAATTGGCCGTTGCTCAGTCGATCTGCTCGCTCCATGACGGAGAGCTTCTGGTGTGTCACTGGCTGTGCGGTGGCCGCGACTGCAAGGCACGCCAGAAATCCGAATTCGATCAGCCGTTTCACCAATGACCTCGTTCAGGCTCTTCCCTCCCGAACAGGCCCCCGTTGGCGGGCCGCGCTTTACGGTGACCACGGGTGCCGGGCCATCCGGATAGTCATGGATGCAGACTGAGGAGCGGACGGCAGGGTGGAAGTCGCCGGATACTGAACGATCAGGCCAGCGCTTCCTCGATCAGCCGGCGGCTGTTGTCGAGGCCATAGAGGGCGATGAAGCTACCCATTCGGGGACCCTGCGATGAACCCAGCAGGGTCTCGTAGAGTGCCTGGAACCAGCTGCGGAGATTGTCCTTGCCGAAATGCTGCTTGCCCACTTCGAACACGAGATGCTGGATCGTCTCCGCGTCCGCATCCGCAGGTAGCTTCGCCAATTCCGAATCCAGGTCGCGTAGCGCCGCTGCTTCCTCCGCTGTCGGCGGGCGGCGCTTCAGATTGGGGACGACGAAGTCGCGAGCATAGTTGACGGCGAGGCCGATCAGCTGGTCGAGCTCCGCATCGCTCGCGGGCGAGGTGCCGGGCGCGTAGCGCTGGACGAACTTCCACGCGGTGTCGCGATCGTGAAGCCCGGGCAGGCTGACGAGGTTGAGCAGCAGTCCGTAGGTCAGCGGGAGAAGCTGTTTCGGCACCTTGCCGGCATGGATGTGGTGGACCGGGTTGCCGAGTTTCTGCTCGAGCGGCTGCTTGGGATAATTGGCCCGGAATTGCCAATATTCGTCGACCGCGCGCGGGATGACGCCGATGTGAAGGCTCTTCGCCTTCCTGGGCTCGCGATAGATGTAGAAGGCGAGGCTCTCCTCGGAACCGTAGCGCAGCCATTCCTCGAGGCTAAGCCCGTTGCCCTTCGACTTGGAGATCTTCTCGCCCTTTTCGTCGAGGAACATCTCATAATTGAAGCCTTCGGGCGGGCGGCCGCCGAGGATCCGCGCGATCTTTCCGGACTGGACGACGCTGTCGATAAGGTCCTTGCCGGCCATTTCGTAATCGACCCCGAGCGCAACCCAGCGCGCGGCCCAGTCGACCTTCCACTGAAGCTTGGCGTGGCCGCCGAGCGCCGATTGCTCGATGCGCTGCCCTTCATCCTCGAAGGCGATGATTCCCGCTTCGGCATCGACCACCTCGACCGGGACCTGGAGCACGATTCCGCTGGTCGGCGAGATCGGAAGGACGGGCGAATAGGTGCGGCGGCGCTCCTCGCGGAGGGTGGGGAGCATCACGCCCATCACTCCGTCCCAGTTGCGGAGCACCTGGCGGATCACATCGTCGAAACGGCCCGCACGGTAGCATTCGGTCGCCGAGAAAAAGTCGTAGTCGAACCCGAAGCGGTCGAGGAAGCTGCGGAGCATCGCATTGTTGTGAGCGGCGAAGCTGTCGTGGCTCCCGAAGGGGTCCGGGATGCGGGTCAGCGGCTTGCCGAGGTTGGCGTGGAGAAGCTCGGCGTTCGGCACGTTGTCGGGCACCTTGCGGAGCCCGTCCATGTCGTCGCTGAAGGCGATCAGGCGCGAGGGCGCCCCGGTCAGCTCCTCGAATGCCCGGCGGACGAAGGTCGTTCGCAACACCTCGTTGAAGGTGCCGATGTGCGGCAGTCCGGACGGGCCGTAGCCGGTTTCGAATATGACCGGCTGGCCATCGGGCTTGCCGTCCGGCCAGCGCTTCAGGAGCTTGCGCGCCTCCTCATAGGGCCAGGCCTTCGACTGCATCGCGGCAGAACGGAGGGTTTGCGCGTCCAAACTCGTTGCTCTTCTGTTCTCGTGCGGCCAAGGTCGGGATGTGCCCGCTCCATTGCCCCTTCCAGCACTTCACGCAACCCACGCCGGAATCTGGCTTGCCGATGCGAGCGGTGAGGTTCGCGAGGCGACAAGGGGGGAGGCTATCGCCCGGGCCGCGGAAACCCCGCACATCATCCTCAACGCGCCGCTGGTCGGCCAGAGGCTCGGCTATGCGGAGCTTTCCGGCCTCGACGTGCTGGAACTGTTCGCCTTTCTTCATCCGGCGCGCTTCGTCGTCCCTACACCGGCGGGGCTTAGCCGGGTGGTCGGGCTCGAGCCGCCGGCGAGCGAGGCCGAAGCCGTGGGAGCGCTTCAGCAGATCGCGGCGAGGCTGCTGGACCGGCTCGCGGATCCCCACTGGCCCGAGCGCGAGGGCGCGTGGACCGTGAACGCAAGCCTCCACCGGCTCGGCTGGGGCTGGGCGCCGCTGGTCGGGACCCGGCTGGAGCGGCCCGAGCGCGGGGAGCGAATGCTATTCTCGCGGCTTCCGCAATGGGAGGAATCGGGCGACCGCCCGCCGCCGCTCGCGACCAAGGTCGATCCGGGAGAGGCGGAGGCACGGCTGGGCGCTTTGACCGGCAAGTCGGCGGAGCCGAGGGAAGGGCAGAAGGCCATGGCCGCGGCGGCCGCGAGCGTGTTCGCTCCGCGCCGGTCGCGCGACGGGCCGAACATGCTGCTTGCCGAGGCAGGCACCGGGATCGGCAAGACCCTCGCCTATCTCGCGCCGGCATCCATCTGGGCGGAGCGGTCCGCGGGCACGGTCTGGGTTTCGACCTTCACCAAGACGCTGCAACGCCAGCTCGATTCGGAAGGGCCGAGGCTGTTCGCCGACGCGAAGGAGCGGGCCCGGCGGATGGTGATCCGCAAGGGCCGCGAGAATTACCTGTGCCTGCTCAATTTGGAGGATGCGTTGCAGGGCGGCTTCGCGGGCCGCGCAGCGATCCTCGCGCAGCTGGTCGGTCGCTGGGCAGCCTACAGCAAGGACGGCGACATGGTCGGCGGCGACCTTCCCGGCTGGCTGCCCAGCCTGTTCCGCCGCGCCGGTTCCGCGGCCCTGACCGACCGCCGCGGCGAATGCGTCTACGGCGGCTGCCCGCACTATCGCCGCTGCTTCATCGAGAGGGCCGAACGGGCGGGACGCGAGGCCGACCTGGTCATCGCCAATCACGCGCTGGTGATGATCAACGCCGCACGCTCGCGTGAGACCGCGCCGCAGCAGATCGTGTTCGACGAAGGTCATCACCTGTTCGACGCCGCGGATTCGACCTTCGCGATTGCTTTAAGCGGGCAGGAAGCCATCGAGATGCGGCGCTGGATCGTGGGGCCGGAAGGCCGCTCGCGCGGGCGAAGGCGCGGGCTTACCGCGCGGCTGATGGACGTCGCTTCCTACGATGAGGAGGGTGGCGCGGCGCTCGAGCAGGCGATCGACGCCGCCCGCGCCTTCCCCTCGGAAGGCTGGCTCGCGCGGCTCGCGGAAAGCTCGCCATTTGGCCCGATTGAGGCGCTCCTGTCGGAGGTGCGAGGGACGGTCTACGCGCGCTCGCGGGCGCAGGACGCGGGCTATGGGCTGGAGACCGAGCTCGCCGAGCCCGACGGCGCCCTGGTCGACAAGGCGGCGGCGGCGCTCGAAGCGCTCGAGGCTCTGCAGAGGCCGCTGGCGGTGCTGTCTCGGCGATTGGAGGCCGTGCTCGAGGACGCGCCCGACTGGCTCGACACCCAGGCTCGGGCGCGCGTCGAGGGCGCGATCAACGGCCTCGGGTGGAGGCGCGAGACGCTGGTCGCGTGGGGCGCCCTGCTCGCGCGGATCGGCGGAGCGGCCGATCCGGATTTCGTCGATTGGCTCGCCGTCGAGCGGGTGGACGGGCGCGAATATGACGTCGCGATCAATCGCCGCTGGCTCGACCCGACGCGCCCGCTCGCGCAGGTCGTGTTGAAGCCCGCCCAGGGGGTGCTCGTCACCTCGGCGACATTGCGGGGCGGCGACGGCTGGGAGGCCGCCGAGCAGCGCACCGGCGCGGCGCACATCGACAGCTCGGTCGGACGGTTCGAGGCGGATAGCCCCTTCGATTACGGCGCCTGTTCCGAAGTTCTGATCGTCACCGACATCCGCAACGGCGACCTCGCGGCGCTCGCGGGCGCCTATGCGCGCCTGATCGAGGCGGCGAAGGGCGGGACTTTGGGCCTGTTCACCGCGATCCAGCGGCTGAAGGCGGTTCACGCGCGGATCGCCGACCGGCTCGCGAGGGCCGGCCTTCCCTTGCTCGCCCAGCACGTCGACCCGATCGACCCCGGAACACTCGTGGACATCTTTCGCGACGATCCCCGCGCTTCGCTGCTCGGCACCGACGCTCTTCGCGACGGGGTCGACGTTCCGGGCGAATCCTTGCGGCTGGTGGTGCTGGAGCGGGTCCCCTGGCCTCGCCCGACGGTGCTCCACGCCGCCCGGCGGATGGCGAACGGCGCTAGCGCCTATGACGACCGCGCCGTTCGAGCCCGGCTTGCGCAGGCATTCGGCCGGCTGATCCGCCGCGAAGGCGACCGGGGCATATTCGTGATCCTGTCGGCGGCGATGCCGTCGCGGCTTCTTCGGGCATTTCCGCCCGGAGTTCCGGTCAGCAGGGTACCGCTTGACGAGGCGATCGAACGGGTGCGGGCGTCGCTCGAGCGCGAGGGCGGCGAGAGAGTCTCAGTCGTAGAGAGCGGAAGCGAGGCTGTCGCGGATTTCGATTAGGCGCTCGACGTTCACCGTCGGGCGGGGCTCCGGCTGCGGCTGAAGCGCCTCCGGCTGAAGCCCGGGCTCTGCCGGCCGATCCACATATTTGATGCCGACCTGGGGCGACTCGTCCTCGCCGCTGCCGCCGCGACCGCTGAGCACCTTCTGCACTCCTCGGATCGTGTAGCCTTCCTCGTTCAGCAGGCGGTGGATCCGGCGAGTAAGCTCGACGTCGGCTGGGCGGTAATAGCGGCGGTTACCTGCGCGCTGGAGCGGACGAAGCTGCGGGAACTTCGATTCCCAATAGCGCAGGATGTGCTGGGCGACGCCCAGCTCGGCGGACAGCTCGCCGATTGTCTTGAAGGCTCCTGGCGCCTTCTCGGCCATTGATTACTTGGCGATCCGGTCGCGAAGAATCTGGCTTGCGCGGAAGGTCATCACCCGGCGCGGAGCGATCGGAACCTCGACCCCCGTCTTCGGATTGCGGCCGACCCGCTGGCCCTTGTCGCGCAGGATGAAGCTTCCGAATCCGGAAATCTTCACATTCTGCCCTTCCGAAAGGGCGTGGCACATGTGGTGAAGGACGCGCTCGACGAAGCTCGCCGATTCGGCGCGCGAAAGGCCGAGGTTCCGATGGACCACGTCAGCCAGGTCGGCACGAGTCAGAGTGCCGTTCAAACCGGTCTGCCCGATCCTTGCGATGCCCAAGTCGGCCATGTTCTTCTCCCGCCCCCAATTATCCCGATTCCGGTCCATGACCGTAACGGAAACGTCGCGTGTCGGCAATTCGACTTTTCGCCGAATCTCCAAATTTCCTCAGTATTTGAGCGCTGCAGCGCCCCATGTAAAGCCGCCGCCCATCGCTTCCAGGATCACGATGTCGCCGCGCTTGATCCGTCCGTCGCGAATGGCCGTATCGAAAGCCAGCGGCACCGACGCCGCCGAGGTATTGGCGTGTTTGTCGACGGTGACGATCACTTTCTCACGCGGGAGGCCGAGCTTCCTGGAGGTGGCATCGAGAATCCGGGCGTTCGCCTGGTGCGGGACCACCCAGTCGACGTCCGCCGGGGTCAGTCCGGCCGCCGCCAAGACCTCTGACAGGACCTCGGCGAGGTTGATCACGGCGTGGCGAAACACCTCGCGCCCCTTCATCCTCAGCTTGCCGACCGTGCCGGTCGTGGAAGGCCCGCCGTCGACAAACAGGAGGTCGTTGTGGCGGCCATCGGCATGGAGGCGGGTGGCAAGGATGCCGTCCTCCGATTCCTTCGCTTCGAGCACCAGGGCCCCGGCACCGTCCCCGAACAGGACGCAGGTCGCCCGGTCCTCCCAGTCGAGAAGGCGGCTGAACGTCTCGGCGCCGATCACCAAAGCTCGCTTGGCGGTGCCGGAGCGAAGCATCGAGTCGGCGACGGTCAGCGCGTAGAGGAAGCCGGTGCACACGGCGTGAACGTCGAAAGCGACGCAATCGTCGATTCCGAGCATCGCCTGCACCTTGGTCGCCGACGACGGGAACGTCTGGTCAGGCGTCGCGGTCGCAAGAACGATGAGGCCGATGTCTGTCGGAACCAGGCCCGCCTGCTCCAGCGCGCTCAGCGCCGCGTCCCGAGCTAGGGTCGCGGTGGTCTCGCCTTCGCCGGCGATATAGCGGCTGCGGATCCCGGTTCGCTCGACGATCCAGCTGTCGGAGGTATCGACGGTTTCAGCCAGCTCGTCATTGGTGACCCGGCGCTTGGGCAGCGCCGAGCCGACTCCCGCGATGACCGACCGCATCGTCACTCCGCTGCCTCGTGGTTGAAGGCGTGGGCGCGGAAGTCGTCGAGATCCTCGCCGATCTTCCGGGTGATGTCGTTACGGACCATCCGGTCGGCGACCCTGATCGCGTTGGCGACGCCCTTCGGGCTCGCTCCGCCGTGGCTTTTGACCACGAGGCCGTTGAGCCCGAGGAAGACCGCGCCATTGTGGTTGTTCGGGTCGAGGTGGACCTTGAGCAGGTTCAGCGCCGGGCGGGACAAAGCGAAGCCCGCCTTCGACCGGAGCGAGCTCTTGAAGGCGCGACGAAGGAGGTCGGTGACGAAGCGGGCGGTGCCCTCGGCGGTCTTGAGCGCGATATTGCCGGAGAAGCCGTCGGTGACGACGACATCGATATTGCCGCGTGACAGCTGGTCGCCCTCGGTGAATCCGTCGAACGACAGAGGCAGATAATCGGCCTCGCGAAGCAGCGCCGCGGCTTCCTTGAGCTCGTCGGTGCCTTTCAGCTCCTCCGTACCGATGTTGAGGAGCCGGACCCTCGGCTTGTCGATCTTGAGTCCGCAGCGGGCATAGGCCGCGCCCATGACGGCGAACTGGACCAAATTCTGGGCGTCGCACTCGGTGTTAGCGCCGAGGTCGAGCATGACTACGTCGGTGTCGCCCATGGTCGGCAGTAGGGCCGCGAGGGCGGGCCGGTCGATCCCGGGCATGGTGCGGAGCGCGAGCTTCGACATCGCCATCAGTGCGCCGGTGTTGCCTCCGGAAACCGCTGCGTCGGCGAGCCCGTCCTTCACCGCCGCGATCGCCATTCCCATCGAAGTGGTGCGGGCGCGGCGGATGGCCTGGCTCGGCTTTTCCGTCGCCGCGATGGCTTCGGGCGTGTGGTGGATTTCGACCGCATCGCCGATGGCCGAATGCTTCGAAAGCTCCGGAGCGATCACCCTTTCGTCGCCGAAGACGAGGAAGCGGAGGGCGGAGTCGCGGCGGAGCGCTCGAGCGATGCCGGCGATCATCGCCGCCGGGCCGCTGTCTCCACCCATTGCGTCAATGGCGATCCGAGGCGCTGCGTCCATTAGTGCAGGCCCTTCCGCGCTCGTGACTTAAGCCTCGTCCTTGACGATCTCGCGGCCGTTATAGTGACCGCAGGCCGAGCACAGGTTGTGCGGCAGCTTGAGCTCGCCGCAGTTCGGGCACTCCTGGAACTGCTTGGCTTCAAGCGCATGATGGCTGCGGCGCATGTTGCGCTTGGAGGGCGAAGTTTTTCTCTTGGGGACAGCCATTGCGGCACCTGTATGATTTCGTAAAAAAATTGGCGACGATCTGCGCCGATTTCCAGCGGATTACTCCGCGGCGGCGGCCGGATCGTCGCGAACCGCGGCTCCTATAGCGCGTGGAGCAGCCGTTGCAAGGGTAGCTAGGCCGCGGCGAGCACCGAATCACCCACCAGCGGGTTGGTCTGCCGCTCATGCCCGAAGGTCGACATCGGTCCGTGGCCGGGCACGAAGGCGGTGTCGTTGCCCATCGGCCATAGCTTATTCGTGATCGAATCGACCAGCTGCTGGTGATTGCCCATGGGAAAGTCCCATCTGCCGATCGAGCCCTTGAAGAGCACGTCCCCGACGATCGCCAGCTTCGACTGCGGATGGTGGAAGACGACGTGGCCCGGAGTGTGGCCGGGGCAGTGGCGGACGTCGAGCACCAGCTCGCCGACCGTGACGGTATCGCCGTCTTGGAGCCAGCGGTCGGGCTCGAACGGCACACCGCGGAGGCCCCAGCGTCGGCCGTCGTCGTCCAGGCGCGATATCCAGAAGCGATCTTCCTCGTGCGGTCCTTCGATTCGCACTCCGAGCTCCTTCGCGAAGATGCCCGCCTCTCCGGCATGGTCGATGTGGCCGTGGGTCAGGAGGATCTTCTCGATCGTCACGCCCGCCTGGGCGGCCGCGGCCTTCAGGCGCGGAAGATCCCCGCCGGGATCGACGAAGGCACCAAGCATCGTCTTCGTGCACCACAGCAAAGTGCAATTCTGCTGGAGCGGCGTAACGGGAGTGATGGCGGCCTTTAGCGGAGGCTCGCTCATTTCTCGTCGAACTCGGCCATCACCGGCGGCTCGTCCTTCATCGATCGAGCGGTCGCTTCTGCCTGGCGCAGCACTCGGAGCACGTTGCCGCCGGCGAGCTTGGCAAGATCCTTGTCGGACCAGCCGCGCCGGATCAGCTCGGCAAAGAGGTTCGGATAATCCTCTACGCCGTTCAGGCCCTCGGGCGTGGAATCGATTCCATCGAAATCGCCGCCGATGCCGACATGATCGTGGCCCGCGACGGCAACGATATGATCGATGTGGTTTGCGACGTCGGCTACCGTGGTGACCGGCTCCGGGTGAGCCGCTTCCCACGCCTTGAGCCCCGCCTCGACCGCCGCCTCACTTTCGCGATGGATCGCCTTCAGCCGGGCTTCCTCGCCGCTGCGCTCGGCGCCCCAGTTCCACACCGCATCGGAAAGGAAGGAGGGCACGAAGTTCACCATCACCACGCCGCCGTTGGCCGGTAGCAGCCGAAGGACATCATCGGGGACGTTGCGCGGGTGGCCGCCGACGCCGCGCGCCGACGAGTGCGAGAAGATCACCGGTGCGCGGCTCGCGCCGATCGCATCCTTCATAGTCGCGGGAGCCACGTGGCTGAGATCGACGAGCATGCCGATCCGGTTCATCTCGTGGACGACGGTCTCTCCGAACGGGATGAGCCCGTCATACTTGGGATCGTCGGTGGCGCTGTCCGCCCACTCCGTCGTCTGGTTGTGGGTCAATGTCATGTAGCGCGCGCCGAGATTATAGAACTGGCGAAGCGCAGCGAGGGAGCCGCCGATCTGGCGCCCGCCCTCGACCCCGATCAGCGACGCGATTTTGCCCTTGCGATGGATCCGGACGATGTCGTCGGCGGTGCCGGCCAGCTCAAGGTCATTGGGATAGGCCTCGATCATCCGCCGGACCACATCGATCTGCTGGATCGTCTGCCGGATCGCTTCGTCGCCGGTGACGGTGCCATTGATGTAGACGGACCAGAACTGGCCGCCCACGCGCCCCTGATGAAGGCGCGCCATGTCGGTCATCAGCGGATGAGGCTGGCGCTGGTCGGTACCGCTCGCGAGCCCTTCGACGCTGCGCTTGTAATTTTCCGCCGACTGCTCGGCGATATCGTTGTGCCCGTCGATCAGCGGCGTGCGCTTAAGGATCCGATCGATGCGCGCCATCGTCTTGGCGTCGATCGGCTGCGCGGCAACCGGCGTTGAAGCAATGGCGAGGGCGGCGGCGGCGATGAGGAATGGCATGTATGTCATGGCGGCGGGTTTAAAGCAGTAAGCGACACGTTCAATTGGGCTTGTGTCGAAGCTGCTGGGCGGCAATGGTTGGCGCATGATTGGAAGTGGGGGGCGCGACCTCGAGGAAGTGATGGACTTCGATCCCGAGGAAGGGATCGCCAATCTCGAGGAGCATCTCGACCGGTTGAAGTCGCAGGCCGCATCGGCGGGCTTCCAGTTCGACCGCCACGCCGCCCGCAACGAGCTCCAGGCGGCGACCTTCGGGAAGACCACGGCCGGCAAGGCGCGGCTGCTGCTGTCGCCAAGCGGCGCGATCGCCATCGAACTGAAGACCTGCGGCTAAGCGGCGATCGGGAATCGAAGCAGCCGGTCGGCGATGGGAACGAGAGCGACGGCTTCGCCGCTGATCGCCCGAACGATCTCCGGGTGGCGAACGTCGAGGCCGCCGGTCAGCGATCCGAATGCCGGAAGAATCAGCTTGCGATCGGAGGCGACGAAGCAGCGGCGCGAAATCCGCCGCCCGTTCATGCTCAGCCGAAGCTTGGGGTGGAAATGGCCGGAGATTTCGGCGCGAACCTCGTCGGGTCGAGCCTCGTGGCGAAGGAGGATCGCGCCGATCTCGACTTCCTCGACGACGGTGCCGCCGCAATGATCGGCGAAGCTCGGGTCGTGGTTCCCGACGATCCAGGTCCAGTCGAGGCGGCTGGTGAGGTCGAGGAGAAGCTCGCGAGACTGGGCCGGGAGCCGGTCGCAGCCGAAGCGGTCGTGGAAGCTATCGCCGAGGCAATAGAGGCGGGTTGCGCCGGTCCGCTCGACTTCCGCCGATAGCGCCGTCAGGGTCGCATGGGAATCATAGGGTGGAAGAAGCTGCCCCAACCGCGCGAACCAGCTCGCTTTCTCCAGGTGCAGATCGGCCACGAGCAGCGCCTGACGCGCCTGCCAGAAAAGCGTGCCGGCAGCAGAGGGGACGAACGTTTCGCCTGCGAACGAAAGGGGAACCATCGCCAAGCTTTAGAGCGCTATTCCATGCTCCGATAGTGGTCTCGGAGCGAACGCGCATCGTGGAGCGCGTTGTGCGGCACTTTGCTGTTCGCCGCCGTGCTGAAATTGCTCAGCGGCAGAAGCCGGAAGGTGACGTCGCGAACGTCAATCATGTCCCCGGCGCCGGTGATCATCAGGTTGCAGAACTGGGCGATGTCCTCCGGCCAGTCGGCGATGATGACGGCCTCATCGTCGTGGCGAAGATAGCGCTCGACCGCGCCGGCGGCGTCGCTCCGGCTGAGGCGCGGACAGGTCAGCTGCTCGGGCACCGTGTCGAGATAGGGGACGACATGCCGCTGGACCCATTCGACGATCGGCTCGTCGGTAGCGAGCGTGACGTAGAGTTCTTCGCCGTCGTCGGGGACGAGCGCAAGGCTCAGGAGAGCGCCGCAATTCCCATTATATTCGGTGTCGAGGAAGTAGCGCACCTATCTCGGCTGCGCTGCCGAGCATTGGTCCGTGGCAAGCGCCGCGCCGTGCTGGCAGCGGTCCGCCATCGCGCGAGCCTCACGGCCCCTCTGCTCGTCGGCCTTGCGAAGCTCCCGCCCGGCCTTCTGGTCGGCTTCGGCCTGGCTGGTGGTTGCGAGATCGACGCCCTTGGAGGCGACCTTCACAGGAAGGGTGACCGCGCTGACCGCGGTGTCGACGACCGCCTTTGCAATGCAGCCGCCGAGCGCCGGCAGAAGGAGTAGGATAGCGAGCTTCTTCATCGCGGCGAAACTCGCAGATGCGAGTCAGCACCGCAATCGTTAATCGTCACAATTGCATAGCGGCATCGGCGAGCTGTTCCGCCTGCACGAGCAACGACTCATCGGCCTCCGCTCCGGACGGCAGGGCCTCGCGGCCGACGATCACCATCAACGGCACGGCCATCGGCGTGATCCGCTCCGCTTCGACGTGGACCATCGTCGCCGCCGCCCGGTCGACCAGGCGCACCAGGCGGCCGAGCTCCGTCATCCTCGCGCGGGCATCGTCCCAGGCGGCGCGGAGAAGCAGGTGCTGCGGCTCGTACTTGCGAAGAACGTCATAGATCAGGTCGGTCGAGAAGCTGACCTGGCGCCCCGTCTTGCGCCGGCCCGGATGCTGGCGCTCGACCAGTCCGCCGATCACCGCGACCTCGCGGAAGGCGGTCTTGAGCAAATAGCTGTTCTCGACCCATTCGATGAACTCGCGTTCGAGGATGTCGGGGGAGAATAGCGCTTTGGGGTCCGTGATCGGCTCGAGCCCGTAGCAGGCGAGCCCGTAGTCGTTGGCGACGAAGCCCATCGGCTTAAGCCCGGCACTTTCCATGCGGCGGGTGATCAGCATTCCCAGCGACTGGTGCGCGTTCCAGCCTTCGAAGCTGTAGGCGACCATGTAGTGCAGCTTCTCGTGCGGGAAGGTTTCGACCAGGAGCTCGTTCGGCTCCGGTGTCCGCGACCGTCGATCCTGCACTTCCAGCCATTCGCGGACGTCGTCGGGAAATCGGCGCCAGTCGTTGCGGTCGGCCAGCATCTCGCGGACCCGGTTGGCGAGGTGGGTGGACATGCTCATCCGCTGGCCGCCGTAAGTGACGATCCGCGCCGGCTTGGACGACGCATGGACGATGATGTCCGTGTCCTTGAACTGCTCGACCTCGAGGCTCAGCCCGCAGAAATAGAAGTGGTCGCCTGGGGCGAGCGTCGAGGCATAGCCTTCCTCGATCGTCCCGAGCTTGCGGCCGCCGCGGAACCGGACGGTTAGGAGCGGCTGCTCGACGATGACGCCGGCGTTTAGCCGGTGCTGCTGCGCGACCGGGGGGCGAGCCAGTCGCCACCGGCCGTCGGGATCCTGAACCAGCCGGCGGAAGCGGTCGTAGGCCTTGAGCGAATAGCCGCCGGTGGCGATGAAGCTCAGGACCTCCTCGAACGTCTCCTGCTTGAGGCCGGAGTATGGCGAAGCCGAGCGGATTTCGGCGAGTAGCTCATCGGGGTCGAACGGCTCGGCGCACGCGACCCCCAGGATGTGCTGGGCGAGCACGTCCAGGGTTCCGGGGCGGAAGATTTCGGGGTCGAGCTCGCCCGCTTCGATAGCGTCGAGCGCTGCGCGGCCTTCGAGATATTCGAAGCGGTTGCCGGGAACGAGGACTCCCTCGCTCGGCTCGTCGAGGCGGTGGTTGGCCCGGCCGATCCGCTGGAGGAGGCGCGAGCTGCCCTTGGGAGCGCCCATCTGGACAACCAGGTCGATGTCCCCCCAGTCGATTCCGAGGTCGAGGCTGGCGGTCGCCACGAGCCCGCGGAGCCGGCCGACTGCCATCGCCGCCTCAACCTTGCGGCGAGCCTCCAGCGCCAGGCTTCCGTGGTGGATCCCGATCGGAAGCGCATTGTCGTTCACCGCCCACAGATCCTGGAAGATGAGCTCGGCAAGGCTTCGCGTATTGCAGAAGACGAGCGTCATCTTGTGGCGCTCGATCAGCTCCATCACTTCGCGCGCGGCGTGCCGGCCGCTGTGGCCTCCCCACGGGATCTTGCTCTCCGGAATCAGGATTTCGAGGTGAGGCTCGGCGCCGGGCTCGCCCATCACCAGCTCGACGCGCGAGGCATCCCCGTTGGCCGCCAGCCAAGTCCGGTAGGCGTCGGGATCGGCTATCGTCGCCGACAGGCCGACTCGCCGGAGCTTCGGGCTGAGCGCCTGGAGCCGGGCCATGGAGAGCGACAGCAGGTCCCCGCGCTTCTCCCTCGCGAAAGCGTGGAGCTCGTCGATGACGATGGTCTTCAGGTTCGCGAACATCGTCGCGCTGTCGGGATAACTCAGGAGCAGGCTGAGGGATTCAGGCGTCGTCAGCAGGATCTGCGGCGGACGGACCCGCTGCCTTGCCTTGCGGTCGGAGGGCGTGTCGCCGCTGCGGGTTTCGACTCGAATGTCGACGCCCATTTCGCCGATCGGGCCCAGCAGGTTGCGCTGGACGTCGACGCCAAGCGCCTTCAGCGGCGAGACGTAGAGCGTGTGCAGGCCCTCGGCGGGATTCTCGGCGAGGTCGCAGATCGCCGGAAGGAAGCCGGCGAGAGTCTTTCCCGACCCGGTCGCGGCGACGAGCAATGCGTCACGCCCGCGGCCGGCAACCTCCAGCATTTCCAACTGGTGCCGACGCGGCCGCCAGCCTTTCGAGTCGAACCAGCTTTGGACGACTGGTGGAAGCGCGCTCAGAGGCCGTCGGTCCCCTCGCGGCGGCGCTCCTCTTCCTCGGCATAGCCAGCCTTGGTCGCGTCATAGGTGGTCTTGTCGGAGCCTTTCGAGCGCCGGAGGAAAACCAGCCAGATGAGCGCGAGCAGCAGCACCACGGGGAGGATGATGTCCATTACCCACCACCAGACTTTGTCCATGCTTCCTCCTTCTCGAACGGAACCGAGCGTCGTTGTCGGTTACTATAGCTCGCAATGGCGCGTTTGGGTTCCTGGATCGAGGTCTTTCCCGAGGGCATCTATGTGCGCCCCGCCGACGCCTGGGTCGATCCCTCGCAGCCCAAGCCGAGGGCGCTGATCACTCATGGCCATGGCGACCATGCGCGCGGCGGCCATGGGGGGGTGCTGTCCACGCCCGAAACGCTTGCGATCATGGGGCTCCGCTACGGCGTGCAGAACGGGCAGCCGTCAGCCTATGGCGAGACCGTCCGGGTGGGCGAAGTCGACGTAAGCTTCGTTCCCGCCGGTCACGTGCTCGGCTCGGCGCAAATTGTCCTGGAGTACAAGGGCGAAAAGATCGTTGTTTCGGGCGATTACAAGCGCCGCGAGGACCCGACCTGCCACGAGTTCGTGCCCGTCCCATGCGACGTGTTCATCACCGAAGCGACGTTCGGCCTGCCGGTGTTTCATCACCCTGACACCGGCGGCGAGATCGACCGGCTTCTCCACCGACTCCATTCGGACGAAAGCCGCTGCGTGCTGGTCGGCGCTTATGCGCTCGGCAAGGCGCAAAGGGTCATCGCCGAGCTGCGCCGAAGAGGGCACGAAGAACCGATCTACATCCACGGCGCGCTCGAGAAGATGTGCGCGCTCTATGAGGAGCATGGCGTTGCGCTCGGCGAACTTCGCCCGGCGACGGGTGCGACGAAGGACGAGCTTCGCGGCCGGATCGTCCTCGCTCCGCCCGGAGCGTTGAACGACCGCTGGTCGCGACGTCTCCCGGACCCGGTGACGGCGATGGCGTCAGGCTGGATGCGGATCCGCCAGCGCGCGCGGCAGGCGAACGTCGAGCTTCCGCTGGTCATCTCCGATCATGCCGACTGGGACGAGCTGACGTGCACGGTCCGGGAGCTGGAGCCCAATGAGGTGTGGATCACCCACGGCCGCGAGGAAGCGCTCAAGCATTGGTGCATGACCCACCAGATCAAGGCGTGCGAGCTTAATCTGGTGGGCTACGAGGATGAGGACGAGGACGACGGCTAGCCGCCGCTTCCCTCTTCCTTGATGACATCGAGCGGGCTGCCGGGGCTGCCGGCCTTGAGCGATTCAGGTGTGACGATGATGACGCTACCGGGCCTCAGCAGGGTCTTCAGGTCGCGACGGAATGCCAGAGGCGCGTCGAACCTTTGGCCCTCGCCCTCTCCCACTTCCATCCCACCGCCGGTCCCGGAGAATTGCAGCTTCTTCCAGCGGATCTCTTCATTGTCCGACGCCTCCAGGACATAGGCCATTCCGCCGTCCAGCGGCCCGTCCACGCGAACCGGCGCCGAGCCGATTTCGGCCCCGTCCTGCATGACGATCGCGCGCTGGTCGGCAGCGCTGATCACGACCGAGACCAACCCGCCCGATGAACGGCTGGGGTGCCATTGGAACCCGGCATTGGCGAGCTGCTGCGTGGATTCCGGACTTGCTTCCATGATGCCGGGAGTGGCGGAGTCGTGGGGCACGGCGGGTATGCTGGTGATGACGACGGTCATTCCGAGCTTCGTCGCGCCGAACAGAAGCTCGGAAAATTTGTGGGGAAGGCGAATGCAGCCGTGGGACGCGGGATAGCCCGGCAGCTTTCCCGCATGCAGGGCGATGCCCTTCCACGTCAGCCGTTGCATGTTCGGCATCGGCGCATTGTTGTAGGTGCTGGAGAAGTGCTTTGCGTTCTTCTGGAGGATGGTGAAGACGCCGGTCGGGGTTTCGTGCCCCTTGGAGCCGGTGGAGACGGTCGATGCCGCGATCGGAACGCCGTTGCGGAACAGGACGGCGCGTTGCGTTTCCAGATTCACGATCACGAGCCCAGGCCCTTCGGGGCTGAGCTCGGGCGCCCAGAGAAATTCGCCACTCTTCAGCTGCTGGGCGGCTTCGATGACCGGGCGTCCGTTCAGTGCAACTTGCTGGGCCAATGCCGGGCCGGAGCCGATCATGAGGGCGCCGAGGACGGGCGCGAGGATGAGCTGCTTCATCGGCCAAGCGTTGGTCCGCCGAGTGAAGGAAGTCAGTTGGGATAAATGCTGATGTCCGCTGGTTCGATAGCCAGTAGGGCAGCGGACCGCGTCCACTCCAGTGAAACCCCGATGTGACGAGGTGTGCATTCGCTTCAATGAAACGGCATGGCGCGAGCCCTGTCCCTCAATCGAAATGCAAAGCGCGCGGTGGCTGCCCTGGTGTTGGTCATCGTCGCGATGATCGCGCTCACGGCGTGGACATCGGTCGTGGCGTTGACGCCTGAATCGACGGTCGCCGAGCCGAGCGCTCACAGCGAAGATGAAATTGTTGATATTGGGGGCCACGCGCTCCTTCTCGAGCACGGATCGGCGGCGAACCGTATCGTCCACTGGCTTCATGCCGGATTGGGCAATTCCAGGGCTTTCGAGCTGGGCACCCGAACCTTCGCTGCTCATACCGCCACGCTGAGCCCCGAAGGGCTGCAAAGGGTCTCGGCGATCGCCGACATGATGACCCACGTGAAGGCGCTGGACGCGAGGATCTTTCTTGAAAGCGGAGTCACGGAGCCGGAACTGGAGCAGCCGAGGGCAATGCAGATACGCGGCACGCTGATCGCGGACGGCGTGAGCCCTGCGCGAATCGCGGTTTCCGAAGATCCCATTCGCGTCGAGGAGAGCTCGCCAAGGGATGCCGAGATCGTCGTCGTGCTTACTGCCTGAGCGCTTCAGTGCGCGGCGTCGGTGCGCTCCACGCCTGACTTTGCAAGCTGCTCGTCGAGCTGGGCGACTAGGCGATCGAGTGCGGCCTGGTCCTTCGCCTCCGCTCTCGCCACCAGCACGTCCTGAGTGTTCGACGCGCGCAGGAGCCACCAGCCGTCAGGCGTGTTGACGCGCGCTCCGTCGACGTCGTTGACGGTCGCGCCGTCCGACCGGAGGCGCTCCAGAACCTCGCGGACGACTGCGAACTTGCGGCTCTCATCGACCGGGAAGCGAAGCTCGGGCGTGGCGACGGACTTTGGCATTTCGTCCATCAGCTCGGTCAGGCTCCTGCCGGATTCCCCGACCGCCTCGATCATCCGGACAGCGGCGTAGAGCGCGTCGTCGAAGCCGTACCAGCGGTGCTTGAAGAAGATGTGGCCGCTCATCTCACCGGCGATCGGCGCGGCGGTTTCCTTCATCTTCGACTTGATCAGGCTGTGGCCGGTCTTCCACATCAAAGGCTCGCCGCCTAGCTCGGCGATCCGGTCGAACAGGATCTGGCTCGCCTTGACGTCGGCGATGATGGTCGAGCCCGGAAGCTCCTTCAGCACCGGCGCGGAAAGGATCATCAGCAGCTGGTCGCCCCAGATCGCCCGGCCGCTGGAATCGACCGCGCCGATCCGGTCGGCATCTCCGTCGAAGGCGAAGCCCATGTCGAGCTTATTGTCGCTCATCAGCGCTTTCAGGTCGGCTAGATTGGCCTCGACGGTGGGGTCCGGGTGGTGGTTGGGGAAGGTGCCGTCGATCCGGGAGTGGATCACGAAATGCTCGCCGGGCAGTTTCTTAACGAGCTTCTCGACGGCCGCTCCGGCTGCTCCGTTGCCCGGATCCCAGCCGACGCGATAGCCACGCCCACGGAAGCCCTGAACCAGCCGATCGACATAGGAGTCCAGCACGTCTGCATGCTCGGCCGTGCCGGTCCCGTCGCTCCAGGCGCCGGCGGCGGAGCGGCGGCCGAGCTCCTGGATCTCCTCGCCGAAGACTGACCGGCCGTTCAGGAGCATCTTGAAGCCGTTATATTCGGGCGGATTATGGCTTCCCGTGACCTGGATTCCACCCTGAACGCCTAGGACTTCGGTCGCGTAATAGAGCATCGGGCTCGGGCCGACGCCGATGCGCACCACGTTGAGACCGCTCTCCATCAGTCCGTCGACGAGCGCGCCTTCGAGTTCCGGCGAGTGGAGGCGGCCGTCGCGGCCGACCGCGATCGTCCTTGCGCCTTCGTCGCCGGCAAGTGAGCCGAAGCTTCGCCCAAGCGCCCAGGCGTCTTCCCTGGTGAGAGTCTTTCCGACGATTCCGCGAACGTCATATTCGCGAAGGATGGTGGGGTTGAATGCGTGGGTCATCGAGCTGCCTTACGCAGCGGCAGCGATATGGTTCAACCGGCGGCGGCCACCTTCTGCTGCTCGTCGACCCCCGGGATGCCGAGGCCGGAGACCATCTCGCGAAGCTCCTGCCGGGCCGTGATGTGGCCGATTCCGACCTCGCCCAATTGCCCGAGGTCGAGAAGCGTGAGCCCCTTGGGGAAGAGCTCCCGGTAAACGACACGCTCCCCAAGGCCCGGGATGACCCGGAAGCCGACCCTGCGCGCGAGCTCGTCGAGCGCTGCGCCGACGCGGCGAAGGTTGTGCGAGTCGATGTGCTGAAGTCGATTGCGCAGAACGACCCAGTCGACGCTCTTGCCGGTCGCCTTGGCGCGCTGGGTGCGGCTGTTCCAGATGAGCTCCGCGTAGAAGCTCGGCTTGGTGACCTTGAAATTTTCCGGATGCACCTGGCCGATCAGGTCGAGGTCGACGAAGCTGTCGTTCATCGGGGTGACGAGGGTGTCCGCCTTGAGGATCGCGGCGCGGGCCACCGGATCGTCGCGGCCGGGCGTGTCGATCACGATCACGTCGGCATCGGCCGACAGGCGGGCGAGCGCTTCGTCGAGCGAGGCTCCATCTTCGAGAACCTCGTAGCGCGCCTGCGGAAGCTCGGTCTCCAACCGCCGCATCGTCGAATCGCGGTTCTCGAGATAACGAGTCATCGTCCGCTGCCGGCTGTCGAGATCGAGAGCCGCGACGCGGCTGCCCATTGCCGCGAGAGCGATGGCGGTGTGGACCGCCGTCGTCGACTTGCCGGTGCCACCCTTTTCGTTGGCGAAGACGATGAAATGCGGCTGGCTCATGCCCGCCCCCTTGAATTCGATCCCTACCGCGCGGAGAAGCGCGGCCCCGAACGAGAGCTTACCGGAGGCGAATCCGCGGTGCAAACAATCCGTGACCAACGGCAGCTGGGAAGCGCCCTCGTCGCCCTGCGAGCCGGCGGGAAGCGAGTTGCGCTGGTGCCGACGATGGGCGCGCTCCATCCCGGCCACCTGTCGCTGGTCGCTGAAGCGAAGCGGCAGGCCGACCGGGTCGTCGCGACGATCTTCGTCAACCCGATGCAGTTCGGGGAGGGCGAGGACCTGGACCGCTATCCACGGCAGGAAAAAGAGGATGCGAAGGCGCTGGAGCAGGCAGGTTGCGACCTGCTGTGGGCGCCGACGCCCGAACAGATGTATCCGGCGGGATTCTCGACCAGGGTTTCGGTCGCCGGACTCACCACTCGTTGGGAAGGGGAGGCCAGGCCCGGCCATTTCGACGGGGTGACCACGGTCGTCGCCAAGCTGCTCAACGCCGTCCGACCCGAAGTCGCGCTGTTCGGCGAAAAGGATTTCCAGCAGCTTGCGGTGATCCGCAGGATGGTCGCCGATCTCGATATGGGCGCAGAGATCGTCGCGGTGCCGACCATGCGCGACGGGGACGGCCTCGCTCTGTCTTCGCGAAACGCATATCTGTCGCCCGACGAGCGGATACGGGCGACGACCTTGTCGAAAGCGCTCGAACAGGCAGCCGATTCGATCGAGCAGGGACAGCCGGTGAACGGCGCGATCCAGGACGCGAGGCGGGCGCTAAACGATGCCGGCTTCGCGCCTATCGATTATGTCGCATTGGTCGACGAAGCCAGCCTCGAACCGCTTCACTCGCCCGCCGGCCGAATGCGCCTGATCGCCGCAGCGACGATGGGAAAGACCCGCCTGATCGACAACGTTCCGGTCGACTCGCCACAACAAGGTTAACCGCGTTAACCATTTCTTCGGGAATGGACGCCGAAACTCCTCTCAACAGGGAAACAGGGGGAGTTTGCCAACATGGCGATCAGTCAGAAAGCGCAGGAATTCCTGATCCGCAGCCGCATTGCCGATGCGGAACGCGGTGACGTGGATGCGCTCTTCGAGCTCGGGATCACCTATTCGACGGGTCGCGGCGGGATGCAGGTCGACCTGGTCGAGGCGCACAAATGGTTCAACCTCGCCGCTTTGTCGGGATCGACCCGCGGGCAGGAGTGCAGGGCCGAGATCGCGGTCGAGATGACCGCCCGCGAGATCGCCGAGGCGCAGCGCCAGGCGCGAGCCTGGCTTGGTTCGACCCAGCAGCGCTACGCCGCGTAAATCCTATTCGACGGTCGTGACTACCCGCGGACCGGTGGCCACGATCGAAGTTCCGATCCGCACCGTGCCGGGGCGCTCCTTGCCCCAGCTGCTCGTCGAAATCCGTGGCGGGGCGACGCCCTGGGAAATCAGGAAATCGCGAACCGCATTGGCCCGCCGGTCACCGATCGCCAGCGCATAGTCGCGGCTGTCATTGGCTCCGCCATGACCCTCCAGGCGAACCCGTACAAAGGGATTGGCGAGAAGCCAGCGGGCCTGCGCGGCGAGACTAGCGGTCGCAATCGCATCGAGCGTTGCGCCATGCGCCGAGAAATAAACGGTGTCGCCGCCCGCCTTCATCACTAGGTCCGACTGGAGCATCGCCGGCGAACCCATCGGCGCCGGAGCCATGCCCGGAGGCGGCGCCGGCTGCGAGCGTCCGAGCGGGATGATCACGGGAAAGCGCACCTGCGCTTCGGCGACGGCGCTGCCCGAAAGCAGAGCGGCGGCGAGCAGGAGGAGTTTCGAGTGTCGCATCGGCCTATTCCTGCCTTTCCGCCCAGCTGGGATCGGACGCGCCCTGCGGCGTGAGGACGCTGCGAACCTCGCCGCCCGCTGCCGGCACCATCGCGAGCGCTGTCCGGCGGGTCGCGGGATCCTGCCGCTGGAACACGATCCGGCTGCCATCCGGGCTCCACGCCGGCTCTTCGTCGTTGGGGCCCCTGGTCACGATGCGCTCGTCCGAGCCGTCCACCGCCATCGATCCGACCGCCGACAGCGGCCCTTGCGACCGGGCGAAGGCGATCCGCTCGCCATCGGGGCTCCAGGCCGGTGAGCCATAGTCGCCGCCGCCGAAGCTGATCCGCCGCTGGTTCGATCCGTCGGAGTCCATCACATAGAGCTGCGGAGACCCGGAACGGTCGCTGATGAACACGATCCGGCTTCCGTCGGGCGAAAAACTGGGGCTGGTGTCGATCGCGGGCGAAGCGGTCAGGCGCTGGGGGCCGCCGCCCTCCACGGGCACCGCATAGATGTCGGCGTTGGCGTTGAGCGAAATCGTCAGCGCGATCCGCTGCCCATCGGGCGAGAATGCTGGCGCGAAGCTGACCGATCCGGGGGGAAGCAGAGGCCGGTCGGCGCTGTTCGAGACATCGGCGATCCGTACCTGCGGCGCTCCGCCGCTCAGGCTGACATAGGCGATTCGGTCCGCCTTCGGCGACCAGCGCGGGGTGAGGACAGTCACCTGCTCGTCGGTGAGGAAGATGTGGTTGGCGCCGTCGAAATCCATCATCGCAAGCCGCTTGGTCGGCGATTCAGGACGGCCGCTTTCGGCGATATAGGCAATCCGGCTGTCGAACTGCGGCGTCTTGCCCGACGCCTTCACGTAGGCCGCGTCGGCGCAGCGATGCGCGGCCCTGCGCCATTCGTTCGGGGAGACGGCGAAACCCTGCCGTGCAAGCTCACGGCCCGTTTGAACGTCATAGACATAGCAGCCAACCGTCAGCCGCCCGTCGTCGCGAGCGTTGACGAAGCCCGACAGGAGCAGCTTCGCATGGACCGAGCGCCACTGCGAATAAGCCGGCGCGGTCACTTCCGGATAGGAGGGAATTCGCACCTTGCTCACGTCGGCGACGATGAAGGCATCGGTCGACTTCAAGTCGGCGATGATCAAATCCGAAATCTGGTTGGCCAGCCCCCAGGTCGTCGTTCCCGCGTCGGTGTCGACGTTCTTCGCGGTCGCGAGCGGCGGGATTGCGATCACCGTGGCGGTCGGCGCGGCATTCTGGGCCTCGGCAGCGGTGCCGGCCAAAATCAGAAGCGGAAGCAGAAGCGCGGTCCTCGAGAAGCTGATGGTCATTTCCCCATGTCTGCAATCTGCCGGAAGCGTTCGACCCATTCGATCGGCTGGCGCTGCGGCCGCTGGTCGGAGGTCAGGAACGCGGCCGTAACCGTGGCGTCCGCCAATATTTCAGCCTTGCGCATGACTGTCTGCTGAATCGTGACGGAGACCGCCCGCACCTGCTCGACCGTGCTGACCACGACGAGATCGTCGTAGAGATAGCCGGGCTTGCGATATTTGATCGCGACTTCGGCGACCGCATAGGTCCGGCCGCTGGACCGTAGCTCGGCTGCAAGGTCGATGTCGCAAGCTCGGATCATGTCCGACCGCGCCCGCTCCATGAATTTCAGGTAGTTGGCGTAATAGACGATGCCGGCGGTGTCGGTGTCCTCGAAATAGACGGTCAGGGCAAAGCGATGCTGGCCGCCTACAAAGCCGCCGCGATAGGGCCGGTCGAATTCGCTGGTCACCGGCGGCGCTGTAGCGAGCCGGGACTCGCATGGTCAAACGCGGTCAATGCGCCGGTCGGGACGCTGCTTTGGATCGAGACGCAAGCTCGCC
Organism: Sphingomonas anseongensis; assembly: GCF_023516495.1. NCBI lineage: Bacteria > Pseudomonadati > Pseudomonadota > Alphaproteobacteria > Sphingomonadales > Sphingomonadaceae > Sphingomonas > Sphingomonas anseongensis. Next base: position 1,917,136 of record NZ_JAMGBC010000001.1, read on the forward strand.
GATCTCGCGGACGAGGTCGCCGAGGCCTGCGGACAGGTCGGCCAGGTGCATTCCCCAACCGGGAAGGAAGAGCCCGCGCACTCCAACCTCGCCGGGGATGCGATCGGTTCGCTTGCTCCCGGCCGACTTCACCGTTCGAAGCGAGAGATACCCTCGGCGCCCGTCGTTCACGCAGCGGGCCTCCACCAGCCCTTCAGTACGCACATAGGCCGTCGGCGCCGCGCCTTCGCTCGACCATGCGATGGGTCCGCCAAGCACCGGATAGGAGGATTTCGTGTTCCAATAGCCGTCCAGCGGCTCCCATTTCGTGGAGCCCGGGTTCGCAGGATTGGTGCAGGCCACCGTCATCCCAGGCGGTGCCCAGCCGAACATCGCGGATTCGGGTGGCTGGCTGCCTTCGCGATAGCTGGTCCAGGTCATCACGCAGCCGGTCTGGCCCGATCGGCTGCACAAAGGCGTCGACTTGAAGGTGCCGCCGACCAGCTTTCCCTGGGGCACAAAGACGTTGAATCCGGGAATGATCGCCCGAACCAGCTGCTTGGCGACCGGCTTGCCCTCGATCTCGCGCTTGATCAGCTCCTGGATCAACAGCGATCCCTGGCTGTGGCCGATCAGAACGAACGGGCGGCCCTTGTTGTGTTGCGTGAGATAGGTGCGCCACGCGTTCGCGACGTCGGAATAGGCAAGCTCGCCCGCCTTGCGGACGTCGCCGCCGGCCATTGCGACGCCCACAGCTCCCAGCGTCATCTGCCGATAGATCGGGACGAAGGTTCGACAGACCGACGAGAAGCGGGCGAACTGCGATTGCGTCGCGCCGATCTCTTCGCTCGGCTTGAGGTCGCTGTTGACCCCCTGGTCGGCCGAAACGGTCGGATAGACGTAGAAGCAGTCGACCGCCGGCTTTTCCGCGACGCTGCTCTTGCCGGTGGAGCCGTAACCGTTGGCGTTGAGAGCGGTCGTGGCGATCGGGGTCGAGCAGGTGTCCTTTCGCCCGGGAAGGCATATCCAGTTGCGCTCCAGCCCATAGTTCACCGCGGCCGGCTGAGCCTGCGCCGGCTGTCCGGGAGCAAGTGCCGCAAGCAGGCTTCCGAAAAAATTGCCGATCACTTGGGTCCACTCTCCACGTCGAACAGGCCGGTCTGGCCGCCCTTGGGTGCTGGCAGCCCGAGATGGGCGTAGCCGCGGCCGTTGAGGCAGCGTCCTCGTGCAGTCCGGGCGATTAGGCCGAGCTGAATGAGGAACGGCTCGATGACGTCCTCGATCGTGTCGCGCGGTTCGCTCAAGCCCGCGGCGAGAGTCTCGATCCCCACCGGTCCTCCGCCGTAGAGGTCGGCAATCATCGTCAGGTAGCGACGGTCCATCGCGTCGAGGCCGAGCGCGTCGATCTCGAGGCGTGATAGCGCAGCGTCGGCGACTTTCGCATCCACGGTGTCCGATCCCGCGGCATGGGCGAAGTCACGGACCCGGCGAAGGAGTCGGCCCGAGATCCGCGGAGTGCCGCGCGACCTCTTGGCGATTTCCTGCGCGCCGTCGTCGGTGACGTCGGCTCCGAGCAGCCGGGCGGCTCGGCGTACGACCTGTTCCAGCTCCTCGACCGAATAGAAGTTGAGCCGGACCGGGATCCCGAAGCGGTCCCGAAGCGGAGTCGTCAGCAAGCCCTGCCGGGTCGTCGCTCCGATCAAAGTGAAGCGCGGAAGGTCGATCCGAACCGAGCGGGCGGACGGACCTTCGCCGATCATCAGGTCGAGAGCCCGATCCTCCATCGCCGGATAGAGCACTTCCTCGACCGCGGGATTGAGCCGGTGGATCTCGTCGATGAACAGCACGTCGCCGTCCTCGAGGTTCGTAAGCAAGGCCGCGAGGTCGCCGGACTTGGCGATCACCGGGCCGGAAGTGGCCCGGAATCCCACGCCCATCTCGCGGGCAAGGATCCCGGCAAGAGTCGTCTTTCCGAGGCCCGGCGGGCCGTGGAGAAGCACATGGTCGAGCGCTTCGCCGCGCGCCTTGGCCGCATGGACGAAGACCCGGAGGTTCTCCCGCGCCGCCTTCTGGCCGATGAACTCGTCGAGGGTCTTCGGGCGGAGCGCGGTGTCCGCGTCCTCGCTCGTTCGCTCTGGGCTGGTGATCCGCGCGGGGTCGGTTGCCATCCACGCCTGATTCGCAGATGCATTGGCTCTCGACAAGAAGCACGAGCGATGGGGGCAAAGCGATGCAGGTCGACCGACGCACGATGATGGCCGGGGCGGTGGCGACGATCGTCGCTGCGCCGGTGCTTGCGAAAGCGCGAATGGCCAGCTCGGGCGGCTGGTACGACCGTGCAATCGTCATCGACGCCCTGGGCGGGCTCGGCGATCCTTACGGGCCGGATGATGCCATTCGGCTGAGCGACCGCGCCTGGGCCGAGATGGCCGCCAGCGGGGTGACGGTGCTGCGCGACACGGTGATGCCCGTCGGCAACGTCCCCGATCCGTGGGCCGCTTATCAGAAGGACATGGGGATCAAGCAGCAGGTCCTTGCCGCCAACCCCGACCGGCTGATTCTCGTCCGCACGGCCGCCGACATCCTCAAGGCGAAGCGCGAGAAGAAGTTCGGCGTCGTGATCGGGACGCAGGACACGTCGATGATCGGCGGCGATCTCGACCGTCTGGCGCAGATGAAGAAGGACGGCGTGATGACCGTCCAATTGACCTACAATAACGGCAACCTCGCCGGCGACGGCTCGCTGGAACCGCGAAACGGCGGCCTTACGAAGCTGGGCAAGGCGACGATCGACCGGATCGAAAAGGAACGGCTGCTTCTCGACCTGTCGCATGGCGGCGCGCGGACGATGGCGGAAGCCGCTGCCTATGCGAAGCGGCCGCTGGTCATCAGCCACACGGGCGCCCGGGCGCTCGCCGACCACCCGCGCAACACGTCGGACGAGACGATCAAGGCGGTTGCCGACAAGGGCGGCGTCGTCGGCGTCTATTTCATGCCGTTCTTGACGCTCGACAGTCATCCCAAGGGATCGGACCTGGTCGCGCACATCGAGCATGTGGCGAATGTCGCGGGCGAGGATCATGTCGGCCTGGGCAGCGACAATGGCGTGCTGCCGCAGGATACGGGTCCCGAGGCGACGCGGAAGCTCAACGAATGGGCGAAGCAGCGGATGGACGCGGGTATCGCGGCGCCGGGCGAGGGGCTGAACGTCTGGCCGATGGTCGCCGATTACAACAGCGTGGACCGGTACCGCCGCCTCGCGTCCGACTTGCAGAAACGTGGCTGGACCGAGGCTCGGCTCGACAAGCTGTTCGGCGGCAATTTCCTGCGCGTCTATCGCGACGCGTGGAACGGCTGAGCTATTTCGCTGCTTTCCGCAGGGCTAGCCGGACAAGTGCGTCGAGGGTCGCGTCCGCGCCGAGTTCATCCTGAGCAGCGTTGACGGCGGCGCTCGCGTCGGCCGGCTTGAAGCCGAGGTTGGCGAGGGCCGAGAGGGCGTCCGCGGCGGCACCTGCGCGCGGGGCCGGCGCTCCTCCGCCGAGGCCGACGGGCCCAAGCTTTCCCTTAAGCTCGTTGGCGATGCGCGCGGCTAGCTTGGGGCCGACGCCATTGGCGCGACCGATCATCGCCTTGTCCTCCTGGGCGACCGCCCGGGCCAGCTCGTCGGGCGAGAGCGCCGACAGGATCGCCAGCGCGACCTTGCCGCCGACCCCCTGGACGCTGGTGAGGGTTCGAAATGTGTCGCGTTCGGCCGCAGTGCCGAAGCCGAACAAGGTCCAGGCATCCTCGCGCACCTGAAGCTCGGTCAGGATCAGGACGTCGCCGCCAACCGGCCCGAGCGCGTCGAGAGTCCGCGCCGACGCGTGCACCTGATAGCCGACCCCACCCACGTCGATCACCGCAGTATCGGCGCCGATTTCGGCCAAGGTTCCGGACAGGCGGGCGATCATCCGGTCAACGCGTAATGCCCGCCCGCTTGCTCGCCAAGTGGTGGGCGTGCGTGATTGCGACTGCGAGCGCGTCGGCGGCGTCGGGGCCGGCGATGCTGGCACCGGGAAGAAGCCGGCCGACCATCGCGTGAACCTGCGCTTTTTCCGCTCCGCCGGTGCCGACAACGGCCTTCTTGACGATGCTCGGAGAATATTCCCCGACGGCGATTCCGGAGCGCGCGGCGCACATCAATGCGACTCCGCGCGCCTGGCCGAGCTTTAGCGTCGATTGCGGGTTCTTGTTGACGAAGACTTCCTCGACCGCGGCCGCATCCGGCCGGTACTCGGCGAGGAGCGCCTCGAGCTGGGCGGCGAGGTTGGCGAGGCGTTCGGGCAGCGGTGTTGACGCATTCGTCTTGAGCTGGCCGTTGGCGAGATGGGAAAGGCGATTGCCTTCCGCGCGGATCAGCCCCCAGCCGGTGGTTCCAAGCCCGGGGTCAAGTCCGAGGATGATCAGCCGAGCTTCTCCAGCTCCTCGTCGGGGACTTTCTCATTGCCCCAGACGGTCTGCACGTCGTCGTCCTCGTCGAGCGAATCCATCAGCTTCAAAAGCTGCTGGGCGTCCTCGCCGCGGACCTCGACCTCGGTTTGCGGCTTCCACGCGAGCTTGATGCTCTCCGCTTCGCCAAGCATGCCTTCCAGCGCCTTGGCGACGCTGTGCAGGTCGTCGACGCTGGTCCAGACGCGATGGCCGTCATCGTCGGACTCGACGTCCTCCGCGCCGCCCTCGATCGCGGCCTCAAGCACCTTGTCGGCGTCGCCGGTGCTCGCCGGATATTCGATCAGGCCCAGCCGTTCGAAGCCGTGGCTGACGGAGCCCGACGCGCCCAGGTTGCCGCCGTTCTTCGAGAAGATGGTGCGGACGTTCGTCGCGGTCCGGTTGCGGTTGTCGGTCAGCGCCTCGACAATCAGCGCGACCCCTCCTGGGCCGAACCCTTCGTAGCGGATTTCCTCGTAATTCTCGGCGTCGTTGCCCGACGCTTTTTCGATCGCGCGCTGGATATTGTCCTTGGGCATCGACTGGGCGCGGGCAGCGATGACGGCGGCCCTGAGACGCGCATTCGCTTCCGGATCGGGCAGGCCCATCTTCGCGGCGACGGTGATTTCGCGCGACAGCTTCGAGAACATCGCCGAGCGCTTTTTGTCCTGAGCGCCCTTGCGGTACATGATGTTCTTATATTTGGAGTGCCCCGCCATCGCCGTTCCTTAGCTTAGCAGCCGATGGCCGTGCGATAGGTTTCGAGGATCGCGTCCTGCTCCTGCCGCGTATGCGTTTCCATCTTCCTCAGGCGAACGACCATCCGCATGATCCGGGGATCATAGCCGTTGGCCTTGGCTTCGGAATAGACGTCGCGGATGTCGTCCGCGATTGCCTTCTTTTCTTCCTCGAGCCGCTCGATGCGCTCGATGAACAGCCGCAGCTGATCGGCTGCGACGGTGCCGTCCGCCATTTGATACTCCGCTGGTTTCAGATTCGCCCAAGCGTCTAGGCGAGGCGGAGCAGACGCTCAAGCCGGTTGAACCGGAACTTCCAGCCGCTATTGCCGCTCCTCACAGGCCACGGAAGGACCGGATGAGCGACGCCCTGAAGCCGCGACTGCGAAAGGTGAAGATCCTGGCGACTCTCGGCCCGGCATCGAGCAGCGCTTCGATGATCCGCCGGCTGATGCTCGCCGGAGTGGACGCGTTCCGGATCAACATGAGCCACGGAACGCACGCGCAGAAGGCCAAGCTGGTCGAGGCGATACGCGGGCTTGAAAAGGAATTTCACCGGGCGACGACGATCTTGTTCGACCTTCAGGGGCCAAAGCTCCGGGTCGGCAATTTCGAGGGCGGATCCGCCGAGCTCGTCAAGGGCGACCGGTTCATCCTCGACCGCGACCGCAAGGTTGGCGGCTCGGGACGAGTCGAGCTTCCCCATCCCGAATTGTTCGAAGCGATCGGCAAGGGCGACCGGGTGCTGGTCGACGACGGCAAGATCCGCCTGAAGGTGATCGAGGCCCAGGACCGGCAGATCACCGCCGAGGTTATGGTGGGCGGCACCATCTCCGACCACAAGGGCGTGAACGTTCCGGACGTGGTCGTTCCGATCCCGGCGCTCACCGACAAGGACAAGGCCGACCTTCAGTTCGCGCTCGAGCAGAAGGCCGACTGGATCGCTTTGTCGTTCGTGCAGCGGCCTGAAGACGTTGCCGAGGCTCGCGAGCTGATCGGCGAGAAAGCATCGCTGATGGCCAAGATCGAAAAGCCGGCGGCGATCGATCGACTGAACGACATCATCGAGCTTTCCGACGGGGTCATGGTCGCGCGCGGCGACCTTGGAGTCGAGCTTCCGCCGGAAGACGTTCCGCCGCTCCAGAACAAGATCGTCGCCGCCGCCCGGCAGTTCGGCAAGCCGGTGGTGGTCGCGACGCAGATGCTCGAATCGATGGTCAGCTCGCCGACGCCCACGCGGGCCGAGGTCAGCGACGTCGCGACCGCGATCTACGACGGTGCCGATGCGGTCATGTTGTCGGCGGAGAGTGCGACTGGCCAATATCCGTGCGAAGCGGTTCAGATGATGGACCGCATCGCGCAGAGCGTGGAGAGCGATCCCGTCTATCCGGCGCGGGTCCATTTCACGAAGACTCACCTTGAGCCGACCACCGCCGATGCGCTTGCGGGGTCGGCGCGGCAGATCGCCAACACCGTCTCGGCGCGGGCGATGGTCTGCTACACCAGCTCCGGATCGACCGCGCGGCGGATCGCTCGCGAACGGCCCGCGGTCCCACTGCTCGCGATGACCTCCTCGCAAGTGACCGCGCGGCGGCTTGGGCTATTGTGGGGCGTGCATGCGGTCCGAACCCGCGACGTCGAAAACTTCGAGGAGATGGTCGCCAAGGGGAAGCGAATGGCGCTTCGCCACCATATCGCCAAAGGCGGCGAGCGGCTGGTGCTGATGGCCGGAGTTCCGTTCGGAATTTCCGGATCGACCAACGTGATCCATGTCGTCCGGCTGGTCGGCGACGAGCTCGAACGGCACGAGGCCGCCAAGTCCTAGCGGGCGAGAAGCGCCGGGATTTCGTCGGCCAGCTCGCGAGCGAGAAAGCCGACCGGCCCGATCTTCGCCGACAGCATTTCACCGGCCTCGCCGTGAAGAAGGACGGCCCACAGCAGGGCTGTCAACGGGTCGGCTCCGCGAGCGAGAAGGGCTCCTGCGACACCTGCCAGCGCGTCTCCGCTGCCTGCCACTCCGAGCCCGGGCGCTCCGCCGCGATAGACGAAGCTGTCGCCTTGGGGGGAGGCGATATGGCTCACTGCGCCCTTGGCCAGGACGAATCCGCCGAAGCGCTCGGCGGCCTTGTGGGCGGCGGCAACGGGATCGCTTTCAACCTCGTCCTCGGAGGTATCAAGGAGCGCGGCCAGCTCACCCGAGTGGGGCAAGAGGAGCAGCGGCCCCTTCGAATTGCGGCATTCTTCGGCGATCGACGGGAGGCCGTGAAGCAGGCCGGCGTCGAGTACGGCGGGCTTTGCCGATTGGACCACGATCGTGGCGATCTCCGTCGCGACTTTGCCCTCCCGCATTCCCGGCCCGGCCAGGATCGCATCGGCGCGCTCCACTTCCTCGCGCACCTTGTCGAGGCAGGAGCGGGCGCAGCCGCCGTCCTTGTCCTCGGCGAGCGGAACGATCAGCGCCTCGACCATGTGCAGCGCCATCGCCGGAGCGACGCTTTCGACGGTCGCAATTCGCACTTTCCCGGCGCCGCTGCGGAACGCCGCGCGAGCGCAGAGCAAAGCCGAACCTGGCACCTCGCGGCTCCCCGCGATGATCAGCAGCCGTCCGTGATCGTCCTTCCCGCCGTCGGAGTGAGCCGGCAGCGCGCGATCTTTGAGCATCGCGCGGTTAAGCTCGATCTCGCTCATCGCGTGCCGGTCACCTGGTCGGGCTCGCTGGTTGCCGGGGCCTTCTCCGCCTCCACCGGCGCTGGGTAGTTCCACATCGCCAGCATCGGCGCGCAGAGTCCCTCCTCGTCCTGCTCGAAATCGTAGCTGCAGATCCCGCAATTGAGGATTTCCGACTCGCGGTCGATCTTGAGGATCTCCTGCTCCTCCAGGCCTTCGAGGATGTAGCGGAAGCACAGGACGACGACCTGGTGGCAGATGACCAGAACGCGGCGGTCGGAATAATGAAGGTTGATCGTGTTGAGCATCGACCGAAGCCGGAGGATGACGTCGGCCCAGCTCTCTCCGCCGGGCGGCCGATGGTAGAATTTGCCGAGCATCGCGCGGTGCGCCGCCTCGGTTGGATAGCGGGCGCGAATCCCCGCGGTTGTCAGGCGGTCGAACACTCCGAACTCGCGCTCGCGAAGCCGCTCGTCGCTGACCGGCCGCTGCGGCCCCCCGGAAAGGGCGCCCGCCTCGCAGATGATCTTCGCCGTCTCGCGAGTCCGCGAATAGGGCGAGCAAAGGATGACTTCGGGACGCTCCTCAGGCGGAAGCGACGCGAACCAGTCTCCCGCTGCCCTGGCCTGGCGGCGGCCAAGGTCGGACAAGGGGACATCGACGTCGCGCACGTCGATCGCGATTTCGTGCTGGCCGGACTCGTCGGCGAGGTCGCGCGCGACATTGCCCTGGCTTTGCCCGTGCCGGACAAGCCACATCTTCGCCGGCCAATGTTGCCGCTGTTTCATGGTGGAAGAAACCGTGAGCTGTCCCAAATGTTCAAGAATGCGAAGACCACTGCTAGCGGGCGCATTGGTCGGAGCGAATGGCTATTACTGAAACTCGGTTCACCAGCTTGTTCCAGGCGGGGTTCGAATGCTCGTCGCACCGGCGGCGGGACGGCGTGCGGCTGGACCTGATCCGGGCGACGGGCCACGACAAGCACGTGCTGGCGGATTACCGGCGCTGCAGCGAGTTCGGCTTGCGCACCGTGCGCGACGGGCTCCGATGGCACCTGATCGAAAAGACCCCCGGGAAGTACGACTGGTCGAGCTGGATGCCTGCGGTCGAAGCGGCTGAAGAAGTGGGGATCGAGGTCATCTGGGACCTGTTCCATTACGGCTCGCCGGATCACGTCGACCAGGGCGGTGCCGACTTCCCAAAGCGCTTCACCGATTTCGCGATGGCCGCGCTGGAACAGCGAGCCACCGTGACTGACGGGCCGCCGCGAGTGTGTCCGCTAAACGAGATCAACTTCCTCACCTGGGCGGTGAACGAAGGCTATTTCCCGCGCGCCGGGCCGGTAAAGCCCGGCTGGTTCAAGCACCAGCTGGTCGCGACTGCGATCAGTGCGTCGCGGGCAATCAAGAAGCGCTGGCCGGACTCGATCATCATCGGCGCCGAGCCGCTGATCCACGTTGCCCCGCACAACCGCCGTCCCGCCACCGTCCGCGCGGCCAAGGAGAACCTCGGAGGCATGTACCAGGCTTACGACTGGATCCTGGGCATGGCCGAACCGCAGCTCGGCGGCGATCCGTCGCTGATCGACGTCATCGGGGTCAATTACTACCCGCACAACCAGTGGTATTTCAAAGGCCCGACGATCCCGATGGGCCATCATGAATACCGGCCGCTTTCGGACATGCTCGTCGACATGGCCAAGCGCTACGGCAAGCCGCTGACGATATCTGAAACGGGAGCTGAAGGCTCGGGACGCCCTGCGTGGCTTCACTACATCTGCGACGAAGTCCGTGAGGCACAGCGGCGCGGAACGCGGATCGAAGGTATCTGCCTTTACCCGATCACCGCTTATCCCGGCTGGGACAACAGCCGCCATTGCGACGTCGGGCTGTTTTCCACGATCGTCGCCAACGGCGAGCGCCACGTTTACCAGCCACTCGCCGACGAGTTGGAAAGGCAGAGGAAGCTGTTCAGCGAAGCTAGGTCTTCGGCACCGGCCTGATCATTGGGCCTCTATGTTCTGCCGCTCGCCGCTCTGCTTTTCCCACTGCGCCGCATATTTGCGAATTTCATCGAGCTGGATCCGCCCCCAATCGCGGCCGTATGCACCCGGTTCGACATTCTGCGGCTGGTCCAGCGTCTTCTGCCAGCGCCGCAACTCCTCCACGTAAGGATCGTATGGCTGCCGCTCGAAGCCGTCCTTGTCCTTGACGTCGTAGACGCCGATCTGCGCCCATTCGCCGCTCCACCAATCCGGCATGTCCACGAAGGGGAACAGGCAGACCCCTTGCAGGTCGATGCCGCAATTCAACGCCTTCAGGCATTCCTCGACGGTCATCTGCAGCCACTCGGCGCGGTTGTCCTTGAAGCCGCTGGTTTCGCCGATGATGATCGGGCGTCGATAGCGGTCCCATGCGCGCTTGAGCATCTCGCTTAGCGGCTCCCTGCGCGGATCGCGCGGGCCCAGGATCTCACGGCTCTTGTCGGCCTTCAGCTGGACCTGGCTGTAGTGGTAGACATTGACGCCGACGATATCGAGGATCTCGGGCGATCCGCCCAGTTCTGGAGCCAGCCGCCCGCACAGCATGTCCCAGGCCTCGAAGGTCCTGTCCTGCTCCTCGTGGCGCGCCTCGTCGGCCAGGTCGGGCCGGTCGGCAGGCGGCACGGCGTGAACGAGCGGGTCGACGTGAACAATCCGAGCACCGCGTTCGACCTCGCGGATCGCCTTCACCGCTTCGATGTCCATTCGGCACAAGGCGCGCTTGAGTTCGGCTTCCCGCCCCTTGGCGAATGGGTACATCCACTCCAGATCGGTCGCTGCCGCCGAGAAGAAGCTGATTTCGTTGACCGGAGTGAAGAAATAGGGCGGCTCGGCACTACTCGTGACGATCTCCGCGGCCGCCCGGCAATAATCGACGAACCGCTTCCGGCACTCGTCGGAGAACGGATCGCAGCCATCCGGAAGGCCGTAATGGAAGAGGTCCCAGATCGGCGTGATCTGGAATTCGGTCGCTGCGTCCTGGACCTCCTTCACCTGCGACCAATCATAGCGGCCGTTGCCGAGGTCGACCTGCGGCCATCGGATGCCTTCGCGGACGACTCCGATGCCAAGGTCCATTGCGTCGGCGAAGTCGCGCTTCAATTGGCGGTCGTGCCCCGTCGCCGCGACGAAGTCCTTTCGCTGGCGGTCTTTCCACACGAAGGTCGAGCATTCGAACCCGCCCATGAAGAAGGTCGGGAAAATCGCGGCCCGTGGCTCGGCTTTGTCGTCGGCCATCGCTGCTCCTCGCTGGCGAACGCGACTGTCCGCAGGGGGACGAACCCCCGTGCGCAACGGTTGTTCAGAGCAAGGAGACGAAAAGCGGCGTGCCGCGGCCGCGCAACCGCTACGTTGCCGGCGCTTTCCTCGGCTTTCCGGAAGGGGTGCCGATGTGCGGCCAGCCGTCGCGCCATTCGATCGGATCGATGAGGAGGATCCGGCGGCTGTTGATTTCGTCCTCCTGCCTTTGGCGCGGCCGGTCGCGGTCGATCGCGTGGTACAGCATCCACAGTTGCCCCGCCTTGTCTTCGACGACGCAATTATGACCGGGCGCGAGCCAGCGGCCGTTCTTGTGGAGCATCAGGCTGTGGGGAACGCCCTTGGCCTGCTCGAGGGTCTCGAACGGCCCCGTCGCGCTCTTGGAGCGTGCGACCATCACTCCGTACTCGGCGTCGGGGCCGCAGCAATTGTCGCCCGAGTAGAAGAGATAATAATGCTCGTCGTGACGGATCACCCAGGCCGCTTCCACAAGCCTTGGAAATGCGCCCTGCACCGGGTTGGGCCAGACGAGATCGACGGGCTCGCTGCCGGTCGCAAACGACATCCGATCCGCAGCCAGTTCCTGCACCTTGATCGGCTGGAATCCGGAGCCCCAGTATAGCAGGCGCTTGCCCGTCGCCGGATCGTCGAACGCCATCGGATCGATATATTCAAACCCTGCCCCCAGAAGCAGCGGCATGCCCATATCGACGAACGGCCCGGCCGGACTGTCGGACGTGGCGATCGCGAGCGCGTGGCCGCGCTCATGCACGTGGCAGAAATCCGGCGTCGCCGAATAATACATGAAGTAGGTCGACCCGTCGCAGATCACGCTGGGCGCCCAGAAGTCCTGGGTCTCCTGGGCCCATTCGGGCTTCTCGGGCAGAGCGTCGCCAAGTTGCTCCCAGCGGACCAGGTCGTGCGACCTGGCGACCTGGATGTTGATCCATTGGCCGTCGCGAAGCGTCTGCGTCGCATAGGAGTACCAATAGCCGTCCGGCGCACGGATCACGGCCGGATCGGGGAAGTCCGTATCCAGGATCGGATTGGTGTAGGTCTGTTCTTGCGAGGCGAAGCCGCCGCGGGCCGCCGAACCGCCGCTCGCATCGGCTGGAGCGTCGGCAGAATCGAATGAATCATGCATGGCGCCGCATATGGTCGCCGCAGGAGGTTCAACGCAAGATTCGCACCTCTATCCGCCGTTGGCCGCTATCATTCCGCAGCTAAGGCAGCTTGCTCGCTCGATCCCCGAGTGCCTCGCTTTTCGTCCATGCGGCGGAACGTGGCGAGCGCCTGCCCGACGATCTGGTCCATGTTGTAGTAGCGATAGGTGGCGAGCCGGCCGACGAATGTGACGTCCTCGGTGGAGTCCGCGAGCTCCTCGTACCTTTTGAAGAGTTCCTGATTCTCGGGCCTCGGGATCGGGTAATAAGGATCGCCTTCCGCCGACGGATATTCGTACGTGATGGTCGTCCGCGGATGCTCCTGGCCCGTCAAATGCTTGTACTCGCTGATCCGCGTGTAGGGGATGTCCGGCGAAGGATAGTTGACGGTCCCCGTCTCCTGGAATCGTTCCTGCTCCAGCGTCTGGTGATCGAACTTCAGGCTTCGGTACGGAAGCTTGCCGAACCGGTGGTCGAAATATTCATCGATCGGGCCGGTGAAGACGAGATGATCGGCGATTTGCTTCCAGCGATCCCTGAAGTCGCTGAAGTCGACGCCTGTGCGCACCTCGATCAGCGGATGACCCAGGATGCGCTTGAACATCGCGGTGTAGCCGCCGCTCGGCATGGCCTGGAACTTGTCGGTGAAATAACGGTCGTCGGTGTTCGTGCGGGTGGGGATTCGCGCGGTCACCGACTTGTCGAGTTCCGACGGATCGATCCCCCACTGCTTGCGGGTGTAGCCCTGAAAGAACAGCTCGTAGAGCTCACGCCCTACGGCGTTGATGACAACGTCTTCGGAGTTCTTGATTTCGTCCACCGGCTCCGCTCGCGATGCGAGATATTCCGCAGCTTCCTCGTCGGTCTTCAGGTCCAGGCCGAACAGCTCGTTCAAGGTCGTTCGGTTGATCGGTATGGGGACGAGCTTGTCGCGCACGGACGCGCGGACCCGGTGCTCGTAGGGCCGCCACTCGGTAAACTGGGACAGATAATCGACCACCGCGTCGCTGTTGGTGTGGAAGATGTGCGGGCCGTATTTGTGATAGAGGATGCCGGCCTCGTTCGGCTCGTCATAAGCATTGCCGCCGATATGGTTTCGGCGGTCGATGACCAGGACCCTGGCCCCGTGCTGGCTGGCAAGTCGCTCCGCGATGACGGAACCAGCGAAGCCGGCTCCGACAACCAGATAATCGTAAGGCTTGCGGTCGTTCGGCGCCGCGAAGGGCGCGTTCATTCCGCTGCCACCAGGAGCGCCGACTGGCCCGACTGAGCCTGCTCGCCGAGAAGCTCGCCGATCAGGCCGGACATGCGAGCCTGAGTGGTGCTCCAACTCGTCGCGGAAAGAAGCAGGTCGGCTTCGGCAAGCCACTCGCCGCCGCGCTCGAGCTTCAGCATGCGCTCGCACTCGGCGACGAATTCCTCGGCCGTGGAGGCAATCCCGACTCCCTGGAGATGGCCGTAGTGACGAACCACGTCTTTGACCGGCGTCGACACCACCGGCTTGCCGCCGGCGAGATATTCCGGGGTCTTGGTCGGCGAAATGAACTGGGTGGACTCATTCATCGCGAACGGCATGAGGGCGACGTCCCAGCCCGATAGATAGGCGGGCAGCTGCTCGTACTTCTTGCCGCCGAGATAATGGATGTTGGGCCGCTTCGGCAGGTCCTCCGGAGCGATCTTCACGACCGGCCCGACCATCACCAGCGACCAGTCGGGGCGCATCTCTGCGACACGATCGAGAAGCTCGGTGTCGAAGCGTTCGTCGATGACTCCATAGAAGCCCAGCCGCGGCCGGTTGAGGTCTTCCTGGTCGGCGGGCTCGAACTGGCGCGTGCGCGCCTTGGCGAAGTGCGTCCGGTCGACCGACGAGGCGAACAGGTGCACGCTCGGGTGGCGGTGCTTCTTCGCTTCGTACAGGCTTGTCCCGCCGGTGAAGACGAGGTCGGCGCGGTCGATCAGCTCCTGCTCGAGGTCGAGCAACTTGACCGGCGCGAACTTGAACTTCGAAAGCTCGTCCATCGCGTCGAACACGACCACGCTCGCGTCGAGATCGCGCGAGAAGGTGAGCATCATCGGCGTGTAGTACCAGGCGATCAGCGGGCGGCTGAGCCCGGCGGAATAAGCATCCAGAAGCCGCTTGAGAGTCGCATCTCTTTGCTCTTCGTCGAGCCCCTGCGGGATGTGCGGGACGACGATCCGGACGTTGGGATAATCCTCGGCGGCCCGGACTCGAATCAGCGCCGGCTCCTTGCTGTCGATCTCGACCGGCTCTTCCCAGAAGACCACGGTCATCTCGTCAGCGAAGCGGCTCATCAGGTGCTGCGGCCGCTGGAAAACGAAATCCCACCGCAAGTGCGAAAAGCACAACAAGGTTGGGCGATCCGAACCAGGCGCCGGATACTCCGCTTCATACTCAACTGGCACTCCGACGCTATTCAGCATTTCGCCTCTCACTCCGCTGCTTTGAAACCCGTAATTGTCCAACGGGCTGGCGCTGGTCGCGGTTCCGTAACCTCGGTTAATCCAAATGAATTTCTGGCTTGTTGCAGCGCAACATAGGGCTTCGCCTCTATTTGACCTAATCGGCGACCCGTGAAAGGACGCGTGTTTCAGCCGCGCGCGAGAGAGAAGGTATGGCAACGACGATCGAGGAGCTGGAGAAAAGGCGCGAGCTTGCGCGCCTCGGCGGCGGCGAGAAGCGTATTGCAGCGCAACATGCCAAGGGCCGGCTCACGGCCCGCGAGCGCCTGTCGGTGCTGCTCGATCGCGGAAGCTTCGAAGAATATGACATGTTCGTCGAGCATAATTGCGCCGACTTCGGGATGGAGACGCAGAAGATCCCGGGCGACGGCGTCGTCACCGGCTCGGGCACAATCAACGGCCGCCTCGTCTACGTCTTCGCTCAGGACTTCACGGTGTTCGGCGGCTCTCTGAGCGAGCGCCACGCGCAGAAGATCTGCAAGATAATGGACATGGCGATGAAGGTTGGCGCGCCAGTCATCGGCCTAAACGATTCCGGCGGCGCCCGAATCCAGGAGGGCGTCGCTTCGCTCGGCGGCTATGCCGAAGTGTTCCAGCGCAACGTGCTCGCCAGCGGGGTCGTCCCACAGCTCAGCCTGATCATGGGCCCATGCGCGGGCGGCGCGGTCTATTCGCCGGCGATGACGGACTTCATCTTCATGGTGAAGGACTCGTCCTACATGTTCGTCACCGGCCCCGACGTTGTGAAGACCGTCACCAACGAGGTCGTGACCCAGGAAGAGCTTGGCGGAGCGGTCACCCACACGACCAAGTCGGGAGTTGCCGACGTCGCGTTCGAGAACGACATCGATGCGCTTCTCGCGACCCGCGACTTCTTCGATTTCCTGCCGCTGTCGAACCGCCACGATTTGCCGACGCGCCCGACCGACGATCCGTTCGACCGGGTGGAGGAAAGCCTCGACACCCTGGTGCCGCCAAGCGCCGCGACGCCCTATGACATGCACGAGCTGATAAGGAAGGTCGCGGACGAGGGCGACTTCTTCGAGCTCCAGCCGAGCCACGCCGCTAACATCATCGTCGGCTTCTGCCGGATCGAAGGCCGCACCGTCGGCGTGGTGGCCAACCAGCCGACGGTTCTCGCCGGCTGCCTCGACATCAACTCGTCCAAGAAAGGCGCGCGCTTCGTCCGTTTCTGCGACGCGTTCGACATCCCGATCCTGACCTTCGTCGACGTTCCGGGATTCCTTCCCGGCGTCGCGCAGGAGCATAACGGCATCATCAAGAACGGCGCGAAATTGCTCTTCGCCTACGCCGAAGCGACGGTGCCGAAGATCACCGTGATCACCCGCAAGGCCTATGGCGGGGCCTATGACGTGATGGCGTCAAAGCACCTTCGCGGCGACTTGAACTACGCCTGGCCCACCGCCGAGATCGCGGTGATGGGCGCCAAGGGCGCGGTCGAGATCATCTTCCGAAAGGACGCCGCCAAGCCCGAAGAGATCGCCAAGCGAACCGCCGAATATGAAGAGCGCTTCGCCAACCCGTTCGTGGCCGCGAGCAAGGGCTTCATCGACGAGGTCATCATGCCGCACTCGACGCGCCGCCGCGTCGCTATGGGGCTACGCAAGCTGCGCGACAAGCAGCTCGAAAATCCGTGGAAGAAGCACGACAACATCCCGCTGTGAGAAAGACATGAGCACCTACACCGCCACCATCCGCTGGGTCCGCGAGGACGAGGACGATTTCGCGAAGGGCCGCTACAGCCGCGCCCACCAATGGTCGTTCGACGGCGGCACGGTCGTCCCGGCATCTTCGAGCCCCCACGTCGTTCCGCTGCCGCTTAGCGACCCGGAAGCGGTGGACCCGGAGGAAGCCTTCATCGCCTCGCTGGCGTCGTGCCACATGCTCTTCTTCCTCGACTTCGCTCGGCGCGGCGGATTGGTCGTCGACTTCTACGTCGACGAGGCGGAGGGGGTGCTGGGCAAGCGCGCCGACGGGCGAATGGCGATGACGAACGTGACGTTGCGGCCCAACGTCCGCTGGATCGGGAAGGAGCCGGACAAGGCGCAGCTCGACGACCTCCACCATCGCGCGCACGAAGCCTGCTTCATCGCCAACAGCGTCACGACCGAGGTGGCGATCGAGCCCCTCTGATCGACTGGAGAATGGAATGAAACTCGGGCGGCTGAACCATGTCGGCGTCGCGACGCCGTCGATCGAGAAAAGCCTCGAGCTGTACCGGACCATGTTCGGATCGGAGCCGCACGGCGAGCCGTTCGACCTTCCCGCGCAGGGCGTGCGCGTCTGCTTCGTCGACACCCCCAATAGCCAGATCGAGCTGATCGAGCCGCTGGGCGAAAGCTCACCCATCGCGAAGTTCCTGGAGAAGAACCCGCTGGGCGGCCAGCATCACGTCTGCTTCGAGGTTCCGGAAATCCACGCCGCCAAGGCCGAGTTCGAAGCCAAAGGGGCGCGCGTTCTCGGCGAGCCGCGCATCGGCGCTCACGGGACCCCCGTCTTCTTCGTTCACCCGAAGGACATGGGCGGAATGCTTGTAGAGATCATGGAGTCGCCAGCCCATTGAGGCACTCGAAATGCCGATCGAATTGAACCGCAGGGATTTATTGGGCGCGGCTGGCGTCGGCGCCGTCGCCTTGCTGTTCACGAGGGTTCCCGCCTCGGCAAAGCCTGTCCGCTTCCAGGTCACCCTAAGCGATGCGGAATGGCGCAAGCGGCTGGGCGCGGAACGCTATGCGGTGCTGCGCAAGGCTGCGACCGAACGGCCCTTCTCCAGCCCGCTCGACCACGAGAAGCGCAAGGGGGTCTATGTCTGCGCGGGCTGCAGGCTTCCGCTGTATCCGTCGACGACGAAGTTCGACAGCGGCACCGGCTGGCCGAGCTTTTATGCGCCGCTGAAGAACGCCGTCATCACCCGCACCGACCGGAGCTTGGTGTTCGAGCGCACCGAGGTGCTCTGCCGCCGCTGCGGAGGCCATCTCGGCCATGTGTTCGACGACGGTCCGCCGCCGACCGGATTGCGCTATTGCATGAACGGGCTGGCGCTCCAGTTCCGGCCGGTCTGAGGAGAGACACATGCACTTCCTTGCCAGGACCGCGATAGTCGCGACGATCGCGGCGACCGCTTCGGCTGCCCCCGCGCCCCCGCCTCATCTGCAGACGGCGGTCCTCGCCGGTGGCTGCTTCTGGGGAATGGAAGCGGTGTTCGAGCATGTGAAGGGCGTCACCGACGTCGTGTCCGGCTTCGCCGGCGGAAGCGCCGCCGACGCGAGCTACGACAAGGTGAGCAGCGAAGGGACCCGCCACGCGGAGGCGGTGCGTATCACCTACGATCCGTCCCGGGTCAGCTATGCGCAGCTTCTGCAGATCTATTTCTCGGTCGCCCATGACCCGACCCAGGTGAACCGCCAGGGTCCGGACGTTGGCCCCAGCTACCGCTCGGCGATCTTCCCGCAGAACGCCCAGCAGCGAGCGCTCGCGTCGCGGATGATCGCTGTGCTGAAGGGCAGGGGCGTTCGGGTTGCGACAAAGCTGGAAAGCGGCGGCTTCTATCCGGCCGAAGCCTATCACCAGGACTTCGAGCGCAAGCACCCCACCTATCCTTACATCGTCGTCAACGACCTGCCGAAGCTCGCCGCGCTGAAGCGGAAGTATCCGCAGTGGTGGAAAGCCTGAATCTTCTCGGCGGAGAGTGAGCCTCATCCAGGAATGTCCCCGGACATTCCTCTGGGTGAAGCTGGTGCCCAGGGGCGGATTCGAACCACCGACACCGTGATTTTCAGTCACGTGCTCTACCAACTGAGCTACCTGGGCATGTCGCCATTGCGGCCGGGCGGCCGTTCGAGCGAGGCGCTCCCTAGCCTTCGCCCCCATCACTGTCCACCCCGCCGGACGGCGCCGCAGGACCGGGAATCCGGTAGCCCTCGCCGAGCCATTTGAGCAGGTCGCGATCCTTGCAGCCGCGCGAGCAGAAGGGCGCGTGGGCGTCGACGGACGGTTTCCCGCAATAGGGGCAGGACTTGGAATCAGACTTTTTCGGCATAGCCGCCATGGATGGGGAGCGAAGCGTCCGAGCGCAAGGTAACCGCGCCGCCGATCTGGCGCGAAAGCGAGTCGATCCACTCGGGTTTCTGCTCAAGCAGCGCGATGAGCATTGGGTTGCCAATGAGCCGCTTCGCGCCGGGAGCTTCCGTTGCAGCGCGTCGGAGAAGAGCCCGAGCCTCGAACGGCGGCCGGTCCTGCGCCAGCTCGACAAGCGATGCCCGCGCTCGCGGCCGGACCAGCTGGACGAAGCCGAAGCCGTTGACCGCGGTGCGCTCGAACGGCTGGGGCAGGATGGAGTCGATCGCCGAAGCGATGGACTGCCGCTCCGCCTTGCCGGCCACGGTCGGCAGGTCGATCCCGATGGAGCCTCCAATGTCGAGCCGGAGGATGGCTCGCGCCGCCGCCTCGGCGCCGGCAAGGGCAAGTTCGAGCGGCGGCAGATAGCCGTCGACGTCGATCAGGGTCATTGCCGGAGTCGGCGAGATTCTCAGCTCGCCGCCGTCGAAGCGGACGATCCCGCTCCGCGCTTCTTCGAGCAGGTCCAGCCACCCCGCCTGTCCGAGCGGATCGGAAGGCGAAGGGAAGGGAAGTGCTTCCGCGTCAAGCGGGGGCGGAGCTTCCTCGCCTTCGTTGGCGACGACAGCGAGCGGACGCTTCCACGGTTCGGCGCCGGGGATGGCTTCGCGGGTGACCTCGATGACCAGCTCCTGGCCTTCGCTTATTCCTTTCGCCCCCTTGGGGAGCAGGAATTGCTGACCGTCAGCTTCGGCGATCGCGAGCGGCCGGACCGAGACAAGCCGGGCGGTGCATCGTGCGCCGGCGCGGGCCACTCCGTCGAGCAGGATCCGTGCCTCGACAATCTCGCCGCTGAGGATCCGCGCATAACGGCTCTCGCCAATCCCATGCTCGGCCAGCCATTCAGGCAATGGCGTATCCGGCCGCTTTCAGGAGGTTGCGGGTTTCGGCCAGCGGAAGGCCGACGACGTTGGAATAGCTTCCCGCGATGTGGCGGACATAGACCTCGCCATAGCCCTGAAGCGCATAGCCGCCCGCCTTTCCTCGCCACTCGCCATGGCTCGCATAATAGTCGATCTCCTCGCTGGAGAGCGGCTTCATCGCGATCATCGTCTCGACGAGGCGTGTGCGAAGCGGCTGGCCCGGCGCCGCGAGCGCAACCCCGGTCAGAACGGTGTGCCGACGGCCGGAAAGCAGGCGCATGCAGGTGCGAAGCATCGCTTCGTCGTCCACTTTGGGAAGGATCCGCCGGCCGACCGCCACCACGGTGTCGGCGGCAAGCACCAGCGCGTCGGGGCGCTGCGTTGCTACTGCTTCAGCTTTTTCGGACGCGAGGCGCAGCGCATGGTCGCGCGGGAGTTCGCCTTTGGGAACGCTCTCATCGATGTCGGCTGGAAGCACCTCGTCGGGGACGACGCCGATCCGTGCCAGCAGGTCCACGCGGCGCGGGCTCGCCGAGGCGAGTATCAGCCGCATTTACGGACGACCCGGCGGCCCTCCGCGACCGGGCATGAAGCGATAGGTTATGCGCCCCTTGGTCAGGTCGTAGGGCGTCATTTCGACGAGCACTTCATCGCCGGTGAGGACGCGGATGCGGTTCTTGCGCATCTTGCCGGCGGTATGACCGAGGATCTCGTGGCCGTTCTCAAGCTCGACGCGGAACATCGCATTGGGCAGCAGCTCCACAACCTTGCCCCGCATCTCGAGAAGTTCTTCCTTGGCCAAACAATACCTCTTTCATCTCTGTCGAAAAGTCGCGGTGCCTTAGCGGGAGGACCGTCAAATGTGAAGGAGGAGCCGCTACACCTCGAATATGGTCGAACCGGAGGTCTTGCGCGCTTCGAGCGCGCGATGCGCTTCGGCGGCGTCGCGAAGGGCGAAACGCTGCTTCACCTCGATCTTCACCTTGCCCGAGCGGACGATGTCGAACAGTTCGCGAGCGGACTGCTCGAGCTCCGCGCGCGAGGCGATGTAGTGGAACAGGGTCGGCCGGGTCAGGAACAGCGACCCCTTCTGCGACAGGACCAGCGGGCTGATCGGATCGACCGGGCCCGAGGCGTTGCCGAAGCTGACCATCAGCCCGCGCGGGCGAAGGCAATCGAGCGACTGCATGAAGGTAGTCTTGCCCACCGAATCATAGACGACCGGCACCTTCTGGCCGGCGGTGAGCTTTGCCACCTCGGCGACGAAATCCTGCTTGGTGTAAAGGATCGGGTGGTCGCAGCCGTGCGCCCGGGCAAGCTCCGCCTTCTCTTCCGTCGACACGGTGCCGATCACGGTCGCTCCGAGGGCGTTCGCCCACTGGCACAGGATCAGTCCGACGCCGCCCGCGGCCGCGTGAACGAGGATCGTGTCGCCATCCTTCACGTCGTGGACTGCGCGAAGGAGCATCCGCGCCGTCATGCCCTGGAGCATCATCGCGGCAGCGGTGTCGAAGCCGATCTCGTGGGGCAGCTTCACCAGCCGGTCGGCGTCGATCAGCCGCTCCTCGGCATAGCCGCCGGGCGGGCCCGCATAGGCAACGCGATCGCCGGGTGAGAAGCCTTCGACTCCCTCGCCGACGCTTTCGACCGTGCCGGCGCCCTCAACGCCCGGAGTGAAAGGCATCCGCTGCGGATAAAGGCCGGTGCGGTGATAGACGTCGATGAAGTTGAGGCCGGCAGCGGCCTGGCGGATTCGGACTTCGCGCGGGCCCGGCTCCCCGACTTCGACCTCTTCCCACTTCAGGACCTCGGGTCCTCCCGCTTTGTGGATTCGGATCGCGTTCGGCATCGCTCCCGCTTAGGCCTGCTGCGGGCAAAGAAAAGCCCCGCCGCGGCGCTGCCGGGCGGGGCCTTCCCTCAGTCTGGTCCGTCGCGTCAGACGCCGGCGTGGCTGGCGAGCGCTGCGAGGAGCAGCAAAGCGACGATGTTGGTGATCTTGATCATCGGGTTCACGGCCGGACCGGCGGTGTCCTTGTACGGGTCACCGACGGTGTCGCCGGTTACCGCGGCCTTGTGGGCTTCGGAGCCCTTGCCGCCGTAATTGCCGTCCTCGATGTACTTCTTGGCATTGTCCCACGCGCCGCCGCCGCTGGTCATCGAGATTGCGACGAACAGGCCGGAGACGATGACGCCCAGGAGCAGTGCGCCGACTGCCGCGAGGCCGTTCTCCTTGCCGCCGACCCAGCCGATCACGAAGTAGACGACGATCGGAGCGAGCACCGGAAGAAGCGACGGGATGATCATCTCCCGGATCGCAGCCTTGGTGACGAGGTCGACGGTGCGCGCATAGTTCGGGCGAACCGAGCCATCCATGATCCCCGGATTGTCGCGGAACTGCTGGCGGACTTCCTCGACAACTGCACCCCCGGCGCGGCCGACCGCGGTCATTCCCATCGCCCCGAACAGATAGGGCAGCAGGGCTCCGAGGAGCAGGCCGACGATGATGTACGGGTTCGACAAGGTGAACAGCTTGTCGAGGTCGGTAGTGACTCCGATCTCGCTTCCGAACTCCCGAAGGTCGGCGGTGTAGGCGCCGAATAGCACGAGCGCCGCAAGGCCGGCCGAGCCGATGGCGTAGCCCTTGGTGACCGCCTTGGTGGTGTTGCCGACCGCGTCGAGGGCGTCGGTGCGGTGGCGCACCTCGTCCTCGAGGCCCGACATTTCGGCGATACCCCCGGCATTGTCGGTGACTGGGCCGTAAGCGTCGAGCGCAACGACCATGCCCGCCAGAGCAAGCATCGCCGAAGCTGCGTAAGCGACCCCCAGGAAGCCGGCGAGCTGGAAGCTGGCGATGAGGCCGATGACGATCACGATCGTCGGCAGGGCCGTCGATTCGAGGCTGATCGCGAGGCCCTGGATGATGTTAGTGCCGTGGCCGGTCTGCGAGGCGCGGGCGATGGACTGGACCGGGCGATAGTTGGTGCCCGTGTAATATTCAGTGATCCAGACGATGAGCGCGGTCACCGCGAGGCCGACGAAGCTTGCCCAGACGAGGTGGATCGCCGGGAAGCTGGTGCCCGTCGTTGTGGTGACCGTCTGCTGGAGGTCGCCGCCGAGCGCGTACCAGGCCGCTCCGTAGATCGCCGGGATGGCGAGCAGGGTCGCGGTCCAGAAGCCCTTGTACAGAGCGCCCATGATCGAGCCCTTGGCGCCGAGGCGGACCATGTAGGTGCCGATGATGGAGGTGATGATGCAGACGCCGCCGATCAGGAGCGGGAGAGTCATCAGCGGGACGAGGAGCGCTCCGGCACCAATTGCGAGAGCGACCGAAACCATGGTGATTCCGACGGTGACGACATAGGTCTCGAACAGGTCGGCGGCCATTCCGGCGCAGTCGCCGACATTGTCGCCAACGTTGTCGGCGATGACTGCCGGGTTCCGGGGATCGTCCTCTGGAATTCCGGCCTCGACCTTGCCGACCAGGTCGGCGCCGACGTCAGCGGCCTTCGTGAAGATGCCGCCGCCGAGACGGGCGAAGATGGAAACCAGCGAGGCTCCGAGAGCGAGTGCGGTCAGGGCAGTGACGACCGCGCGGTCGTTCGGGGCGTAGCCGCCGGGGCCGGTGAGGTACCAGAACAGCACCGCGATCGCGAGCAGCGCCAGGCCGGCAACGAGCATTCCGGTGATGGCTCCGGCGCGGAAGGCGACGGTGAGGCCCTTCTGAAGGCTGGTGCGGGCCGCTTCGGCGGTGCGCACGTTGGCTCGCACCGAGATGTTCATTCCGATGAAGCCGGCGGCGCCCGACAGGATGGAGCCGATCAGAAAGGCGATCGCCGACAGGCCGCCGAGAAAGTAGAAGATCAGCGCTGCGACGACGACGCCGACGATGGCGATGGTCGTGTACTGGCGGCGAAGGTAGGCGGCTGCGCCTTCCTGGATCGCTTCCGAAACTTCGATCATGCGCTTGTTGCCGGGGGAGGAGGCAAGGACCTGCCGGCTGGTGATGATGCCGTACAATACGGCGATAACGCCACAGACAATGGCGATCAGAGTGATGTTCATTTGCTTCCCCGTTGAGCGGCAAAGAGTGACGGCCAGCGTGCGGGTGGCAGCCGGCGGATTCGCGCCCCTTTATGTTTCGATTGCGCGGCTGGCAACCGCGAGAGTTAAGCGCTTAGCGCAGCAGGAGGGCTGCGGCCATGCCGCAGGCAAGGCCGCTAAAGCCGATCATCCACTGGCGAAATCGAAGCGCGATGCTCATAGCCGAGGCTCTCCGGTAGGGGCACGTCGCCGTCGCGGTCGTGGAGCTTCAAACCGCTTCCGGCGACGAGCCGCCCGACGCAGGTAAGGGTCGGCGCTTGAGGTAAAGAAAGGCTTACTACGTCCAAATCCGCCGGGAGCGCGGCGAGCAAAGCATAATCGTCGCCGCCAGTCGCAGCAAACAGGCGGGCGGAGCGATCCTGTCCGCGCTCTGCGATGAACGCCCTCGACAGCGGAAGCGAATCGAAGTCGACCTCAGCTCCGCACCCGCTGGCGTCGCACAGCCGCGACAGGTCGATCAGCAGGCCATCCGATACGTCCATCATCGCGGTTGCATGGCCCGCGAGCGAAATGCCCATCTCGAGCAACGGAATGGGGCGGCGGTAGATATCGACGAGAGCCCCGGTCGAGCGCTCGCTCTCGGCCAGAAGCGCGAGTCCCGCTGCCGAATCACCGAGAGTCCCGGCGATCCACAGCTTGTCCCCCGAACTGCCGCCGGAGCGGCTCGGGACCTGCTCGCCGGCGCGACCGATCGCGGTAAGGCCGTAGACTCGCGGCGCTCCGGGCGGGAGCGCAATCGTGTCTCCACCCAGAAGCGGCAACGAGTAGCTTTCACAGGCCGCCTCGATCCCGTCGATGATCGCCCGGTCCCAATCGTTCTCCGACAGGGTCAGCGACAGCAACGCGCCGACCGGCCGGGCGCCTTTGGCGGCGAGGTCCGACAAGTTCACGGCGACCAGCTTCCAGCCGATGCTCGCGGGTGGGTCTGTCGTCAGGAAATGGACTCCCTCGGCGACGCTGTCGTGGGTGATGACCAGATTGTCGAGCACCGCGGCGTCGTCGCGAAGGTCCCTTGCCCCGGGATGAGTCGCGAGCCCCCGAAGGCGTTCGATGACCTCGGTTTCGTGCATTTGCCCGTGATGAGGAAGACGCGCCACTCGCGCAACCTTCGCTACGGGCGGACCTGCTTGGCGATGGAATCGAGAAGGCCGTTGGCGAAGCCGCTCTCGCGCTTGTCGTAGAAGGCGTGGGCGACGTCGACATATTCGGAGATGACCGAGCCGACGGGCACGTCCGGGCGCGCGATCAGCTCGTAGGTTCCGGCGCGCAGAATCGCGCGCATCGGGCGGTCCAGGCGATCGAGCGTCCATCCGGTTGCGAGGTTGCCGCTGATCGCTTCGTCGATCTCGGCGCGGCGGGCGTCGGCGCCGCTGACGATGTCGTCGAAGAAGTCGCGCTCCGCGTCGATGTAGTGGTCGTCCTCGATCTTCGCCCCCAGCCGATGATCATGGAATTCCTTGAGCAGCCGGGCGACCGGAGTTCCCTCCATCTCCTGCTGGTACAGCGCTTGCACCGCGGCGAGGCGGGCGGCTGAGCGGGATCGGGATCGGGCGGCGGTGGTCATTGCGGCGCGGCTGTAGCCACGCCTTGGCCGGCAAGGAAGGGGGCAAGCGCTGCCGCCACGTCGTCCGGCGCCTCCCAGGGGGCGAAGTGGCCGGCGTCGGGAAGCCGCGCCACCTGAAGGTCGTCGACCAGCTCTTCGAGTCCGTCGAGCTGGACGGGCAGAAGCGCCGGGTCCTTCATTCCCCACACGACGAGGGTCGGTATGCGGATTTTCCTGGAGAGCCGAAGCAGCATGTCGGGCAGCGGCACAGTGATTCCGGGCGGAGGGACGACCAGCGGCGATGCGCGATACCAGTTGAGCATCGCGGTGAGCGCCCCCGGCTGCGACCAGTCGGCGATGTACTGTCGCTTTTCTGACTCCGGGATCAGCGCCAGGTCCACATGGCCGGAAAA
Source organism: Sphingomonas anseongensis (assembly GCF_023516495.1). NCBI lineage: Bacteria > Pseudomonadati > Pseudomonadota > Alphaproteobacteria > Sphingomonadales > Sphingomonadaceae > Sphingomonas > Sphingomonas anseongensis. The sequence continues at coordinate 1,942,985 of NZ_JAMGBC010000001.1, forward strand.
GGTCTTGTCGAAGAACCAGTCGAACCCTTGCGCCTCGACCAGCTTTTCGAATCCCGGAGCCCGGAACGCACTGATATATTGCGATGCGGATCGCTGGTCCGAATCCTCGATCAGGCTCTTCTGGAAGATGCGCGGGTGTGGCGAATTGATGATCGCGAGGCGGGTCAGCCTCGGCTCGCCCCGCATCGCAGCGGCCCAGGCGACCGCCCCGCCCCAATCATGGCCTACGAGCGCGAAATCGCTGGTCGACAGGGCGTCGGCGAGCGCGAACAGGTCCGCGACCAGTTTGTCCGTCTTGTAAGCCTCGACCTCCTGCGGTCGGTCCGAGCCGGCAAAGCCACGCTGGTCGGGTATCACCAGCCGGAAGCGGCCGTTCAGAAGCGGCGCGATCGCCCGCCAGGTGCGGTGCGATTCGGGAAAGCCGTGGAGGAGGATGACCGGCGATGCGTCCGCGGGGCCATCCAAAGCGACGTTGAGCGTAACTCCGGTGGAGAGTTTCACCCTCCGGAATTCGGTCACGGATAGCTGACCGTCATCGGAATTTCCGGAAGCGGGATGAACTCGTCATGGTCGTCGGGCGGAAGGTCGAATTCCCCCGCCCTCCACGCGCGCTTCGCCTCGTTGATCCTCTCGCGGCTCGACGAGACGAAGTTCCACCAGACGTGCCGCTCGCCGTCCATCGGGGCTCCCCCGCACAGCATCAGACGTGCGCCTTCGGTCGTCTTGAGCATCGGGCGGTGCCCGGGCGCCAGGATCACCAGGTGCTGGACTTCGAGTGCCGCGCCATCGACGCTGAGGTCGCCGTCCAGAAGGTAGAGCGCGCGCTCGTCGGCTTCATGCTCGATCTCGAGCTTCGAGCCCGGCGGCATCACTATCGCGGAATAGATCGTGGGCGAATGGCAGATGACCGGCGATGTCGAGCCCCAGCCGTCGCCCATGATCAGCCGGACCTCGACCCCGTCGACGTCGATCAGGGGCAGGTCGCCGGCGGGGGTGTGCTCGAAAGCGGGCTCAACCTCTTCCTTCGCCTTGGGCAGGGCGATCCAGGTCTGGATTCCGTTCAGGTGGGCCCCGTCCGCGCGTTCGTCCGGCGGAGAGCGCTCGCTGTGCGAAATCCCGTGGCCGGCGGTCATCAGGTTCACCGCCCCGGGCTCGATCCGCTGGCGCGAGCCGATGCTGTCGCGGTGCATGATCGATCCGGCGAACAAATAGGTCACCGTCGCAAGGTTGATGTGGGGGTGGGGGCGGACGTCGATGCCCTGGCCCGGGGAAAGCTTGGCGGGCCCCATCTGGTCGAAGAAGATGAACGGGCCGACCATCGTCCGCTGCTTGTGCGGCAGGGTCCGGTGAACCTTGAACCCGCCGAGGTCGTGAGTGACCGGCGCGAGCGTCTGCAGGATCGAGTCGCTCATTCCCCCGGTGCCTTCGCGCGGATCGATAGTGCATGCACGCGCTCTCCCACGAGGTCGCCAAGCGCCGCGTGAACCATCCGTTGCCGCTCGACCCGCGACTTGCCTTGGAATGCGGCGCTTTCGATGATCAACGTGAAGTGGCTCTCGCCGGCCGGGTTGTAGCCGCCGTGGCCCCGGTGCTTTTCGCTGTCGTCTATCAGCTCCACTTTTGTCGGGCTGAGGGAATCGAGGCGGCGCAGCATTTCCTGTGCAACCGGTCCGGTGGCGAGCGCGTCCATACGACCTATATAATGACGTTCGCCGTGCGAGGAACCACGTGAAGATATCGATCACCAAAGGAGCGTCAGCGGATCGCATCGAGGCACGGCGGCCAGATGGGTCCGTCGTCAGTACGAGCTTTCCGCACAAAGGCCCGATACCCCACGACGCGGTTCACTTCTTCGTCGAATCGGGTCTCGGCATCGACAGCGCTTTCTGGGGGCTGGTGGAGGCTGGCAAGCATCCGGAAGAGGTGCAGGATCTAGCCAAGGCGGCCGGCCATGCGAGCGCGGGACGGCCATCGATCCCCGATGCCTATTTCGTGCCCGTCATCCAGGCGGAGCGAATCGTTGAATGTTTCGAGGCGGATTTGTGGGGCGGCACCGGCGACCCTGAGTCCTTCCGCGACATGGTTCGGGCCGGCTGCGAGCAGTCACTGGTTCCCAACTTCCCGATCACCGATGCTGCAATCCAGTCCGTAAGGGATCGGATCGCAGAGTTCCGCAGGCAGTGGGAGGCGCTGTCCGTCGGAGGAAGTTGCGAGCTCGATTGGGACGCGCAGCGGACTGCGGCATGAACACGGCACGAATGCACGGCAAGATCGAAGGTGCAACGGGGCGCTGCGACGTTCCCGGCTGCACCGGCGTGGGCGAGTATAAGGCGCCGATCCAGCCGGCGAACTTCGACGGTCCGGGCGAGTGGCGGATGCTGTGCCTGGATCACGTCCGGCAGCACAATTCGAAATATAACTATTTCGAAGGGATGAGCCCGGACGAGATCAGTGAGGCGCAGGGGCCGCTTGCCGGATGGCAGCGGCCGAGCCGCCGCTTCGCGCACGCCGCCGACCCGATGCCGGCGTGGAGCGACTTCTCCGACCCGCTCGACGCGATCGCCGCAAGCTTCCGGCGCGCCGACCGCGGTCCTCCGCAGAGGTTCACACCCAACGAGAAACGGGCGCTCGGAACGCTCGGGCTCGCCGACGATGCCGACCTCCATTCGGTCCGCAAACGCTATTCGCAGCTCGTCCGCCGATTCCACCCGGACCGCAACGGCGGCGACCGAAGCCACGAAAAGAAGCTCGGGCAGGTGATCGACGCCTGGCAGACGCTGAAGGCCGCCAGGGCGTTCGCCGACTGATCAGTCGCGGTCCGGAGCGCCATACGGAAAGTAGGCGCGGTAGGGCCGGGCATCATCGACGCAGCGGGCCACTTCGGGCAGCGCCAGCAGCTCGGCGCGCAGCGCTGCGAGACGCGGGCAATCGCCGGGAATGGGCTCGACCCAGTCCGCATAGAATAGCGACGGCGCCGCCGCGCAGGTGACCAGCGAGACGTGCGGCGGCAGCGTATTGGCGCCGAGCCACCGCTCGAGCCAGACATAGGCGCGCCGCAGCAGCGCCTTACCCGCCGCGATCTCCGTCTCAAGGGGCTCGTCGCGCAACCCGCCGGCGGCCGGGTCGTCCCTGTTGACGAAGTGGGCCGCGATGACCCGTTGCATGTTGCCCATCACGTAATGATCGAAGACGCGGTCGAGCATGCGCGTGACGACGGCTTCGGCCGGATCGGCGGGAATGAGCGGTGCGGGCCCTGGATGGTGGACCGCGAGATGCTCGATGATGCTGCTCGTTTCGACGACGACGGCGTCGCCGTCGGTCAGCACCGGGAATTGGCCCGAAGGGTGCGCCTTGCCGGTGAAGCTTTCGTACTTCGGCACCGACTGGTCGATCTCGCGAAACTCGAACGCAGTGCCGTTGGCGTAAAGCGCGATAAGCGCCTTCCAGGTATAAGAGGAAAACGGATGGCCGTAGAGTTGAAGGCTCACCAGCGTCCCTCGCGCATCTTTTCTCTTCGCTCGAGTTCCTGTTCGCTCGGCGGCTTGGTTTCGAAGCTGCCCGTCTGGACATCGCCCGCCGGTTCGTAAGTCGCGATGACCACGCCTGTGTTCGAGACGAAGTGATCGACCAGCTTCAGCGTGCCCGCTTCCAGCGAGCCGTCGAAGATGCTTTTGCCTTCGCCCAGGACGACGGGGAAGGTCATCAGCATCAGCCGGTCGATCAGCCTGGCCGAAAGCAGGCCGGGATAAAGCGTGCTGCTTCCCTGGATGAGCAGGTCGCGGCCCTCGCTTCGCTTCAGCTCAGCGACCGCCTCGGAGGTCTCGCCTGCCAGACGATGGCTGTTCTGCCACTCCAGCGGCTCGTCGGAATGGGTTAGCACATATTTGTTGATGCCCTGGAATTTCTCGCCGACCGGATTGTCCTGGTTGTAGGGCCAGTAGCCGGCAAAGATGTCGTACGTCCGCTTGCCCAGAAGCAGGTCGTAGTCGCCCATGATGACGCCCTCGAATGGGCCCATGTCCTCGCCCCAGAGCGGCTGTACCCAGCCCCCGAACCGGAAGCTGCTGGTGGGATCCTCCTCGGGTCCGCCCGGAGCCTGCATGACCCCGTCGAGCGACTGGAACACCGCGCCGGTAAGCTTACGCATGCGCCGGAACGCCTTCCGCAAGCCCGGCCAGCTGCTCGGCAACGGCGTTCCAGCCTTGCTCGAAGCCCATCTCGCGGTGCTTTTCCATCGCCTCGGCCGTCCAGTGGCGGGCGGTTGCCCGGTACAAAGTGCCGTCGCCGTCGGGCTCGATCTCGAAGATGCCCACCATGAACGGCTCGTGCGGCTTCCACCCTGGCGTGAAGGCGTCGGTGAAGGCGAAGCGCCGCTCGGGCTCATACTCCAGGAGGACTCCGCCGACGCTCTCCTCGCCCTGGCAATCGGCTTCGCCGTTGGGGCCGCGCATGATGAGGTGGAAAGCGCCTCCGGCTTTCCATTCCAGCTTGTCGATCGTGGTCGACCACGGCTTCGGGCACCACCATTCTGTGATGCGGTCGGTCATCACCTGCCACACTCGCGACGGAGGCGCGTCGATCCGCCGTTCGACCGAGAGATCGTAGCTCATGCTTCCACTCCTTCGACCGCACGGTCGAGAGCAGCAATGTCGATCTTGGTCATGTCCATCATCGCGGTGAAGGCGCGCTTAGCGCGCTCGCCGCCCTCGCTCATCAGGTCCATCAGCCGCTGCGGAGTGATCTGCCAGGAATAGCCCCAGCGATCCTTGCACCAGCCGCAGGCGCTTTCCTGGCCGCCATTCTGGGTGATGGCGTTCCAATAGCGGTCGGTCTCTTCCTGGTCGGCAGTGAAGACCATGAAGCTGACGGCCTCGTTCGGCTTGAAATTGGGGCCGCCGTTCAATCCATAGAAGGGGCGGCCGAGGACGGTGAACTCGACGGTCAGCTCTTCGCCCTCCTCGCCGCCGGGATAGTCGGTGGGGGCAGGGTTGCGATGGCCGACATGGCTGTCGGGGAAAACGGAAGCGTAGAATTCGGCCGCCTTGCGCGCCTCGCCTTTGTCGAACCACAGGCAGGTGGTCAGTCTGTTGTCAGCCATCATTGCTCTCCTCATTCGCCGCCGACGAGCGCGAATTCGGCGCCCTGGGGATCCGTCCCGATGAGGATCCAGTCGCCCGTCGGCACCTGGTGCGGGCCCATGGCGATCGTGCCGCCGCCCGATTCCGCGGCTGCTTTCGCCACCGCGATCGAGGGAACTCGGAAATAATAGCGCCACTTGGGCTGCTGGCCCGGCATCACTCCGCAGACCGCGCCGATGCGGACTCCACCATGATCCCAGAAGCGGTATTTCCCCATCGCGCCCATATCCATGAAGTCGTCGCTGACCCAGCCGAAACGCTCGCCGTAGAACCCTCGGGCGGCTTCGGGATCGCTGGTCGAGAGCTCGTTCCAGCCAACCCTTTCGACTTCGGTCGGGGAAAAGACGTCGCTCCTGGCGTCGGGATCGCCGCCGGGTGGGATCGGCTTCATCACGTAGAAAGCCGCACCCTGCGGATCCGCGACCATCGCGATCCGGCCGACGCCGGGAACATCGAACGGCGGCATCAACGCCTTGCCTCCGCCGCGCTCGATCCCGGCGACGCTGCCATCGACGTCGTCGACGAATAGATAGCCGAGCCAGGTCGGCCGCGCGCCGTGGGAGCGCATCGAATCGTCGATCTGGAGCACTCCCCCGGCATTGCCTCCATCGCTGCGTTCGATGCCGCGATAGTCGACCTCGCCGGGCATCCGCTCGCCGAACGTCCATCCAGGAACGACCGCCGAGTAGAACCGGCCCGCCGCCCCGGCGTCGGAGGTCATCAGCTCGTACCAGATGAAATCGCCGTGCGGGTCTTGCCGGCTGTCCGCAGTTGCGGGAGCCGCTTCGGTGCGGGCGTCGCTCATGTCGTCGACCTCCTTTCGCCGGGTTCGATCCGGATCAGGCGTTGGCGGGAGTCGGAGCCTGCTGCGCGGGCTGCGACTCGGCCGTGTCGAGGACCTTCTCGAACCCGCCCCAGAACATGCGCTGTCCGGCGAACGGCATTTCACCTTCCGGCTTCAGGCTCTCGTCGGCCATGATGGTCTTCCACGCCTCGTCGCGCGTCCCCTTGTCGGGCCATTCGATGAACGAGAAGACGACGGTTTCGCCGTCCTCGGCCTTCACCGCGCGATAGAAGTCGGTGACCTTGCCGTGGTTCACGTCGTCGGCGATCGCCTCGACGACGCGCGTGGCGCCGTTCTTGCGGAAGGTCTTTGCCATCTTCGAGGCAAGCTCGCGGTAGGCGTCGCGCTTACCTTCGGGAACCGGAACAACGAAGCCGTCGGCATAGCTGCCCCCGGCCGAGCCTTCCTCGACGATCGCGTCGAAGCCGCCCACGATCATTCGCTTGGCGTCGAAGGGCATGCTCTCGCCCATGTCCTGCATGCGCGGGTCGTTCATCATCTTCTCGTTGGTCGAATCGCGGCTCGTCCTGTCCGGATATTCGAACCAGGCGAAGACGACCTTCTCGTCCGGCTTGGCATCGACCGCCTTGCGGAAGTCGGTGACCTTGCCCTCGGGAACGTCGCTGTCCCAGGCTTCGACGTGCCGCCTGACCCCGAACTCACGCATGATTGGCGCAAAGTCGCTTGCCGACTTCACGTAGGCGTCCCTGTTGGCTTCGGGGACGGGCGCTACGAATCCTTCGAAATAGGTCATGCTGCTTCTCCTTGGGGTTCGTTCTCGCGAAATGTCGCGAGCTGCTCTTCGAGGGCGCGCTTGAAGGCGGGCCGCGCCTGGCCGCGGGCGACATAGTCGCGAAGGTTGGGGTAGGGCTCGAGCAGCCTGGCGCGCTCGGCGAGCCGAAGGACGGTCACCATCATCAGGTCGCCGATCGTGAAGCGCTCGCCCTCTAGCCATGTCTTGTCGCCGAGGCGGTCGGAGAGTTGCCCGAGCCGAAGGCTGGAAAGGTGATCGAAGGCGGGCTTGCTCGGCTCTGCCCACTCCTGGTCCGCCCAGAAATTGTTGAGCAGCGCCCTGAACTGAACGAACGGTTCGACGCTGCTGACCGCCGCATAGGTCCACTGAATGGCGCGGAGCCGTTCCCGCGGGTCGCGCGGCAACAGCGCCTCGCTCTTCTCGCCGATATATTGGAGGATCGCGCCGCTTTCGAAGATCCGCACGGTGCCGTCCTTCAGGCAGGGGACCTGTTCGAACGGCTGGTCTTCGCGATAGCCTTCGGGCCGCTCGAGGCCGATCAGCACCCGGTAGTCGAGGCCCGCTTCACCGAGCGCCCAGCGGACTCGAAGATCCTTCACCAGTCCTTGAGCGCCCTCGGGCACCCAGCGGAAGGCGGTCACTTCGATGTCGGCGTTGGGATCGATCGCCATGTCAGGCCTCCGCCGCCTCGGCGGGGTGCGCGCCTTTTTCGGCGAAGTTGGCGTCCATCCAGACCGGCTCCCAATGATGGCCGTCGGGATCCTCGAAGCTCCGCCCATACATCATCTCGGGCATGTCATTCTTCGGGCCTGGATCGGCCTTGCCGCCCGCCGACGTCGCGGCTTCGACCATCTCATCGACCGCCGCCGGGCTGTCGCAGGAAATGGCGAGCAGAGCGGCGCTCGACGCGTGGGCATCGGCGATCGGCTTGCTCGTGAAGCCCGAATAGAATTCGTGGCGAAGGAGCATCACCGAGATTGTATCGGAAAACACCATCATTGCCGCCTGCTCATTGCTGAACTTCGGCTCCTTGCGGGCACCAATCGCCTCATAGAAGCGAACCGAGCGGTCTAGGTCCGTCACCGGCAGGTTGATGAAGATCATTCGTGACATCGCCGTTTCCCCTCGATTGCGACTCGATTCGCTTGCTTTTTGACTCTCTGAGTTATAAATTGCAACCATGCAGTTAGAAAAAACAACTAAACCGCGACAAAAAGAGGGAAAACGCGGATATGGCGATGCCTGCGGGCTTGCTCATGCGCTCGAGCTGATCGGCGAACGCTGGGCCATGCTGGTGATGCGCGAGCTGATGTTCGGCCCGCGGCGCTTTTCAGGGCTGAAGCGCGATCTTCCTGGGATCAGCGCCAATGTTCTCGCGCAGCGGCTCGCTGAGCTCGAGGACCGCGGGCTGGTCAGGCGCGCCAGGCTTCCACCGCCCGCTTCCGTGCAGGTGTACGAAGCGACCGAATGGGGGCTTGAGGCGGCGCCCGTCCTCGGCGTGCTCGGCAAATGGGCGGCCAGGAGCCCGCTTCACGACCCCAGCCTTCCGATCAGCCATGTGTCGGTGATGATGTCGCTGCAGACGATGTTCGAGCCGGAGCTAGCCGGCGACTTCGTGGCAACGGCCCGCTTCCGGCTCGGCGACGTGACTTACTGCGCGGATGTGCGCAAAGGCCGCATCGACGTTCGCCGGGGCGAGCCGGAGCAGTGTGACTTTACGGTCACTGCGGAGCCTGCCCAACTGGCCGGCGTGGTCTATGGCGGGGCCCCGATCGATGTTATACGGATCGACGGAGACCTCGCGCTTGCCAAGCGTTTCGTGACGCTGTTCCCCTTGCCGCCGAAAGTCGCCTGAATCCCATCGACGCACTGTCTTGAGGCACGATTGCCTCTCGCTTAAGGCCCGAACCGATGAACGATATTGCCAACGTGAACCCCGAAAGCCGAAGCGAAACCGTGATGGCCGCGCCCGACCGGATGGTGAAGGTGCGTGATGCGTTCGGCGTCGATTCCGACATGGAGGTTCCGGCCTTCAGCGAGGCCGACGAGCGAGTGCCCGACCTCGACCCGGCTTACGTTTTCGACCCGAACACGACGCTTGCGGTCTGCGCCGGGTTCGCCCGCAACCGCCGGGTGATGGTCCAGGGCTATCACGGCACCGGCAAGTCGACCCACATCGAGCAGGTGGCCGCGCGGCTCAACTGGCCGATGATCCGGATCAACCTGGACGCCCACATCAGCCGCATTGACCTAGTCGGCCGCGACGCGATCGTCCTTCGCGACGGCCAGCAGGTGACGGAGTTCCGCGAAGGCCTTCTTCCCTGGGCTTTGCAGCACCCGGTCGCGCTCGTGTTCGACGAATATGATGCGGGGCGGCCGGACGTGATGTTCGTGATCCAGCGAGTGCTGGAATCGGAAGGCAAGCTGACGCTTCTCGACCAGAACCGGGTGATCCGCCCGAACCCATGGTTCCGGCTGTTCGCGACGACCAACACCGTCGGCCTCGGCGACACCACCGGCCTCTATCACGGCACCCAGGCGATCAATCAGGGGCAGATGGACCGCTGGAACATCGTCAGCACCCTCAATTACCTGCCCGCCGCGGTCGAGGCTCAGATCGTGCTCGCCAAGTCGGGCGAATATGACAATCCCGACGGCAAGGGCACGGTCGAGAAGATGATCAAGGTCGCCGACCTGTCGCGGCAGGGCTTCATCAACGGCGACATATCGACCGTGATGAGCCCGCGGACGGTGATCAGCTGGGCGCAGAACGCTTTGATCTTCGGCGACGTCGGCTTCGCCTTCAGGGTCTCGTTCCTCAATAAGTGCGACGAGTCCGAACGCTCGATCGTCGCCGAATATTATCAGCGCGTCTTCGGTCAGGACCTTCCGGAAAGCGTGGTCGGGACAGCAGCCTAATGGCTGAGCGGATCGACCTGTTTCGTCGCGCCCTCGCCGGCGCGGCCCGGGCGATCGCTCGCGATCCGGAAATCGACGTGGTGTTCGCGTCGGAGACCGCGTCCCCGGCGCCGAGAGCGGCGCGGGTGCCTTCCCCGGGGCCGGGCCTCGAGCCCAAGTTGGTCGCGGAAGCTCGCGGTGCAGCCGATTCTGCGGCGCTCCGGCTTCGTCACCACGACGTCCGGCTTCACAATTCTCTCGCTCCCGCTGATCCCGAGGCCCGGGCCGTGTTCGATGCGCTCGAGACCGCGCGGATCGAAGCCCTTGGCGCGCGGGCAATGGCAGGAGTGCGCGCCAACCTCGCCCAGCTTGCCGACGCGCGGGTGCGCGGCGACGCAATCACACGCGCTCGAAGCGCTGAAGAAGTGCCATTGGCAACCGCAATCGGACTGATTGCCCGCCAGCGGCTAAGCGGGGAGGCGGCTCCGAAAGCGGCTCAGGCGGGCCTCAAGCTGGTCGAGCCATGGGTCGAGGAAAAGGGCGCAGCCGAGCTCGATTCGCTGGCGCTCACGCTCGACGACCAGGCGGCCTTCGCCCGGCTGTCGCGGCAACTGCTCGAGGACCTCGATCTCGCAAGCGCCGCCGAGGAGGGCGAGGATCCGCTTGAGGACACGGGTGAGGAAGAGGGCGACGAGGCGGCCGGGGACGAAGGCGAAGACGAAGGCGAATCGACTCCCCAGAGCGGCGATAGCGAAATGCGCGCCGAGCAGTCGGATGACAGCGCCGACGAGGAGCAGGCTGCCGAGGACAATGATCCCGACGACGACCAGCTTTCCGAAGGCGACGAGACCACCGACAGCGGCCAGCCCGGCCAGGCGCGCCGCAACTGGGAGCTGGCCCCGCCCAGCGACTACAAGCCGTTCACCACCCAGTTCGACGAGATGATCGAAGCCGGGGAGCTTTGCGACGAGGCGGAGCTCAACCGACTGCGGCTCTATCTCGACCAGCAGATCGGCGGCCTTTCGGGAATCGTCACCAAGCTCGCCAACCGCCTCCAGCGAAGGTTGATGGCGCAGCAGGCGCGAAGCTGGGACTTCGACCAGGAAGAAGGAATGCTCGACGCGGCCCGGCTCGCCCGGGTGATCGTCAATCCCGGCCATTCGCTGAGCTACAAGGTGGAGCGCGAGACCGAGTTCAAGGACACGATCGTCTCGCTTCTGATCGACAATAGTGGCTCGATGCGAGGGCGGCCCATCGCCATCGCCGCCATCTGCGCCGACATTCTCGCTCGGACGCTGGAGCGTTGCGGAGTCGCGAGTGAAATCCTCGGCTTCACGACGCGGGCGTGGAAGGGCGGCCAGAGCCGCGAGGCCTGGCTAGCTGCCGGTCGTCCGGCGCATCCGGGGCGCCTCAACGACCTTCGCCACATCGTCTACAAGCGCGCGGACGAGCCGTATCGCCATTCGAAGCGCAGCCTTGGCCTGATGATGCGCGAAGGGCTGCTCAAGGAAAATATCGACGGGGAAGCGCTTCTCTGGGCGCACCAGAGGCTGATCGCCCGGACCGAGGAGCGGCGGATCCTGATGGTGATCTCCGACGGCGCGCCGGTCGACGATTCGACCGCCTCGGCCAACGGCGGGACATATCTGGAGCGACACCTCCGACAGGTAATCGCTTGGATCGAGCAGCGCTCGCCGGTGGAACTTGTCGCGATCGGGATCGGCCATGACGTGACGCGTTATTACGAGCGCGCCGTCACTATCATGGACGCCGAGCAGCTAGGGGGTGCGATGATCGAGCAGCTCGCCCAGCTGTTCGACATGCATTGAGTGTGGCCAGAAGGTTAGGCCCGGCGCGATCTCTCGCGGCCGGGCCCGCCCCCGATACTCTACCGGAGGGCAATCTAACGGCATCGCTGCCGCACCATGTGCAGCGGGGAGAAAGGGGGAAACCCCGCTACGTGAGTAACTTATGCACGAGTCGCGGGATATCGCGGCTGAACGTCAGGTGCAGCCCGCATTCATGGTTTCAGACGGTTGGGAAAGCCGTGGCAGCGCCTCAGGCGGCGGCCGCTTCGCCTTGCTTTTTGGCGATCTCGCGCTTGAGCTTGCGAGCCTTGGTCGACAGCTTTTCGTCGCTTGTCTTGACCAGCCAGTTGTCGAGGCCGCCGACATGCTCGACCGAGCGAAGGCCATGGGTCGAGACCCGCAGCTTCACGCTGCGCTCGAGGGCGTCGGAAATGAGCGTGACGTCCTGCAAATTGGGCAGGAACACCCGCTTGGTCTTGTTATTGGCGTGGGAAACGTTGTTTCCCACCTGCCGGCCCTTGCCGGTCAGCTCGCATACGCGCGACATGTGGCTAATCCTGATTTTGTCTCGGCCCCAAAGGGCCAAAATGCGCGCGTCCGTTAGCCTCTCCCTCCATCCTCGTCAATGTGCGGGTGCAACCTCGCGACGAACTTCGGCGTTCATTGCTCGTCGTCTGGTCGACACAAGCGGCAGGGAATTACCAATGCGTGCGATTATATTCATTCTCATCCTGGCGGTGATTGCGCTTCTGATTGCAGTGGCCACAGGCTTTCTGAACATCAGCCAGACCCGTGAGGCGAGGGCGCCCCAGCTCAGCACCGACGGGAAGAGCGTCAGCGCCCGCGGCGGCCAGACGCCTGCGTTCGACGTCGAAACCGGGTCGGTCTCGGTCGGCACCAAGCAGAAGAAGGTCGCGGTGCCGAGCCTCGAGGTCAATCCGCCTGACGGGGGCAATCAGGAGACAGCGAACGCCACGACCAACGGGGCCTAGCCGCGCCGGAGAATGACAGCCCACCTCGCGTCGGCTAGCGCGCTGCGCATGGCTTTTCCCTTGCCTTCGCCGATGCGCCGGGCCCTCGGCCTTGCTTCCGAGGCTGCGGCCGACGGGGAAGTGCCGGTCGGAGCGGTGATCACGCAAGGCGAGCGAATCGTCGCCGAAGCGAAAAATTCGATGCGCGGCCTGCTCGACCCGACCGCGCATGCCGAGATGGTTGCGATCCGCGCCGCCGCCGAAGCGCTAGGCACGTCCCGCCTGGACGGCTGCACTTTGTGGGTGACGTTGGAACCGTGCGCGATGTGCGCGGCGGCTGCCTCGATCGCCCGGCTCGACGCGGTCCGATACGCGGCGGAAGATCCCAAGGGCGGGGGCGTTGTTCACGGCGCGCGGATCTTCGCGCAGCCGACCTGCCACCATAGGCCAGACGTCCTGGGCGGCATCGGCGAGGAGGAATCTGCGGAGCTTCTAAGACGCTTTTTCGGGGAGCGGCGCGGCCGGGGTTGAGAGCCCCCGCTTGCTGCGGACCGAGTTTACGGGCAAGACCTGCGCCGCCGCCATGAGCGACCATCTTCTCCCGTTCCCCTGGATCGACGTCCTCATCATTCTGGCGCTCATCGCGCTTAATGGTCTGCTTGCGTTGAGCGAGCTCGCTGTGGTCTCGTCGCGCGAGGCGCGGCTGAAGGCGATGGCCAGAAGCGGGAGCGCGGGCGCCCAGTGCGCGCTCGATCTTGCCGGCAACCCGGGCAAGTTCCTGTCCACGGTGCAAACGGGAATCACGCTGATCGCGGTCGTCTCCGGCGCATTTTCAGGGACCGCGCTGGGACGGCCGGTTGGCGAGCGCCTTCAGCTGCTCGGCCTCGAACCGGACACCGCCCAGAGCGTCGGCTTTGGGATCGTCATCGTCGGCGTGACCTATGTCTCGCTTGTGATCGGCGAACTGGTACCCAAGCAGCTCGCACTGCGCTCGCCCGAGCCGATCGCAGCGGTCATGGCCCGGCCGATGCTGTGGCTTTCGAAAGCGGCGGCGCCCTTCGTCTGGCTGCTCGACCGGACCAGTGCCCTGATCTTCCGCATGCTCGGCCTCAACCGCGAATCGGACAAGGCCGTCACCGCCGAGGAGCTGCACCTGGTGGTCGCAGAGGCGCAGACTGCCGGCGTGCTGGAGGAGAGCGAACGGGCGATCATTTCCGGTGTCGTCCGCCTCGCCGACCGCCCGGTGCGCGAGGTGATGACTCCGCGAACCGAGGTCGACTGGATCGACATCTCCGCCAAGGGCAAAGCGCTTCGCGCGGCGCTCAAGCGGACGCCTCACAGCCGCATTCCGGTCGCGGACGGATCGGTCGAGAATATCGTCGGCGTCGTCCAGAGCCGCGACCTTCTCGAAGCCTTGCTCGACGGCGAGGACCTCGACCTCCGCAAGATGGCGCGAACGGCGCCAATCATCCCGGACCTGATGGACGCGATGGACGCGCTCGCCGTGCTCCGTTCGGCGGCGGTGCCGCTCGCTTTGGTCCACGACGAATATGGCCATTTCGACGGGATCGTCACGCCCGGAAGCATTCTCGCGGCGCTCGCCGGTGCTTTCCATCACGATTTCGAGGACGGCGATGAGCCGGACATCGTCGAGCGCGATGACGGAAGCTTCCTGTTGTCCGGTGCGGCGAGCGCCGACATTCTTGCAGACCGGCTCGGGATCAAGCTTCCAAGTGACCGCGACTTTTCCACTGTCGCCGGCTTTGCGCTCGAGCAGCTCAAGCACCTGCCGGAGACCGGCGAGCGGTTCGCCCACGACGGCTGGTCGTTCGAGATCGTCGATATGGACGGCCGGAAGATCGACAAGCTGATCGCTGCCAGGGCGAAGCGAAAGAAGGCGCCCGAGAAAGACGCCTGACGCCGGAAATATCTAAAGCTTGCCGAACCTCTGCTCGAAACCGTCGATGTCGCCCCGCTGCAGGTAATCTGCCTGGAGCAGGATTTGGTCGCGCTCGATCCGTCCCCTGAACGCACCGAGATTCTGGTCGATGCGTTCGATGTCGGCTTCGCTCAATCGTGCGAGCTGTTCGAAGCGGCTGATCCCTTGGTCGTTGAGCATTGCAGCGAACTTCGGACCGACACCCTTCAGGCGAGTAAGGTCGTCCGGCGGGCCGGAGCTCGCGTGGAGGTCGTGGGACGCTTCGCCGCCGATGATCTGGCCGCCCACGTCTCCGACTGCGGCGGCCGCCTCGGACGCGAAGCCGTGGCTTTCGTGCCCTTTTTGCGGAGCCTGCATGTGCGGGCGAATCGGGGCGGAATCCTGCGAAAGCTGAACCCTCTGTCTTGGCCGAAACAGAAGGAAGGCCGCGACCAGGAGGATCGCAGCGGCAATGAGGATCAGAAGCCAATATTCGCGGACAAATTCCATTCGATCACCATTTCCACTCAGCGTTGTAGCGACGGCGCAGCTCGGCCAGATAAGCCAGGAGCAGCCCGATAAGGAACCCCAGGGTTGCGGCAATCGCCGCTTCGGCGATCAACGGGATGCCGGCCGAGTTCGACCAGGTGGCGCGGCTCACTCCCGGAAGCTGGTTGAGAATGATCACCAGCTGGCTGCGCTGGAAATCGTCGGCCGGGCCGGTCAGCATCAGGTGGCGGGTCAGGGGACCGTGATGAAGCCGTCCTTGCACCTGCGTCATTTCCCAGTCGGTGAGCGTCCGCTTGGCAGAGGTCTCAACGACATTCGCGAAACGGTCGGCCGCTCCCAGCGGACCGTGCCACAGGCCCGCTCCGGCGAGCGCCAGCAAGGCCGCAGCAGCGAATATCCACCCGCGGCGCCGCCTGAACCCCATCAGCCCGCCGAGCAGGCCGACCAGCACCGCGAACCCGAAGACCGGCCAGAAATAGTCCCACAGCGGGTTCATGCCTTCTCCCTTTCCAGCTCGCGCCAGCCGATGTCGCGCCGGTGGAATCCGTCGGCGAAGTCGATCTGGTCGACGGCCCGATAGGCGCGGGCGCGCGCGCTCGCGAAACTGTGCGCGGTCGCTGTGACAGCGAGCACTCGCCCGCCCTTGGCTACGAGCCCGCTTTCTCCCTGTGCCGTGCCCGCATGGAACACGGTGACCCCCTCGACCTGCTCTGCGGCTTCGATCTCGCGAATAAGGCCGCCGCTTGCCGGGGTGCCGGGATAGCCACGCGCGGCGACGATCACGGTCACCGCGTAATCGTCCTTGAGCCGCGGCTGGACCTCGCCGAGCCGGCCGGTCGCAACAGCATTCAGGAGCTTCGCGAAGTCGCCGTCGACGCGCGGCATGATCGCCTCGCATTCGGGGTCGCCGAAGCGGACGTTATATTCGATCAGCTTGGGGCCGTCGGCGGTCAGCATCAGCCCGGCATAAAGAACGCCGGAGAACGGGGTTCCCGCCGCCGCAAGCGCCCGCGCGGTCGGCCGAACGATCTCGTCCATCGCCCGGCGCTCGAGCTCGGCGGTGAGGACAGGGGCAGGGGTATAGGCGCCCATTCCGCCGGTGTTCGGGCCGGTGTCGCCCTCGCCGACGCGCTTGTGGTCCTGCGCTGAGGCGAAAGATACCGCAGTCTCGCCGTCGACCAGCGCGAACAGGCTGGCTTCCTCGCCCTCCAGGAACTCCTCGATCACCAGCGGAGAATCGCCGATCTCGCGGATCGCCTGCTCCGCCTCCTCGCGGCTGGTGGCAACGGTGACGCCTTTGCCTGCGGCGAGTCCGTCCGCCTTGATGACGACGGGCACGCCGAAGTTGGCCAGTGCCGCCAGCGCCTCGTCACCCCGTTCGGTGCGGACGTACCGTGCAGTCGGTATGTTGTTCGCCTCGCACAGGTCCTTGGTGAAACCCTTCGACCCTTCCAGCCGGGCCGCGTCGGCATTGGGGCCGAACACCGCAAAGCCGGCCTCCCGCAGCGCATCCCCGACACCGGCCACCAGCGGAGCTTCGGGGCCGATGACCACCAGGTCGATTCCCCGCTCGCTCGCCAGGCCGACCACTGCGCCGGCATCGCAGGGATCGATCGCCACGCATTGTGCCCAGCGCGCAATTCCCGGATTTCCCGGCGCCGCGACCAGTTCTTCGCAGCTCGGCGATTGCCTCAGCCGCCACGCAAGCGCATCTTCGCGCCCGCCCGAACCAAGCAGAAGAATATTCAAGTGGACCTTCCCGAAGACACGCGCTCCGGCCTGTTAGCGAACGTGCCGCCCGGCGACAATTCGCCGGCGCTGACGGTCGGCGAGCTCGCCGGCTCACTGAAGCGGGTGATCGAGGGCGAATTCGGCCATGTCCGGGTGCGCGGCGAGATCTCCGGCTTCAAGCGCCACAGCTCCGGCCATTGCTATTTCTCGATGAAGGATGATGCGGCCTGCATCGACGCGGTCATCTGGCGGGGCAATGCGAACGGACTCGCCTTCCAGCCCGAAGACGGCGCCGAAGTGATCGCGACCGGTAAGATGACCACCTATGCCGGCCGATCGAAATACCAGCTGGTCATCGACCGGCTGGAGCTTGCCGGCGAAGGGGCGCTGATGGCGCTCCTCGAGCGGCGGCGCAAAGCGCTCGCTGCGGAAGGCCTGTTCGACGAAAGCCGCAAGCGCAAGCTCCCGTTCCTTCCCAAGGTAATCGGCGTCGTCACCTCCCCCACCGGAGCAGTCATCCGCGACATTCTCCACCGGCTGGAAGACCGCTGCCCGACGCATGTTCTCCTGTGGCCGGTGCCGGTCCAGGGCGAAGGTTCTTCCGCCAAGATCTCCGCCGCCATTCGCGGCTTCGGCGAGATCGACGGGAACGGAGCGCTTCCCCGCCCCGACCTCCTGATCGTCGCTCGCGGCGGAGGCTCGATCGAGGATCTCTGGGCGTTCAACGAGGAGGAGGTGGTCCGCGCCGCGGCTGAATCCCCGATCCCCTTGATCTCCGCGGTCGGCCACGAGACGGACACGACCCTGATCGACCACGCATCCGACCGGCGGGCGCCGACACCAACTGCGGCCGCCGAGATCGCGGTGCCGGTGAGGGCTGAGCTTTTCGTCCTGGTCGGCGAGCTCGGCCGGAGAAGCCAGAACTGCCTGTCGAAGATGGCGGACCGTTCGCGCGAGCGGCTCGAGCTGACCGTCTGCCGATGGCCCGAGCCTCAGGCGCTGTTCGCGCCTGCCGCCCAGCGGCTCGACGAGGTCGGCGACCGGCTTCCGCGAGCGCTTGCCTCGCGCGCGGGCGAGGCGCGCGCGGACTTGAACGCTGTGGCGCCGAGGCTCCGGCCGGAGCTCCTCCTGGACCGTGTCAGCCGGTCGGCGGAAAAGCTCGCCTCGCTGTGGAAGATGGCGGGACTCGTTCATCCCGACCGGCCGTTGTCGCGCGGCTTCGTCCGGGTCACCGATCGCGCCGGCAAGACTTTGGCGAGCGCTGCCGACGCTATCGCCGCCAGGCTGCTCACCCTGAACTTTGGCGATGGCGCGGTCGATGCGGCCGTCGGCGAAGCAGCGCCGGCGCCCGTTGAGCGCAAGCGCCGCTCTCCCTATGTGTCTCGGCAGCCCGGGTTCTTCGACGAGCAGGAGTGAAAGATGCTGATGACCGGCGGCGGGACGCCCGCTCGCATCCATTATATGGCCGGAACCTTCAGGATCCTCGCAAGCGGCGACCATGTCGTCTGCGCGGTGACCGGACAGCGGATTCCGCTTCACGAGCTCAAATATTGGAGCGTCGAGCGGCAGGAGCCCTATGTCGACGCCGAGGCCAGCCTGAAGGCCGAGCAGAGCGCCGGGAAAGCCTGAACCTCAGCCGATCCGTTTGACCTTGATCCCGTTCTCGCCCGGGATAGACAGTCGGAACGATCCAAGCGCGGCGCGCTTTACGATCACCTTCTTACCCGGCCTGGGATCGAGGCCCGGCCAGTCGTCGGTCTGGCTCCATACGGACCCGTCGGCCAGCGTGATGACCCATCCGCCGTCGGCATTGTGCCCGGTGCTCTTCACGGTGCTTTCGATCTGAGTGATCTCGTCTTCGCCGCCGCCGAACAGCCCGCCGAAATTGGGGATCGAAAATCCGAACAGGGAACGGCCCGCGGCCCGAGCCTTCTCCTTGTCGACGAACACAAGGTTCCTGCTCGCGATCGCGGCGTCCATCGCCGTCGCTTCGCGGTCGAAGCAGGCGAGTCGCTGGTCAGCTGCCGCGATCGCCCGGCAGTCCATCAGCCGTTTCACCTGCGCCGGGGTGCCGAGCTGGACGGGCTTGGCGGCCTGGACGGTTCCTGCAACGGCCAGCGCGCAGACGCCGGCCATGATCGTGAAATTGCGCATGAAATCCCTCGCTGCTTCCCGGGCGCAACACTAGGCCGCAGGTGCCGAAATCGGCAAGACTGGCGCTGTTGCAAATTTGATACAGCGCATTGACAACTGCATTGGAAGCACCCGCCAGCCGTTGCCAGCGCCTTGCAGCTTCTCTTATCAGACAGTGCAGTTCGGCAATTTCGCATTGCCGCACCATGTCGGTCGTGCCGTTAGCGCGACCTTTAAGGGGATGGATTTTATGAAGCTCGAATTCCGTCAGCGTCTTCTTGCAACGACGCTTCTCGTCGGCGCCAGCACGGTCGCCGCTCCGGCTTTTGCCCAGGACACCAATCCGAACACGAACCCGCCGGACACGAGCGCGGTTCCGACGGCTCCGCAAACCACGGCTCCGGTCGAGGGTGCGCCGGTTCCGAGCACTTCGGCAACGGGTGAGACGGTCAAGTCGAGCCAGGACATCATCGTTACCGGTTCGCGCATTCCGCAGCCGAACCTTGAGTCCACCAGCCCGGTGACGGTCGTCACGAGCCAGGACGTCAAGCTTTCCGGTACCAGCCGTACTGAGGATCTCGTCAACTCGCTCCCGCAGGTGTTCGCGAGCCAGGGCTCGAACATCTCGAACGGATCGAGCGGAACGGCGACGATCGATCTTCGCGGCCTCGGCTCGAAGCGCAACCTCGTCCTCGTCAACGGCAAGCGCCTGCAGGCGGGTGACACCGGCAACCCGGTCGCGGACATCAACTTCGTCCCCTCGCAGCTGGTCAAGCGCGTCGACGTGCTGACCGGCGGTGCATCGTCGGTTTACGGTGCCGACGCCGTCGCGGGTGTCGTCAACTTCATCATGGACACGACCTTCACCGGCCTTCGCATCGACGGCCAGGCGAGCGCGTTCAACCACCACAATCACATGGACGACACTCTTCTGGTCCCGAACGAGGTCCGTGGCTTCCTTCCGCCGCGCGGCTGGAGCACCAACGGCGGCGCCCAGGACATCGCCGGAATGTTCGGCGCAGCGTTCGACGACGGCCGCGGCCACGTCATGGCCTATGCAACCTATCGCGCCCAGGATCCGGTTCTCGAATCCACCCGCGACTATTCCTTCTGCACCCTCGCAGCCCGAGCGACCCGCCAGAGCGGCTCGCCGGCCCGCGACTGGAATTGCGGCGGTTCGGCGACGTCGTCGACCGGCACGTTCCTGCAGTATGATCCGAACACGTTCGCGAACATCGACGTGTTCCAGGTCAACGGAAACCAGTTTGTTCCCGGCACGACACCGTTCAACTTCGCGCCGTACAACTACTTCCAGCGCCCTGACGAGCGCTACAACTTCGGTGCGTTCGGCGACTACGAGATCAGCCCGGCCTTCAAGCCTTATGTCGAGCTGATGTTCATGGACGATCACTCGGATGCGCAGATCGCGCCGTCGGGTGACTTCGGCAACACCAACCGGCTCGCCTGCGACAACGCGCTTCTGTCTGCGCAGCAGATCAATCGCCTCTGCGCTGAGGGTCGTACGTTCGTCGACTCGCTCAACGGCCAGGCCGGCGTCGAGCAGACCTACACCTACATCCTTCGCCGTAACGTCGAAGGCGGCGGCCGTGATGACGATATTCGTCATACCGACTACCGCATCGTCGCCGGCATGCGCGGCGACGCGGCCCGTGGCATCTCCTACGATGCTTACTATCAGACGGGTCACACGCTTCGCCAGGAAACCTACCTCAACGACTTCTCGGTCACTCGTCTTGGACGAGCGATCGACGCCGTTGCGGTCCTCGGCGGCGCCATCGTTGCTCCGGGTACCCCGGGCGCAACGATCATGTGCCGCGCTGCCTTCACCGGCATCGACCCGAACTGCGTACCTTACAACATCTTCGCGACGGGCGGCGTTACTCCGGATGCTCTGAGCTACCTCCAGACCCCGGGCTTCCAGCGCGGCAACATCGTGGAGAATATCGCTCACGTCGACGTCACGGTCGCCGGTGACGAATATGGGATGCGTCTGCCTTGGGCGGAAACCGGGATCGGCCTCAACATCGGCGCCGAGTACCGCAAGGAAAGCCTGGACTTTAAGGTGGACGAAGAGTTCCGGACCGGCGACCTCGCCGGCCAGGGCGGCCCGACCCCACCGGTCAAAGGAGAGTTCGACGTTCGCGACCTGTTCGCCGAAATCCAGATCCCGATCATCGAGCATAACTTCATCGAAGAGTTCAAGATCGGGGCCGGCTATCGCTACTCGAACTATCACGTCGGCGGAAACAGCTTCAACACCGACACGTACAAGATCGAGGCCGATCTCGCCCCGATCCGCGACGTCCGGTTCCGCGGCAGCTACAACCGCGCTGTTCGCGCACCGAACATCGTCGAGCTGTTCTTCCCGCAGGCGCTTGGTCTGTCGGGCGAGCTCGATCCGTGCGCAAACGCTGTTGGTGGTGGCGCCCCGAGCGCAACGCTTGCTCAGTGCCAGCTCTCAGGCGTGACCCCGGCTCAGTACGGTAACATCACGCCGAACCCGGCTAACCAGTACCAGGGCCTGTTCGGCGGTAACCCGGACCTCGCGCCGGAAACTGCCGATACCTGGACTTTGGGCGCGGTAGTCCAGCCGCGGTTCATTCCGGGCCTCGCGCTGACCGCTGACTACTTCAACATCAAGGTGAAGGACATCATCGGCACGCTCGGCTTCGACCAGGTGCTGAACGGCTGCATGGGCACCGGCGGCATTCCGCAGGATCCCACGCTGTGCGCGTTCGTCCATCGCAACCCGAACAACGGGTCTCTGTGGCTCGGAACGAACTCGTATGTCATCCTGACGAACGTCAACCAGAGTGGCGTCGGCCTGAAGACGGACGGCTGGGACTTCAACGGCACCTACTCGCGCCGTCTCGGCGGCTGGGGAACGGCCAACATCGCCTTCGTTGGCACGCTGCTCAACCAGCTCGAGAACCCGCATGTCGGCATCAACTGCGTCGGCAAGTTCGCGGGTGCCTGCGGCACGCCGACCCCGAAATGGCGTCACGTGCTGCGCGTCGGCCTGACCATGCCGAGCGGCCTGGGCGTGTCGACTCGCTGGAGGCACTTCTCCGGCGTCGATGCGGTCGCGGCTGCCGGCCCGGCTGAAGAGCGGCTGAGCTCCAGGGATTACTTCGACCTGACGCTCACTGCTCGCCTGGCGCAGAGGCTCAACCTCCGCGTTGGTGCGAACAACATCTTCGATACCGATCCGCCGCTTGGTGGTGGCAACATCCCGGCCGGCTTCGGCAACGGCAATACCTTCCCGCAGGTCTATGATGCCTTGGGACGGTACATTTTCGCCGGCTTCACCGTCGACTTCTAAGTCGCGGAAAGTATGAAAAGATTGCGGCGGGCCTCGAAAGAGGTCCGCCGCTTTCTTTTGTCCCTACCGTTGCTTTTCGCTCCCCACTGCGCTGACTTGCGCTGGTGAGCGAAACACCCTCCGACATCGAGGCTGAGGCCGACCGGGCGGCAGCTTCCGGCGACCTCGCCCGGGCAATTAGCTTGCTGGACCGGCTAAGCTCGACCGCGGAGCCGAGCCTCGCTCTGTGGACCAAGCTTGGCGCGATGAGGCGCGCGACGGGCGACATCAAAGGCGCGCTTCACGCGATCGAGAAGGCCCTGGCCCTCGCGCCGCTCGATTTCTCTGCGCTCCTTGCTCGAGCGATGCTTCTCGACAGGCTCAAGGATCCTGGCGCCGGCGAAGCTTTCTCCAACGCCATCGCCCGGCTTCCGGCCGAGGAGAATATCCCCGAAGCGATGGCTGCGGCCGTCGCCCACGCAAGAATGCGCGCGGATCAGCACAGAGCCGGAATCGAAGAGCGGCTCGTAAGAGCCATCCCGTCGGGGCTCGACCGGTCCCATGAGCAACGCCTGTCCCGCTTTGCTTCCAATGTATCGCGCCGAACCCGCCACCATCACCAGGAGCCTTCGGATTTCCATTATCCCGGCCTCCCCGAGATCGAGTTCCACGATCCCGCTCACTTTCCCGAGCTCGCCGCGCTTGAAGCCGCCACGGACGCGATTCGCTCCGAATTCGAAGCCCTGATCGCCGCCGAAGCGGCGGAGATGGTACCCTACATCCACTATCCCGAACGCGTGCCGCTGCGGCAGTGGAAGGAGCTCAACAACAACCGCGACTGGACGGCGATCCACCTGCTTCGAAACGGCAGCGCCGTGGAGGGCAACGCCAGGCATTGCCCGCAGACGATGGCCGCGGTCGCGAAGCTGCCGCAGCCGCACGTACCGGGTGCCTCGCCCAATGCGATGTTCTCGCTACTTGCTCCGCGCACGCGCATTCCTCCGCACACGGGGGTCGCGAACACCCGGCTCGTCTGTCACCTGCCGCTGATCGTTCCGCCCGATTGCGGCTTTCGTTGCGGAGCAACCACCCGGCAGTGGGTGGTCGGCGAAACCTTCGTGTTCGACGACACCATCGAGCATGAGGCGTGGAACGACAGCGGCGAGCTTCGGGTCGTCCTGATCGTCGACCTGTGGCCGCCCGCACTCGACGCCGTCGAACGCGAAGCCGTCGCAAGGATGATCGCCGCGACGGGCGTCAGCTTCACGGGTGCCTGAGGTGCCGGCACCCGTGCAAAACGACCCGTCGGTGCAGCTCGAGCAGGGTCTGGCCTTGCTGGGCGGTGAGACGGCGTCGGCCGACGGCCCGAAAGCAATTGCACTTATCGATACGGCCGCGGCAAATGGCCATCCCGATGCGCTGGTGATGTCGGCCCTCTTCGAGGCCATGGGCGCGCTTAGGCCTCAGAACTGGCCTGCTGCCATGCGAAAACTCCGGCGGGCGGCTGAGCTGGGGTCGGAAAGCGCGCGCGGGCAAGTGCAAGTGCTCGAGGAGCGCGGTTCCGTCGATCTCTCGATCGACCGGCTGCTCGCTCCGCCGCCCAAGAAGCAGCTTCACGACAGCCCACGCATAGTCGCCTATCCCGGCTTTGCGGCCGAAGCCGAATGCGCATGGATCATCGGTCGCGCGCGCGACCGTCTGAAGCCGGCGAAGGTCTTCGCCACGTCTACAGGCGACCAGACTCACAATCCCGCGCGCGACAACAAGGCCATCGAATTCCAGCTCCCCGACATGGACTTGGTGGTGGAGGTGCTGCGCGCCCGAATCTCCGCCGCCACCAGGTTGCCGGTAGCGATTTTCGAGCCGACGCAGATCCTGCACTATTCGGTTGGCGAGCAATTCCGGCCGCACCACGACTTCCTCGATCCGGAGATTCCCGGCTTTGCGGAGCACCTGAAGAAGTTCGGGCAGCGCATCGCTACCGTCCTCATCTACCTGAACGACGGTTACGAGGGCGGCGAGACGGTGTTTCCGAAGCTTGGCATCAACCATCGCGCGGCCGCGGGCGATGCGCTGTTCTTCACTAATGTCGACCGCTCCGGCCGCGGAGACCCGTTGACGATGCATGCCGGATCTCCTCCGACGTCCGGCGAAAAGTGGGTCTTCTCGCAGTGGATCCGTGACCGGCTGCCGGCTCAATAGCCGCCGCCTGCCGCCCGCGAAGTTGCTGCGCTCAGCCGACGACTTGTCTATGACCCCGCCATGGCAAGCCCGGCGCCCCTGAACACCGTCGCGTTCGAGGACGCGATCGCCGCTTTTGAGTCGGGGCAGCGCGAGCAGCTTCTTGCGCCGCTAGGGGCAGCCGTTTCCGCTGGAAGCCCGGACCCCAGATTGTGGCACCTTCATGGGCTTGTGCTTCGCGATCTCGAACGAAGAGAGGATGCGCTTCCCTCGCTTCGGAAGGCGGCGCAGATGGCGCCGACATCGGCCAAGATCGCCCACTCGCTCGCCCGGACGCTCTACGAGGCTGGGCTGCCATCGATCGACGCTTACGGCCAGGCGCTGAGGCTCGCTCCCGGCGACACCGAAATCGTCGCAGGCCTCACCTCCGCCTTTGTCGCCGACGGAGAACCGCAGACGGCGATCTCGGGCCTCGAACGTATCGTGTCGCGCTCCCCACATTGGGTTGTTGGGCACATTCTCCTGTCGAAGCTGCGTTGGGCGCAGGGTGACCGCGATGACTTCACACGGAGCTTCGCCGACGCCATCCGGCAAACACCGCAGAATCTCGACCTTTGGCACCAGTGGATCATCGCACTGACTCACGCGGAGCGTTGGGAGCAGGTGCTCGAGGTGATCGGAAACGGCCGCGCTGCGCTCGGCGAGCAGGGCGTGTTCAGCATAAGCGAAGCCATCGTTTATGCCGAGCGGGGCGAGACGGAGAAGGCGGAGGCGCACTTCGCTCCTTTCGCCGATCTGCAAGACGGAACGGTCCAGGTCAGGCGGGTCCGCCACTACCTGCGCTCCGGCCGGCCCGAGGAGGCCGACCGGATCATCAGCGAGTGGACGCGCAAACCCGACGCCTTCATGTTCTGGCCCTACGCTTCGATTGCGTGGCGGATGCTCGGCGACCCTCGGTGGGACTGGCTCGAGGGCGACGCGCGCTTCGTCGGAGTCTACGACATCGCCGATCGCCTGCCGCCACTCGACCAGCTGGCGGAGACGATGCGCAAGCTGCACACTTTGAGCGGGCAGCCGCTAGAACAATCGCTTCGCGGCGGGACACAGACAGACGGCGACATCTTCCTTCACATCGACCCGGTGCTGATCCAGCTTCGGGAGGCGATCAGGGCCACCGTCGCCGAGCACGTTGCCAAGCTCCCGGCACGTGACGAATCGCACCCGCTCCTCGGGCCGCCGCGAGAGCAGATCCGCTTTTCCGGGGCCTGGTCCGTCTGGCTTCGCGAGCGCGGTTTCCATGCCAACCATGTCCATCCGGCAGGCTGGATCAGTTCGGCGTTGTACATCGTGCTTCCGCCGGACCTGGGTGAGGAAGGGGCGGGCTATCTCACCCTCGGCGACTCTACGTCGTCGACGCTCGATGTCGGGCTTCCGCCGTTTCGCACCGTGGAGCCAAAGCCCGGCCGGCTGGCCCTCTTCCCGTCCTACATGTGGCACGGGACTCGTCCTTTCGGTAAAGGAGAGCGGATCACGGTTGCGTTTGACGTCGCCGTACCGAGCGGAAACTAGTTGCGGGGGAAAGTTGCCCGCATCGCGGATTTGACGTACGATGGGCGCGAAGGTGAGGGTGAAAATGTCGAAGCTTTTGTATGTAGTTGGAGCCAGCCTGGTCCTGTCAGCTCCAGCTTTTGCGCAGACCGCGGCCGAGCCGCAGGCAGTTCCCGTAATGCTTCCGCCGGCCAAGTCGGACGTGAACAAGATCATCTGCGAGCGGCAGGAAGAGATGGGTTCGAGGCTCAAGGGCAAGAAGGTCTGCATGACCCTTGAGCAATGGCAGCAGTATCGCGCGGAGAACCGCGAAAAGACGGAGCGGCTGCAGGGAAGCGCCGGAACCCGCCCGTCGGGCTAAGTGCCGGCGCGCGGGTCCTTTGAGAGCGGGAGGCCAAAAATCATGCTCAAAGTTTCGATTCTCGGTCTGGCAATGACCGCTCTGGTGGGCTCGCCGGCCTTCTCGCAGGCGACGCCGCATTCGGCCGCCGTGACGATCCCGCCCAATCAGACCGACGTGAACAAGATCGTCTGCGAGCGGCAGGAAGAGATCGGGTCGCGCCTCAAGGGCAAGAAAGTCTGCCTGACCGTCGAGGAATGGAAGGTGTTCAAGAACCAGAGCCGCGACGACGTCGAAGAGATGCAGCGCCACGCGAACACGGCGCGAAGCAACTGATCATTCCCGCCCGGTGAGTTCCCCGAGCGCTCGCTCAAGCTGATCGCGATAATGTTTCCAGCGGCCGCTTGAGCGTGCGTGAAGCGGCTCGCGCACCTGCCAGACACTCGCCGTCTTCACGGTGCCGGCCCGCCGGTGGAAGTGGAGCAAATCGTCCTCCCAATCCAGGCCCAGGAAGCTGAGCAGCCCCTTCAGAACCGGCTCGGGCTCGCGCACCAGCAAATCGTAATCGACGTCGAAAATGTCGTCCGGATAGAGGGTCTTCCAATGCGCCATCAGCCGCTCGTGCTGGTCGTACCAATGGGCTGAGTCGTCGAGATCCAGTCCGTATGGCATCGCCGGGCCAAGGTGCAGGAAGTGAAGCGAGATAAGGTTGTCCAGCTGGTGGCGGCGCGTGTGGACGATTTTGGCGTCAGGAAACAGCGTCTTGATCAGCCCGATGTGAAGGAAATTGTCGGGCCGCTTGTCGGTCACCAGCGCCTGCCCCCGTCGGTAAGGTGCCAGCCCGTCGAGATAGAAACGGCGCCACGATTCAAGCTCGGCCCCATCCGGATTCGAGGCCGCTTCGGGATAGCCCGCAATCCTGCCGGGAAGTGCAGGAATCAGGTCGAGCTCCCCTCCGCTAACGATCGCGCTGTGGCCGCCGAGGATCTGCTCGACCAGCGTCGAGCCCGACCTGAACATCCCGCAGATGAACACCGCCGGAGCGGGCTCACCATCGCGGGCAACCGGTTTCGAAAAGGCGCTGATCAGGCGGTCGACCAACGCTTTCTGTGCTGCGCGATCATAGGGCCTGAAACCCCGTCCAAATGCTTCTCGGCTGGCAAGGTTCGCCGCCTCTGCTGCTGCAAACGCTTTGTCATATTCGCCCTGTGCGTCGAGCAGCCGGGCAAGCGCAAAGCCAAGGTCGGCGCGTGCGGCGGGCTCGCGAGTCGCGGCAATCTCGCCCTCCAGCCGCCCGATCAGCCGGTCCGCCGAATCGCCCTTCGGCTCGACGATTCCGGCCAGCCGCGCGAGCGCGAGCGGATGGTTCGGCGCAACCGCAAGCGCGCGCTCATATGTCGCCCGCGCGGCGGCCCTGTCGCCTCGGTCCTCGTGCAAGTTGCCAAGGTTGAGCAGCGCGGGGACATAGACCTCGTTAATCGCAAGCGCCGCCTTCAGCTCGGCCTCCGCTTCCGCCGGGCGAGCCAGATGGTCCGACAGGATCACCGCACGATTGAGGTG
This sequence comes from Sphingomonas anseongensis, assembly GCF_023516495.1. Lineage (NCBI taxonomy): Bacteria > Pseudomonadati > Pseudomonadota > Alphaproteobacteria > Sphingomonadales > Sphingomonadaceae > Sphingomonas > Sphingomonas anseongensis. The sequence continues at coordinate 1,970,641 of NZ_JAMGBC010000001.1, forward strand.
CACCTCTTCGGGCCCGCGAACGCCCCGCTTCAGGGCTTCAGCATAGGAATGAAGCGCAAGCTCGTACTGCCGCGCCTGCCGCTGCAGCCAACCCAGGTTGTACCAGCTATCCGCAAGGTCTGGCTCGCGCTTCAGAAGGTCGGAATAAGCGGCGATCGCCTCTTCGACCCGGCCGGCTCGCCGAAGCTCGGCCGCTTGTTCCAGAAGTGCCGCGCTTTCAGCGTCCATCCGCGCTGCGTAGCTGTGGCCGGGAACGGCTGTCGAGCATTACTCGGCGGCCTGGCGAACCTCGCCCACCGGCTCGAGCACCAGCTGCCCGTCGCCCTCGTCAGCGCGGACCGTGTCGCCGTCCTTGATCTTTCCGGAGAGGATGGCGTCGGCGAGCGGGTCCTGGAGGTATTTCTGGACCGCGCGCTTGAGCGGCCTCGCGCCGTAGACTGGGTCGTAGCCGACCCGCCCCAGCCATTCGCGCGCCTTGGGCGTCAGCTCGAGCGTGATCTTGCGGTCATCCAGCAGCTTCTGGAGCCGTCCGACCTGGATATCGACGATCGGGCCCATGTGCGCGGCGCCGAGCCGGTGGAAGAGGATGATCTCGTCCAACCGGTTGAGAAATTCCGGGCGGAAGTGGGCGCGAACGACCTCCATCACCTGCGGCTCGACCTTCTCGACCGGCTCGTCCTCGCCCAGGTTGGCGAGGAATTGCGACCCCAGGTTCGAAGTCAGGATGATCAGAGTGTTCGTGAAGTCGACGGTTCGGCCCTGGCCGTCGGTCAGACGCCCATCGTCCAGTACCTGCAGAAGGATGTTGAACACGTCGCCATGTGCCTTCTCGACCTCGTCGAACAGCACGACCTGGTATGGCCGGCGGCGTACCGCCTCGGTCAGAACCCCGCCTTCCTCATAGCCGACATAGCCGGGAGGAGCGCCGATCAGCCGCGCGACTGCGTGCTTCTCCATGAACTCGCTCATGTCGATGCGCACCATCGCCGACGAATCGTCGAACAAGAACTCAGCGAGCGCCTTGGTCAGCTCGGTCTTGCCGACCCCGGTGGGGCCGAGGAACAGGAAGGAGCCGAGCGGCCGGTTGGGGTCCTGGAGTCCGGCGCGGGCGCGGCGGACGGCGGCGGAAACAGCTTTCACCGCATCGTCCTGGCCGATGACCCGGGCGCCGATCGCCGCTTCCATCTGCATCAGCTTGTCGCGCTCGCCTTCCATCATCCGCTCGACGGGGATCCCGGTCCAGCGGCTGACGACCCCGGCGATGTCCTGGTCTGTCACTTCCTCGCGGAGCATTGCGCCCTTGGTGACCGCCTGCGCTTCGCTCAGCTGCTTTTCGAGCTCGGGAATCCTGCCGTATTGAAGCTCGCCGGCTTTCGCGAGGTCGCCATTCCGTTGCGCCTGCTCGAGCTCCAGACGAGCCTGGTCCAGTTGCTCCTTCACCTTCGCTTCGCCCGCGATCTTGTCCTTCTCCGCCTGCCAACGCTGGGTCAGCTCGGCCGACTGCTGCTCGAGATTGGCGAGCTCCTCCTCGAGCTTCGCGAGCCGGTCCTTCGACGCCCGGTCCTGCTCCCTCTTCAGCGCTTCGCGCTCGATCTTCAGCTGAATGATCCGACGGTCGAGATTCTCGATCTCCTCGGGTTTCGATTCGACCTCCATCCGTATCCGGCTCGCAGCCTCGTCCATCAGATCGATCGCCTTGTCGGGAAGGAACCGGTCGGAGATGTAGCGATTCGAAAGGGTTGCGGCCGCAACGATAGCGGCGTCCGTGATCCTCACCCCGTGGTGGAGTTCGTACTTCTCTTTGAGGCCGCGGAGGATGGAGATGGTGTCGGGCACTGTCGGCTCGCCGACGAACACCGGCTGGAATCGCCGCTCCAGCGCCGCGTCCTTCTCGATATGCTTTCGATATTCGTCGAGCGTGGTCGCACCGATCACGTGGAGCTCGCCGCGCGACAGCGCGGGCTTGAGCAAATTGCCGGCGTCCATCGCGCCTTCGCTCTTCCCCGCGCCAACCAGCGTGTGCATCTCGTCGATGAACAGGATGATGTTGCCTTCGGACTGCTTCACCTCGTCGATGACGCCCTTCAGCCGTTCCTCGAACTCCCCGCGATATTTCGCGCCTGCGATCAGCGAGCCCATGTCCAGCGACAGCAGCCGCCGGTCCTTGATCCCGTCGGGAACGTCGCCGTTCGCAATCCGCACAGCGAGGCCTTCGGCGATCGCGGTCTTGCCGACGCCGGGCTCGCCGATGAGCACTGGATTGTTCTTGGTCCGGCGGGCAAGCACCTGCACCGTCCGCCGGATCTCCTCGTCGCGGCCAATGACCGGGTCGAGCTTGCCCTGGCGGGCAGCTTCGGTGAGGTCGCGCGTGTAGCGCTTGAGCGCATCGTAGCGGTCTTCGGAGCTCTGTGTGTCGGCGGTCCGTCCGCCGCGAAGCTTCTCGATGGCTGCATTGAGCGTTTGGGGCTTCAACCCCGCACGCTCTAGCGCAGTCCCGACGTCGGTGCCCTTGGCGAGCGCCATCGCCAGCAGGATCCGCTCGACGGTCACATACTGGTCGCCTGACTTCTTCGCGACCTGCTCGGCCTGGTCGAGAATGCGGATGGTATTGCCGTCGAGCGCAGGGGCGGAGGTGGCGCCGCTGCCGGTCACGGCCGGCTCTTTCGCTACGAGTGCGTCGACTTCGCGCCGGGCCGTCTTCGAGTCGCCGCCGGCAGCCTCGATCAACCCGGCGGCCATGCCCTGCTCGTCGTCGAGCAGCGCCTTGAGGAGATGGGCCGGCGCAATCCGCTGGTGATGCTCGCGGACCGCGATCGTCTGCGCGGCCTGGAGGAAGCCACGGGCGCGGTCGGTCAGCTTTTCAAAGTCCATTCAAAACCCCCTTAGGTCGGGAGGGATATTGTTGTTGCATATCAGCAACACAAGGGCGAGCGGGCCCTAATATTTCGGCGCCGGCGGCAGCTGCGTGGCGGGCGTTGGAGTCGCGGGCGGGGCTGAGGGCAAAGGCTGGCCGACCGAAGCCACGTCGCTGGGGTGGACGATCGGCGGGCACAAGGCTGCAACCGCTGGATCCATGTTCCACCGGCGGTACTTGGTGCTGTCTACGTGGAATCGAAGGAAGGCGTAGAAGCCGAGGCCGGCGCCATAGGCCTCGCCGTGCCTGGAATGGATCCGGCACAATTCCGACATCAGCGCCTCGCGGGTGGTTGGCCTGAGCGGCACCATGTCGATGGCGGAATCATACTTGTGCGCGCTCTCCACGGCCCCGCCGGCGCACTCGTTGAGCTGCGGGTTGCGATAGACCGAGACCGGCTCGACCGGCCCGACGGCCGGGATCACATAGTCGCGGATGTAGCGAAGAGTCTGGATGATGTGCGGCCACTCGCTCGTCGGCGGAACCTCAAACGGCTGCGCTCCACACTCCTGCCAGGAGGTGGCGGTTCGGAACAGCTGCCAGGTCGGAACGATCCCACCGACGCCCGCCGATTCCAGATAGGCGTTGAACGCCTTCACCTGGGTCGCCCGCCACGGAACCGCGAGGTACCACGAGCGGTAACCGGGCTCGTCCTGGCCGACGGTGATATATTGGGCCGCCGGGTCGGCAGCGACGGCGACGGGGGTCGCTTCAGGCAGCGCCGGAGGCAGGGTTTGAGCGGCAGCGGGGGCCGCAAGGGCCAGGAACCAGAGGAAAAGCATTCGCATCGCTGGCGATGATAGTCTTGTGCGGCGGCTTGAAAAGCGGCGAGCGCTGGGCAACACCGCATTTATGGGCCAGCCGATCGATGTCGACCTTCCGCACAAGCTGGGTAAGGAAGCCGCCAAGCGGCGCATCGGCGACAATGTCCACAAGCTTCACGAGCATCTCCCGGGCGGCGGCAAGGTCAGCTCGCACTGGGAGGGCGATACCCTGAACATGTCTGTGGCGGCGATGGGCGACGCGATAGAGGCGAAGCTCACAGTCTATGAGGACAAGGTTCACTGCCACTTCGATCTTCCCGGGCTCCTAGGAATGTTCGCCCAGCCGATCGCGGCGATGTTGAGGGCCAAGGGCGGCGACATCCTCCTGGAAGACCACAGGGACTGATGCGCCACTTCGCCGTCGTCGGTTCGGGGCCCGGAGGCTTCTATACCGCGGAGGCGCTCAACAAGGCGTACGGCGATGAGGCGCGGGTCGACATCATCGATCGCTACCCGGTCCCTTATGGGCTGGTCCGCTTCGGCGTCGCGCCCGACCATCAATCACTCAAAGCCGTTTCCAAGCGCTACGACGCGACTGCCGACACGTCGGGCGTCGATTTCATTGGCAATGTAACCGTCGGGCGCGACGTGTCCGTCGCGGAGCTGCTGGACCATTATGACGCCGTGGTGCTGGCTATCGGGGCACCCAACGATCGCAAGCTCGGAATTGCGGGTGAGGACCTGCCTGGAGTCTTGGGCTCTGCTGCCTTCGTCGGCTGGTACAATGGCCATCCCGAGTTCGCGGACCTCGATCCGCCGCTCGGCGGCGCTCACGCAGCAGTGATCGGCAACGGCAATGTCGCGCTCGACTGCGCAAGGATCCTGGCCAAGACCCGCGAGGAGCTACAGGGCGGCGACATCGTCAACCACGCGCTCGACGCGCTTCATGCCTCGCCGATCGACACCATCACCATCCTCGGCCGGCGCGGGCCGTTGCAGATCTCGATGACTCCGAAGGAGCTCGGCGAGCTCGGACATCTCGAGGCGGCAACTCCGGTCGTCGACCCGGCCGACTTCCCGCCCGTGGAAGCCGATGAGGAGCTTGATCCGGGGCAGCGCAAGTCGGTCTCGCTCCTTCGCGGATTTGCCGAAACAGGACCGGACGGCTCGAAGCCGACGAAGATTGTCTTCGACTTCTTTGCCAAGCCGCTTTCCATCGAAGGCAAAGGCAGGGCCGAACGGCTGATCGTCGAGCGGACCAGGCTCGACGAAGCGGGAAGGGCGACGGGGACCGGCGAAACCTATGAGGTGCCCGCGTCGCTGGTGATCAGCTCGATCGGTTATTCGACCCCGCCGCTCGAGGGCATTCCGTATGACGATCGCGGCGGCAAGTTCCTCAACGAGAACGGCAAGATCGCCGACCGTCTCTATTGCGTCGGCTGGGCGCGGAGAGGGCCGAGCGGCACAATCGGGACCAACCGCCCCGACGGCTATGAAGTCGCCGAGCAGATCGCCGCCGCGATGCCCCCGGGAGACGCCGGCGACCGCAAGGGCGCGGAAGGGCTGAAAGCTCTGCTCGCCTCGCGAGACGTCATGGCGACCGACTATGACGATTGGCGCAAGATCGAACAGACGGAAAGCGCCAACGCCCGTTTGGGAAGCCCGCGCGAAAAGTTCGTCCGGGTCGAAGACTGGCTCGCCGCGACGGGGCGCTAAGCAGCTCCTCAGGACGTGCTTGCGCTTATTCCGCCCCCAATCTATCTAGCCGCGGCCTTGGCTCCCGCCGCGACTTCCGTGTCGCACATGCGGGTTCCGGTCGGGGAGTAGCTCAGCCTGGTAGAGCACTGTCTTCGGGAGGCAGGGGCCGGAGGTTCGAATCCTCTCTCCCCGACCATCGATTTTGCCGGGTGTCCGGTGGACACTCTGGCAAGATCCATCAGCTACGGTCGATCACGTCCCCGTTGAGCTCCGCGATTCTCGTCGTTCCCGTTAGCGCCATGGCGACCCGCATCTCCGCGTCGATCAGCTTGAGCATGTGCGCCACGCCCGCTCCGCCGGCGCCGGCGAGCGCATAGGCCCAGGGCCGGCCGAGGAGTACGAAGTCGGCGCCAAGCGCGAGCATCCGCACCACGTCGAGGCCCGAGCGCACTCCGCCGTCGACCAGCACCGGCACTTGGCCGGCGACGGCTTCGACGATCCTCGAAAGGGCTTTCGCGGTGGAGACCACGCCGTCCAGCTGCCGCCCGCCGTGGTTGGACACGACGATCGCGTCGGCGCGAGCTGCCGTCGCCTGGAGAGCGTCTTCGGCGTCGAGGATGCCCTTGATGATCAGTGGCCCGTCCCATTGATTCCGTACCCACTGGACGTCGGCCCAGCTGACGCTCGGGTCGAAATTGGCTGCGATCCACGACTGGAAATCGCTCAGCGGCGCGCCCTTGCCGACGATTGCCTCCAGATTGCCGAGGTTCAGTGGCCGCCCGTGGACGGCGACGTCCCAAAGCCACTGCGGCCTCGATAAAAGCTGCGCCATCCGCCTCGGGCCGCCGCCGGCCGCTCGGGAGTCGCGATAGCGCGAGCCCGGCACGGCGAGATCCACCGTCAATACCAGCGCCCCGCAACCGGCCGCCTTCGCTCGCTGGATCAGGTCGGCGACGAAGCCTCGATCCTTGACGAAATAGAGCTGGTACCAAGGCACGTGCCCGCTTGCGGCCACTTCGCCAAGCGAGCAGCCGCTGACCGTCGACAGAGCGAAGGGCACGTTCGCGGCCGCGGCTACCCTGGCGACCTGAACCTCGCCTCTCCGCGCGTAGATCCCAGCCAGCCCGACCGGGCCCAGGCCAACCGGCATCGCCCAACGCTTGCCGAACAGCTCGGTCGACAGGTCGATTCGCGAGACGTCTCGAAGCACCCGCTGGCGGAGCGCGATTTTCTGCAGATCCTCCACGTTTCGGCGGAGCGTGATCTCGTCGTAGGAACCGCCGTCGAGATATTCGAACAGGAAATGGGGTAGCCGCGCCTTCGCGAGCGCGCGATAGTCGCTGACGCTTGCGACGCGCCTCGCCAAATCAGGTCGCGAAGCTCGGATCGAGCCGGTACGCCTTGCGCTTGAGCGCCGGCCAGGCGAGCAGGTTGGCGGCGACGTTGAGCCCCGTCGCGCCCTGCTGTGCCGTCACTTCGGGAGCGCCCTGCGGCGGCATGTTCACGTCCTTGCCGGCGGAAAGCGCCATCACCTGCGCCTGGCAGGCGCGCTCGAGGAAATAGAGCTTCACGAAGCACTCGCCGACGCTCTTGCCGACGGCGAGAGTGCCGTGGTTGCGCAGGATCATCGCGCTCTTGTCGCCCAGATTCGCGACCAGCCGCTCGCGCTCGTCGAGGTCCACGGCGACGCCTTCATAATCGTGGAACGCGATGTCGCCTCGAACTAGCATCGCGGTCTGGGTCAGCGGCAGCAGCCCCTCCGAATGTGCCGCGACCGCCTGCCCCGCGGGCGTGTGAAGATGCATCACCGCCATCGCGTCCTCGCGCGCCATGTGCACCGCCGAATGGATGGTGAAGCCGGCCGGGTTGGTGATGAACGGAGTCGGATCGACCGGATTGCCTTGGATATCGACCTTGACCAGCGACGAGGCGGTGACCTCCTCGAACATCAGCTGATAGGGGTTGAGCAGGAAATGATGCTCCGGGCCGGGGACCCGCGCCGAGAGGTGGGTGAAGATCAGGTCGTCCCAGCCGTAATAAGCCACCATCCGATAGGCGCAGGCGAGGTTCACCCGGATCGCCCATTCCTCGTCGCTGACCTTGCCCTTGAGCGACGGGATCTCGACCGATTCGATGGCGGCTGCGCTGCCGATCCCGCGGTTCATGCTGTCGACGCGGTTCATGCTGCCTCCGCCATGGCGTCAGGGTGAGCCGCAGCGAAAGCCGGAAGCTCCGACGCGTTGGTGTCAGCGCGAAGGAGCGTCGGATAGGCATCGACCGGCACGTTGAACCGCCGCGCGTTGTACATCTGCGGCACCAGGCAGATGTCGGCCAGCGTTGGCGTGTCGCCGAACAGGAACGTGCCCGCCCTCTCCGCAGCAAGGGTTTCAAGAGCGTCAAAGCCTTCCGTCACCCAATGCGCATACCAATCGTCGCGCGCCGGCTGCTCCTGGCCGAGGGGGCCGCTCAGATACTTCAGTACGCGAAGATTGTTCAGCGGGTGGATGTCGCAGGCGATAGTCAGCGCCATTGCGAGCACGTGCGCGCGATCGGCTGCGTCCGCCGGCATGAAGGGCGGGTCGGGCACGATCGAATTGATGTAGTTGCAGATCGCCAGGCTCTGGCTGATGTAGTGGCCGTCGATCTCCAGCGTGGGAACAAGGCCCTGCGGATTGAGCCCGCGATAGGGTCCGCCTTTCTGCTCGCCTTCCAGCAGATTGACCGGCCTACGCTCGTAATCGACGCCCTTCAGGTTGAGCGCGATTCGAACGCGGTATGCCGCCGAGGACCGGTAATAATCGTGGAGGATCGCCCGCATCGCGGCGATTCCTTACTCCGCCGTGACGAACGGCGCTACTACCTCGGCCGGAACGCGTATCGGGCGGCCGCTCGCCCGGTCGATGATCGCCCAGAAGGTTCGAGCGCGCACGCAGGGCTTTCCGTCCGCCCCCGTGAACTCGACGATGCGGTCGAATCGCGCCCCCTTCGGTGCCTCTCCGACCCAGGTCCGCGCTGTGACCGTGTCGCCCTCGCGGGCGGCGCGCAGGTAATCGATCTCGTGCCTGACCACGACCCAGAAATAAGCTTCGTCATGCTCGGGCGCGGCGACGGACCGCCAGTGTGCGACGGCGATGTCCTGGATCCACCGGACCCACACCGCATTGTTGACGTGGCCGAGTTCATCAATGTGCTCGGGCGCGGCCGTGAACGTCATTTCGAACACCGGCCGCTCGCTCATCTCACTTCACCTGGGTGATCACAAAGGCGAAGGCCTCGGCGACCTCGTGCAGATGCTCCCAGCGACCGGACTTGCCGCCGTGCCCGGCGCCCATGTTGATCTTCAGCAGCAGCAAATTGTCGTCCGTCTTGGTGGCGCGAAGCTTCGCGGCCCACTTGGCCGGTTCCCAATAGGTCACTCGCGGGTCGTTGAGGCCGCCGGTGATCAGCATCGGCGGATAATCCTGCGCTCTTACATTGTCATAAGGCGAGTAGCTTCGGATCAGCTCGAACGCCGCCTTGTCCTTCAACGGATTGCCCCATTCGGGCCACTCGCCCGGAGTCAGCGGTAAGCTGTCGTCGAGCATTGTGTTCAACACATCGACGAAGGGAACATCCGCGACCACGGCGCCCCATAGCTCCGGGTCGGTATTGGCGACGACGCCCATCAGCTCGCCGCCGGCGGACCCGCCGTTGATAGCGATCCGGCCTGCCTTGGTGAGCCTGGCGTCGATCAACCCCTTCGCCGCGTCGACGAAGTCGGTGAACGCGTTGTTGCGCTTGTCCAGCTTGCCTTCGAGGTACCAATTGTAGCCAAGGTCGTCGCCGCCGCGGATGTGGGCGATCGCATAAGCCCAGCCACGGTCGAGCAAGCTGATCCGGGCGCTCGAAAAGCCTGGCGGGATTGCGTGGCCGTAAGCGCCATAGGCATAGAGGAAGAGCTTCCCCTCGCCGTTCTTCTCGAACCCCTTTGGGTAGACGACGGAAACCGGCACTTGCTTGCCGTCGCGCGCAGGCACCATCAGCCGCTCGGTCACATATTTGGACGCGTCGTAGCCCGACGGAATTTCCTGGACTTTCAGGACCTCGAGCTCGCCGCTCTCCGGGTGATAGTCATAGACCGTGCCGGGCGTGACCATCGACGAATAGCCGATGCGGTACGCTTCCGGAGCGAACTCGGGATTGCCCGCGAAGCCTGCGCTGTAGCTCGCCTCCTTGAAGGGAATGCGCGTTTCCTCGCCGTTGTAGGTGCGGAGAATCAGCTGATCGAGCCCATCCACCCGCCGGTGCATCGCGATATGGTCGCGATAGCTCGCCGCCCCCATCAGATAGACCTGGTCGGAGCCTGGGATGATCTCCTTCCACTCGCCGGGTGAGGCGGGGTCCGCTTCGACGAGGCGGAAGTTCACGTGATTGTCGTTGGTGACGATCCACAATTTGCCGTGTGCGGAATCGACCGAATATTCGAGACCCTGCTTGCGCGGTGCGACCAACACCGGCTCCGCCAGCGGGTCGGAAGAGGGGACGAAGCGCACCTCGGTCGTCGTATTGTCGCCCGTGGCGATGAAAATCAGGCTCCGGTCCTGCGAATCGTCGATCCCGACCGAAAACCCCAAGTCGTCGGTCTCCTCGTAGAGCGTCCTGTCCTCGCTGACCGGGGTGCCGAGCCGGTGGTAGCGGGCGCGATAGCTTCGCCAATTGTCGTTCACCTCGGTGAAGACGATGCCCGTGCTGTCGCTGGTCCAGACGGGCGATCCGATCCCGACCTCGGTGATCGTCTCCACATCCTTGCCCGTCGCGAGGTCGCGGACCGTCAGGACGAAGCGCTCCGACCCGCTGGCGTCGATCATTGTCGCGGCCAGCCTTCCGTCCGGGCTGATCTCGAGCGCGCCGAGGCGGAAATACTCCTTGCCCTCGGCCTCAGCCGGCTCGTCGAAGATCAGCTCGTCTTCGCCGCCCGCAAAGCGCTTCCGGTACCAGCTGCGATATTGGGCGCCCGGCGTGAACTTCCACCAATAAAGCCAGTCGCCGTCGCGGATCGGGACGGAGCTTTCATCCTCCTTGATCCGCCCCTTCATCTCCTCGAACAGCCCGTCCACCAGCGCCTTGTGCGGCTCCATCGCGGCCTCGAAAAAAGCGTTCTCCGCCTTCAGGTAGGACAGCACATTCTCGTCGGTGACGTTGGGATAGCCCTGGTCGCGGAGCCAGGCGTAGGGGTCGTCGACTCGAACGCCGTGATGCTCGAAGCTGTGCGGCCGCTGTTCGGCCTTTGGCGGCTGCGGAAGGTCTGGAGTCTTGTACATGCTGCGCTCTTAACGCCGCTGCCGCCTACGGGAAGGGCAGGTGATGATCCTGCTGGTGCCTATTGCCGCGACACAGGCTCGAACAAGAGGTCCTGATAGTCCCAGCTGAAGTCGGCCCTCGGCGACACCGGTTTCATCGTCACGCGCTCGATCTTGCCGTTCGAGTCCACTGAAAAGGACACATAGGCCGGCTCGACCCAGTTGAGCGCCGGGTTCGTCTTGAACGTGTCGTATTGATAGTGGGTGAGGGGGCCTTCCATGCCGCTCGAATGCGGGAAGGCAATGTTCAGCCCCTTGCCCGACCTGCGGACGCTGATCGTCCCGTACCAGGGATCGGTGTAGTCGCCGACGTAGCGGTCGAGCGGAAGCGAAGGACCGATCGGCGCGGGCTTGGCCTCGGCGGTCTGCACCTGCTTCGCCGCCGCCGCGAGCCGGCCCATCTTGAACGCGTGAAACTTCTCCGGCCACTGACCTTGCGGCGCGCCGAGATAATGGTCGAGAAGCTCGTCGCGAAGGCCGAGGATGATCTGGCCGTCCTCGCTGTTGGCGGCAATGAAGATGCCCACGTTCTTGTCAGGCAGGAGCGCGATGGTCGCCTGCGAACCAAGCACCGCACCATCATGTCCGACGACCTTTGCCCCGCGATAATCGGATACGTCCCAGCCCAGCGCGTAGAGGTTGAAGTTGGGCTCGGTCGCAGCGAATTCGGGCGGAAACTGGCGGATCGGGGTCGGCACGACTCCGGTCCACATCTGCTCCGACTGCTCTTCCGAGAACAGCCGCTTGTCGGTTCCCGGAATGCTTCCGCGGCCGAGTTGGGTCAGCAGCCAACGGCCCATGTCATTGGCGCTGATGGCCAGGCCGCCGGCCGGTGCGGCGTTCTGGGCAATCGTCGCGCTTTCATCGAGCGGAGCCTGCGCGCCCATTCCATGAACCGGTCCGCTGTTGCGGCTGTGCGGGCGGGCGTGGTTCGGGTTTGCCTGGAACTCCGCGTCGGTATCCGTCGAGTTGCGCATGCCAAGCGGTCCGAACACGTGGTTGTGGATATACTGCTCCCACGTCTCGCCGCTGACTTCCTCGATCAGCTGGCCGGCGGCCATGTATAGGATGTTGTCGTAGGCATAGCCGCTCCGGAAGCTCGTTGCCGGCTTGAGATAGCGGATCCGGCGCACCGTCTCCTTGCGCGAAAGCGTGCTGTTGGGGAGGAAGAGGAGGTCGCCCTGGCCAAGGCCTAGCCCGCTGCGGTGGACCAAAAGGTCGCGGATCGTCATCTCGCGCGTGACCCACGAATCCCACATGCGGAAGTCGGGCATGTGGTCGATGACCTTGTCGTCCCACTTGATCTTGCCGGCATCGACAAGCGTCGCCAGCGCCGCGTTGGTGAATGCCTTTCCGGTCGATCCGGTGAAGAAGATCGTGTCCGCATCCACGGGCTGGTTGGTGGTGATGTCCCGGACGCCCCACCCGTGCGCCAGGGTCACCTTGCCGTCCTCGACGATGGTGATGGTGACGCCCGGCACCCCAAACTCTTTGCGGAGCTGCTCGACGCGCTGCTCGAAACCGGCCGGCGGAGCTGCTGCCGCCGGTATTGCGCAAAGCGCCAGGGCGATGGCCGTGAGTGTTCGGGTGCCGAGCTTGAGCATGCGTTACTCCTGGGTTGGGGCAGGTCGTGGGGTGGCGCAGACTTGGTCGCGCGAACGCCAGAGCTTCCAAACGCCGATCGTTACGAGCGGCAGAATGTATGTGGCGAGCAGCACGTAGGCGAGCGCGCGGTATCCGTTGGCGATCAGGGACACGAGTCCGAAGCGGCCGGCGATGAACATGCAGCCGGTGAGCAGGACGAGCGCGACGATCAGCCTCGCGCGATGCGAAAGCGGCTGGCCCGACCGGAGCGTCCACACATGGTCGATTCGCTCGTTGATCGCGTGCACCGAGCTTGTCCCGCTTTCCAGCAGAGCGGAAAAGATCATCGCCTGGAACAGCAGGTGGAAGGCTGGAATGCCGATCTTCTGAAGAAGGAAGTCGGACGGTAGCGTCGCGCCCTGAACTTCGGGATAGAAAGCGACCATCGGGATGAAGAAGAGGAGCGCCGGAATCATCGTCAGTGGCCCGGCGATCGTTCCGGAGATCATTGCGTCGCGGTCGCTCGTCAGGTGGCGAAGGACCGGCAGGATCACCACCGCGCCGATGATGTTGTAGCTGAAATAGGTGAGGCCGCCGAGCGCCCAGCCCGAGCTTTGCGGATAAGCCGCGAAGCCCGCCGGAACGCGGTCGCCGAAGCTCCACAGCGCCAGCACGATGAACAAAGCGTAGACCGCGTAAAGCAGGTAGGACACGTCGCGGAACAGCGCTTCGACCGCCTTGTTTCCGAAGGCGACTACGGCTGCGATTCCGCCCGCGAGCACCGCGGTCCCAAGCCAGACCGGAGCACCGAAAACCGCATGGCCGATCGCGCCAGCGGCGGCTCCGTAGACGGCAAGGATCAGGATGACGAACAGGATGTAGGCCAGCTCGAACGCCGGCCATGCAGGGCCGAGCAGCCGCTTGAAGAAGCTACGGTAGTCGAATGCCTGGAATCGCCGCGCCAACACGAAGGTCAGCGAGCAGAAGATGCTGAACAGCAATGTCGCGAACAGGATCGCGAACAGGCCGCCCCACGGACCTCGAGCCAGGAAGAATTCGGCAAGCTCGCGGCCGGTCGCATAGCCGCCGCCGATCACCACCGCCTTCATTCCGAGCCCTGGAAGGATCCAGCGGCTGAAGCGGCTCGGAAGGCGATCGGTCACTTGGCTGCGGGTCCCGACGCTCCTCCCCAGAGCCTCTCGGGAACGAAGACTTCGCCGTCCGAATAGATCGAGCTCGACAGCGGGTCGTCGGAAAGGCCGTAGGGTCCATCGAGGTCGACAAAGTCGCACAGCTGCCCGACGATGAATCCCGGCGCCATGGCAAGGGTCGAGCCGCCCATGTTGCCGACCATCACCTGCTTGCTCATTGCGCGCGCTTCGTGCGCCATCGCCAATGCCTCGGTGAGGCCGCCGCACTTGTCGAGCTTGATGTTGATGACGTCGAAGGACCACGCCCGCTCGCGAAGCTCCTCCAGGTCCAGAATGCTCTCGTCGGCAGCGACCGGAACGCCCGGCTTCCAGCCTTCCAGGGACAATTCCTTCCCGCGCGCCACCGGCTGCTCGACGAGCGAAACCTTATGGTCGGAGAGCAGCTGCGACAGCCGGTCGAGATCCTGTTCGACATATCCCTGGTTGGCATCCACCGAGAGCCACACGTCGGGCCGCAGGCTGCGAACCGCGGCGAGCCGCTCGCGGTCCGCCTCCACGACTCCGTCGAGCTTGAGCTTGATGGCCTTGGCGAAGTCCAGTTTCGCCAACCGGTCGATGATCACCTGCGGCTCGTCGGCGGGCAGGGTGAAGACCGTTACCAGCGGCTTCGGCTGGGCAATTCCGGCGAGCGCCCACACCGGCTTTCCGGCTGCTTTCGCCTCCAGGTCCCACAAGGCGCAGTCCAGCGCGTTGCGACCGCCGCACGGCGGAAGCATCGAGCGCAATTCCTTGCGGCCGATTCCCTGTTCGATCGCCGGCCTGACTTCCTCGATGGTCGCGACCATGCGGTCCTGGTCGTCGCCCAAGTAATAGACTCCGGCCGCCTCTCCGCGCCCCGCCTCGCCCTGGACCGAAATGGTCGCGACCACGGAGGGCATCGCGTCGAAAACATAGCCGCTGATTCGAAGGGGCGATGCGAACCGCATTGCCATCCGGTCGACACTCAATTCGCGCGCTGCGGTCGTGGTTGCCATGGCGCATGCTTAGCAACAGTCAACAAAGTTTCAAATATAGAAACAGTCAGTCGATCCGATGCAGGCCGTGCTCGCTGAGGCGCCACGCCTTCCCGGCAGTCCCGGCCAGTTGCTGAATGCCCGGGCCTGCACAAACCGCGAGCACGGAGCACGGGCCGGCGCTGGTTCGGACGTAGCCGTGGGCCATCCCGCTGTCGAAATAGACGGAGTCGCCGGGGCCGAGATTGAGCGGAGCGTAAAGGTCCGAGTGGAGCTCCATCGTACCCTTCAACACGTAGAGATATTCCTCCCCTGCGTGCCGAACGAGTCCGCCCAGTTCCTCGACGCTTCGCGCCTGCACGTCGATGATGATCGGAATCATCATTTTTCCGAGCAATTCCGCCGCCGGATAGTGGTGCACGTGGCGCTCCGACTGGGCGTCCAGCTCCTGGCCCGAGCGGGTCACGCTGCGTCTTCCGACCGCCACCGGAGCGTTCGCCTGCTCGCCCTCCGCGATGATGTCCTTGAGGTCGACGTTGAGGGCCTGGGCGAGGCGGATGAGCTTGTCGTAGGTCAGCGCCATCTTGCCGTTTTCGAGCTTCGACAGCGTCGAGTAGGGAAGCCCTGCCCTGGCCGACAGCGCGCGCAGGCTGAGCCCCTGGTTGAGCCGCGCCTGGCGGATCGCGCGAGTCGGGGCGGGGACGTCGTCGTCGGTGGCCCCGCGCCCTCCGCTAACGCCATTATCGCTGTGCGATCCGACCATAATTCCCCGATCTAGAAACCAGTTGCTATTCCGGAAACATGTGGCAAGTATGCCAGCATAATCGCGTGGAGGGCTAGAGCGATGTTTCAAGGGTCGATGGCATTGTGGCTTGCGGGCAGCTCGCTTGCGGCGCTGGGGACTGCGGCGCAGGCCCAGGACACTGTAGCTCAGCCGGCGGCAACCGCTGCGGCCGAGCAGGCGGCGCAGGCGGCGCAATCGGAACCGACCGGCAGCCAGGACATCATCGTGACTGCGCAGAAGCGCGCGCAGGTGTTGCTCGACGTGCCCCAGTCGATAACGGTCGTCAGCGGCAAGACGCTTGAGGCCCAGCACGCCAACAGCTTCGAGGATTATCTCAAGCTCGTTCCCGGCCTTCAGCTCAACCAGGACACGCCCGGCGCCGGCCGCCTCATCCTTCGCGGAGTCAACACCGGGGGCGTCGCTTCCACGGTCGGTGTCTATGTCGACGAAACACCGTTCGGCTCGAGCAGCGGACTGGTCAATGGCGCCGTCCTTGCCGGCGATTTCGACACCTTCGACGTAAACCGGATCGAAGTGCTTCGCGGGCCGCAGGGCACGCTCTACGGCGCGAGCTCGCTCAGCGGCGTGCTTCGCTTCGTCACCAATGCACCCTCCACCGACCGCTTGCAGGTACGCGGCCGAGCGAGCCTTGAGGACGTCGCGGGCGGAGACCTCGGCTGGTCGACCAACCTGATGGTCAACGCGCCTATCACCGACAATGTCGCCTTCCGCGCGTCGGGCTATTACCGCAAGAACCCCGGCTTCATCGACTCGATCGGCACTGCCGGAACCGACATCGTCGGCTTCACGCACACGTCCGACGTCCAGGAGGACATCAACGATTCCGCCAGTTATGGCGGCCGAGCCTCGCTGCTGTTCACGCCCAGCGACCGAGCATCGATTCGCCTCACGGCAATCAGCCAGGACATTAAGGTTGACGCGCCGACGATCGTAGAAGCGGACCCCGTGACACTTGAGCCGCTGCACGGCCTGTCGCAGTCGCAGTTCGTCCCGCAGAAGTCCGACGTCGCTTACCGTATCTACAACGCGACCGGTGAGTTCGATCTCGGCTTTGCTGACCTGACGTCTTCGACGAGCTACGGCACGCAGAAGCAGACGCTCCGCATCGACCTGACCTTCCCGATCAGCGGGTTCATTCAGCTTCCCTTCGCGTTCGGCGGCCTGAATCTTCCGGACAATGAGTTCATCGAAGGCCAGCACACCAACGACAAGAAGTTCACCCAGGAGGTCCGGCTCAGCGACCAGACTCGCATCGTCGACTGGCTGGTCGGCGCCTATTACACCGACGAGGACGGCCTGATTGCTCAGGATTTCGTCGCGCTGCAGCCAGGGACTCTGACGCCGCTCGATCTACCGCCGATCTTCGATCTCATCGGCGGCCTCGGATTCGCCCAGATCGTTTCGAACTACAAGGAACTGGCGGGCTTTGCCGACGCTACATTCCACATCGCTCCGCAGTTCGATCTCGAACTCGGCGGCCGCTACAGCCACAACAAGCAGAAGGCCCACCAGGTCACCGGCGGCGCTCTCGCCGGCGCCAGCGACTTCGTCGTTCGGTCTTCCGAAGATGTGTTCACATGGTCGGTCGCGCCCAAGTACAAGGTCAACGATCACACCACGCTCTATGCGCGTGTCGCCAAGGGCTTCCGTCCAGGCGGCCCGAACGTGCTTCCGCCGGGCGCCCCGCAGGAGTTCGCAACTTACGACTCCGACTCCATCATCAACTATGAAGCGGGCATAAAGGCCGAGTCAGCCGATCATCGGTTCAGCGTCGACGCGGCGGTCTTCCACATCGATTGGGACAATATCCAGCTGCTGGCGAACGACGCTGCGAGCGGCTTCAGCTTCAACTCGAATGGCGGCAAGGCAAAGAGCGACGGCGTCGAGGTGACTCTGGCGGCCCGACCGATACGCGGTCTCGAGCTATCGGCCAACGCGGCCTACACCAACGCCAGGTTGACCCAAGACACTCCGGCGGACACCGCTGGCAGGATTCCTGCGAAGAAGGGCGACCAGCTTCCGTTCACGCCCAAGTTTACGACGGCCTTGAACGCAGATTACCAATGGGGCGTGGGCGGCAATGCAGTGGCGCATTTCGGCGGATCGTGGCGCCACGTGTCGGGACAGACTGCCGGTTACGATGCGGTGTTCCGTCAGACGTTCGGCCACCAGCGCCACGTCGATGCCTATGACGTCTTCGATCTCGCCGCCGGCGTCGACTTCGGCCGCTTCGACGTCCAGGCATTCGTGAAGAATCTCGGGAACAGTCACGGCGTGACTTCGACGACTGGGACGACGGTCTTTGGTGTCTTCTCAATCTTCCCGGGTGGAGCGATCGGAACTGGTATAATCACTCCGCGGACTGCCGGCGTTTCGGTCGGATTCGACTTCTAAAAAGGGGCTTCACGATGGCATGGATGAAGTGGGCGCTTGCAGCGATCGCGGCGCTGGCGATTCCCGTGGCGGCGCAGTCGCCGACGCAGCTGCAGCCGGCTCGGTCCAACACAGCCGTTCTTCCAGTCCAGACTCCGACGACGACGGCGGCTCCGTCGGCCGCGCCGGAGCTCAACCGGGCCGACCTCGACGCGTGGCTCGACGGCTACATGCCCTATGCGCTGAAGGCCGCGGGAATCCCCGGTGCGGTCGTCGTCGTGGTGAAGGACGGCCAGCCGCTGACGATGCGCGGCTTCGGCTATTCCGACGTAAAGGCACGCAAGGCGGTCGATCCGGAAAACACTTTGTTCCGCCCCGGCTCGGTGTCGAAGCTGCTCACCTGGACTGCCGTCATGCAGCAGGTCCAGGCCGGCAAGCTCGACCTCGACAAGGACATCAACACCTACCTGGATTTCAAGATTCCGGCGAAGGACGGAAAGCCCGTCACTCTCCGCAACTTGATGACGCACACGGGCGGGTTCGCCGAGACGGTCAAATGGCTGATCCTGTACGGCAAGAAGCAGCCCGTCTCGCTTCGCACCGCGCTGACCCGCCAGGTTCCCGACCGAATCTATGGACCGGGTGAAATACCGGCCTATTCCAACTATGGCGCGTCTCTCGCCGGCTACATTGTCGAGCGCGTGTCCGGTGAGCCCTTCGACCAATATATCGAGCGGCACATCCTGGCGCCCGCCGGAATGAACCACTCCAGCTTCCGGCAGCCGCTTCCCGCCAATCTCGATGGCCTGATGTCGAAGGCCTACAAGCCGGGAACCGACGAGCCGCAGCCCTTTGAGGTGATCGCCTTGTCCCCGGCCGGCGCATTGTCCGCCTCGGGCGCCGACATGGGCCGGTTCATGATCGCCCATCTCAACAACAAGCTTCTCGATCCCGCGACCGCGAAGCTGATGTATGCGGAGGCCAACAAGCCATTCTCCGGGCTTCCGGCAATGGCGCTCGGTTTCTACCACGAGGACCGCAACGGGCTGACGATCGTCGGCCACGGCGGCGACACGGTCTTCTTCCATTCGGATCTGCACCTGATCCCGGAGAAGAACGTCGGGCTGTACATCTCGATGAACAGTGTCGGGAAGAACGGCTCGGCGCACGCGCTTCGCGAGCAGCTGCTGCACGAATTCACCGACCGCTATTATCCGGCCCCGCAGCGCATGCTGGCCACCGCTCCCACGGCGAAGGAGCATGGCGCGGCTATGTCCGGCCATTATGTCAGCAGCCGGGCTGGCGGCTTCAACTGGTTCCGGGCGATCGCGCTGATCGGCCAGACCACCGTTGCGGTCGACAAGGACAATTACCTGGTCGCCTCGTCCATCACTGATCCTTCGGGAACGCCGCGTAAATGGCGCGAAGTCGGCCCCTGGCTGTGGCAGGAAGTGAACGGCAGCGATTTCCTGCAGGCGATCCCGAACGGCAAGGGCGGCGTGAAGATGTTCTCGATCACGCCTTACGCGCCGATCATCGAATTCGTGCCCGCACCCGCATCGCTTAATGCCGGCTGGATCCTTCCGGTCGCGGGCATCGCCCTGCTCGTGCTCCTGATCGCTGCGATCGGCTGGCCGGTCGTCCGGGCCGTGCGCTGGCGTTACGGCTACAAGTCGGATCTCGCCGGACGCCCGCTCCTCCTCCACCGGCTGACCCGGGCGACGGCGTGGGTGTTCGTCGCCGTGCTGGTCGGCTGGTTCGCGATCATGATGATGCTTCAGAGCGACCTATCGGCGCTCGACGAGGGTCTCGATATCTGGATGCGGCTGCTACAGCTGCTCCTCGTCGTCGCCATCGTCGGTACGGCGGTCTCGGTCTGGAATGCCTGGACCGTCGCGACGGCTCCAGGGAGGCACCGGTTCGCGACCGTCTGGGCGATCCTGATCGCGCTTGCGGCGGTCTTCGTCGCCTGGCTCTGCCTCGATCTCGGGCTCCTGACGACCTCGCTGAACTACTGATCCGATGACCAGGGCCGGCACTTCCGACGATGCGGGCGTGCCGGCCCGGACCCTGTTCGGCCACCCACCCGGGCTGACCGTTCTCTTCCTCACCCAGATGTGGGCCGAATTCTCCTTCTTCGGCCTGCAGGCGCTGCTGGTCTATTACATGACCAAGCACCTGGGCCTGTCGCAGGCCCAGTCATCGGTGATCTACGGAACTTACGGCGCAGCCGCCTTCTTCAGCCCCTTCTTCGGCGGCCTGATCGCCGACCGCTGGCTCGGCCGCACCGTGAGCGTCATCATCGGCGGAGTGATGATGATGTTCGGCCATTTCGCGATGGCTTTCGAATCCTTGCTGTTCCCCGCGCTGGCGCTGGTCGCCCTCGGCAACGGGCTCTTCATCCCGCCGCTCGCGACGCAGGTCGGCAGCCTCTATGGCGACCGCGATCCCCGCAAGGCCTATGCGTACAGCGCCTATTACATGGGCATCAACCTCGGCGGGCTTCTGGCGCCGCTGGTGTGCGGGACTTTGGGAGAGCTGTACGGCTGGCACTGGGGCTTTGCGGCGGCCGGGATCGGTATGGGCATCGGCCTCGTCGTCTATCTGTCGTCGCTGCGGTGGCTCCCGCCCGAACCTGACCGGAAACACAGCTCGACGACCCGCTCGATCGGCGGCACGCGCATCGATGCCGCCAAGCTCAAGACCCTGTTCCTGCTGGTGGCGATGGTCGTCCTGTTCCGCGTCGGGTACGAACAGAGCGGCAACGTCATCGCCTTGTGGGTCGGCGACCGGACCGACCGCTCGATTGCTCTGTTCGGTTCTAGCGCGATGATTCCCGCGACCTGGTTCCAGTCGATCAATCCGCTGCTCATCATCCTTCTCACGCCCGTGCTGATCCGCTTCTGGCGTTCGCGTGGCGTGGCGGAGACCGTTCCCAACCTGCTTCGGCGGATGAGCGTCGGCTGCGTGCTTGCCGGCATGGCGATGGCGGTGATGGTGGTTGCGGCCTCGGTCAGCGGGCCGGAAGGAGCCCGGGTAAGCGCCTGGTGGACGATCGGCTATTTCGTCCTTCTCACGCTCGGCGAGCTGCTCGTCATCCCCGTTGGCCTGACTCTGGTCGAGACCCTGTCGCCGGCGGCCTTTGCGGCGACGGCGATGGGCGCCTGGTACATCGCCAAGTTCCTCGGAAGCCTGCTGGCCGGTTTCATGGGCGCCTATTGGCTGACGATCCCGCCCAGCGCCTTCTTCGCGCTTGGAATGGTTTCGCCATTCATCGCGGCGGCGAGCCTCTACCTGATGGCGTCGAGGCGCTCCGCACAATCCTAGCCTCAGCTTTGGGCGGAGCCGACAGCCTTAGGGGATAATCCAGCCAACGACCGCCAGCACTGCGGCCAGGACTGCGACGCCGAAGGCCGCCACCAGGACCTGCGTTACTAACTCGGCTGGAGCTGCATTCGAAGCTCGCGTGCCATCGAGCCGTTGCAGCAGCGGGCCTCGAAGCTTTGCCCAGATTGCAACGGACGCTGCCAACAGGAGCGCGGAGAGGAATGCCAAAATCTGGGCTGTCTCAGACATTGCAGGTCACCTTCACGCGACCGTTGGTCCGGTTGGACCGACATAGGAATTTCATGGTCAATCTCCTGCGAGCGAGAGCATGGATTGTCTCTCTGTCACAGGGCGCTCGGATGCGATCTCAGGTGATAATCCTATGTAGCAGTTCGATTATGAATGAACCGTGAGGTCGATCGTGCGCCGATTGCAACGGCGCAGGAGTTTTGTTGCGGGCGGATGAACGCCGCAACTGCGGGTATTTCTGATCGTTCAACCTTCAATGCACGCGGGTTTACCGTCGCTCTGCGGCCCGCGCCCAGCCTCCGTAACTTGAGCGGCCTCAGGAGGATCAACATGAAAAGTCTCATCTTAATTGCGGGAGCGGCGGCGTTCGCGCTTGCAACGCCCTCGCTCGCAAAGCCGGGCCAGGGCCATGGCAACCAGGGCAACCAGGGCAAGGCCCACAGCTCCAAGGTTCACGGCAAGGCGCATTCGAGCGCTCACGGTCGGCACGTCGTTACGAGCCGGCACGGACGCCTCTATGCGCTCGACGCCCGGGGGCGCTGCCCTCCGGGACTGGCGAAGAAGCACAATGGCTGCATGCCGCCGGGACAGGCGAAGAAGATCTACAACGTCGGGCAGCACTACAACCGCAATTTCGGATACCGGTGGACGTACGATCGGATCCCCTACGATTTGCGCTCGCGCTACACGTTCGACCGAAACGATCGTTTTTATTACCGCGACGGCTACCTCTATCAGGTCGACCCGCGCACGATGCTGGTCGAGCAGGTCGTCAGCGCGCTCCTGCGTTAGTCACTCGCCAATTGTTAGAGCCGGCCCGCTTCCTTCCGGGAGGGGGCCGGTTCTCGGATGTGACCGCAAGCCGTCATAGCTGATAAGCTTCACTGACGATTGGCGCCCTCCGCAACCAATGACCGTCCGGCCCGTTAGGGATACATCACCATGACATTTGGGCATTGGTGCTGGAGAGACGTGGCATGCTCCCCGCTCGTGGAGCGCTGGAATGCATGCACTCATCATCGAAGACGAAAGCTTGATCGCCATGGCGATAGAGGACGCACTGCGCGGTTGCGGCTTTACTTCGTTCGATTTTGCCGCTTCGGCGGATGAGGCGGTCGAGGCGGCCGAGCGCAGGTGTCCGGACCTGATTACCGCAGACGTCGAACTAAGGTCGGGCTGCGGGATCGCGACGGTTCAATCCATCTGTTCCGAACAACCGATACCTGTCATCTTCATTACGGGGAGCCCGGGTGAGGTCAGGATCAGGATGCCCGGGCATGCAATGGTCGAGAAGCCATTCAGCGCCGATCACATAATGGATGCTACCAGGCTCACATTGGACAGCAGAAATGGTTGAGATCATGCCGCTACCGAACGAGACCGTGACAAGCCTCGCCATGGCGCTCGTTGAGTCGTCGAAGGCTCCGCTGCTCCTGCTCGACGACGATCTCGTCGTCATAGGTGCCAGCGCCTCGTTCTGTAACACGTTCAATCTCGATCCAGCGACCATCGCCAACCGCCGACTGGCCGATGTCGGTGCCGGTGAATGGGACGTTCCCCAACTCAACTCACTTCTCCGGGCGACGATCGCCGGAGCAGCGGAAATTGACGCCTATGAGATGGACCTCGTTCGTGAAGGCAAGGCGACCTGCCGTCTCATTTTGAGCGCTCACAAACTCGATTACTTCGACACGGAGAAGGTGCGCGTTGTGCTTGCCGCAACGGACGTGACGCCCGCACGCCTGGCGGAGAAGCAAAAGGACGACCTCGTTCGAGAGAAGCAGGTTCTGCTTCAGGAGCTCCAGCACCGCGTCGCGAACAGCTTGCAGATCATCGCAAGCGTATTGATGCAAAGTGCGAAGCGCGTTCAGTCCGAGGAAACCCGTCTCCATCTTCACGACGCCCACAGCCGGGTCATGTCGATTGCGATGCTTCAAAAGCAGCTGGCGGTGACGCAGCTGAAATCCGTTGAACTACGGACCTATTTCGCGGACCTGTGCCGAAGCATTTCGGCTTCCATGATAGCCGATCCGGAACGGCTTACTCTCGAGACGATCGTGGACAACACAACCACGAACTCTGCCGTGTCGGTCAGCATGGGCCTGATCGTTACAGAACTGGTCATTAACGCGATCAAGCATGCCTTCCCGGATCATGTCGCCGGGGGCAAGATCACCGTGTCTTTTGCGGCAGACGACGGCGCGTGGCTGCTCTCCGTCTCGGACAATGGAACGGGGATGCCAGTTGGCAAGAAGCGGGCAAAAGCGGGTCTTGGCACGGGACTTGTCGAGGCTTTGTCGAGACAACTGGACGCGAGCGTGACCGTGGTTGACGCCAAACCGGGCACTCGCGTCGAGGTTCGGCACGGGCAAGCCTGATCTGTAACAAACGACGGTTCGCAAAAGTCGGCGGTGGGCCCCTGGTGGATGGTGCGGCTCTGCCACCCACGCTAGAAACTGGGCGTATTATCGAGCGCCCAATTTGCCGCCCACAACATTAGTGCGGCAATCGCTGCAATAACCACGGCAATTACCATGAGCAGGACGACGTGACCTGTTTCGACAAGATAAGCCGCACCGGCGATGGCCAACGCCGCAACCAACGTTGCTTTCAGCCACCCGGTACTTCGGCGGCCCGCGGAGCCAAGGCCCGCTTCGACCGTCGCGTGCGTGCTAGGGGGATGATCGCTTTGCAACAGCGCCGCGCTGACGGATGCTGCGGCCAATGGCTCAACGAACTCACAACCGAAAAAACGGCCATGGCGCCACGCTATTCGTGCATGCGTGAGATCCGCATGAGGGAGCTTCACCTGGACCAGGTCGTCGGGCAGTTTCGCCGACGTTTCGAACAGGAGTCCCCTCGTGGAGATGTCGTGGATTCGCGCGTCCGACCCGTGGTCGCCCACGACGGCACCAAGGGTCAATTGCATGCGAGGAGTACGACGGCGGTCTTCGGGAGCATCACTGAGGGGTTCCACACGGGCAAGAACTGGCATTGAATTCCCTGTAATCGCGAGTGCCGAGCAGGCGGGCCATATCCGGCCATAAGTTAACTTTCGATAACATGCGATGGAGAGTCAATGCGGTCGGCTGTTGGCGCTTCCACATTCACTCATTCGCCTCGGATGCGCCAACTTGTTGAGCCAAGGGAGCAAGCGTAGAGGAACGGCATGTCCAGCTATGCAGATCGTCTCGCGGCCCTCCGCGAGCAGTTGAAGACGGACCGCCTCGACGGCTTCGTCGTCCCCCTCACCGACGAGCATATGAGCGAATATGTCGGAAGCTACGCGCAAAGGCTCGCGTGGCTGACCGGATTCCAGGGCTCGGCCGGATCCGCCGTCGTCCTTCCCGAGGAGGCGGCGATCTTCGTCGACGGCCGCTACACGCTCCAGGTTCGAAGCCAGGTCGACGGCAAGCACTGGAGCTATCAGTCGGTGCCCGAGACCAGCGTTACCGACTGGCTGAAGGACCATGCCGCCAAGGGCGCGCGCATAGGCTACGATCCGTGGCTTCACACCGGCGACTGGGTGAAGAAGGCGAAGGAGTCTCTCGCCAGCCGAGGCGCCGAGCTTGTCGCGGTCGGCGAGAACCCGATCGACAAGATCTGGCGCGAGCGGCCCGAGCCGTCGAAGGCGCGCCTCGTCGTCCAGCCGGACGAATATGCGGGCAAGGGCGCCGCCGAAAAGCGCACCGACATCGCCGAATGGCTGGAAAAGCATCAGGCCGACGCCGCGGTTCTCTCCGCTCTCGATTCGATCGCCTGGGCGTTCAACGTTCGTGGCCAGGACGTCACCCACACTCCGGTCGCCCTGGCTTATGCGGTCGTCAATTCGGACGGCACGGCAGACCTGTTCGTCGCCGGCGAGAAGGTCGGCCCGGACGTTCGCCAGCACCTGGGCAACGGAGTGCGCCTCCACGAGCGCGACGAGTTCGAAAGCGCCCTGTCGCAATTTTCCGGCAAGACCGTCGCGGTCGATCCCGAGCGCGCGGTGTCCGCGATCTTCGACGGGCTTGAAAAGGCTGGAGCCAAGATCATCCCGCTTCGCGACCCTACGGTGCTTCCGAAGGCGCTGAAGAACGCGGTCGAGATTGCCGGGCAGAAATCGGCGCAGGCGCGCGACGGAGCGGTCATCGCGCGCTTTTTGAAGTGGATCGACGAGGAGGCGCCGGGCGGCGACGTCGACGAGCTCAAGGCTTCGGACCATCTCGAGGCGCTCCGCCGCGAAAATCCCGAGCTTCGCGACCTGTCGTTCGATTCGATCTCGGGCGCCGGGCCGAACGGCGCGATCGTCCATTACAAGTCGAGCGAGAAGACCAATCGCAAGCTCGAGACCGGGACTCTCTACCTGATCGATTCCGGCGGCCAGTATGTCGACGGAACCACTGACATCACCCGTACCGTCCCGATCGGCGAGCCGACCGACGAAATGCGGGACCGGTTCACACGGGTTTTGAAGGGCCACATCGCGGTTGCCACGGCGGTCTTCCCCAAGGGAACCCGCGGCACCCAGATCGACAGCTTCGCCCGCCGTCCGCTGTGGGACGCGGGGCTCGATTACGCGCACGGCACCGGCCACGGGGTCGGAAGCTTCCTCGCGGTCCACGAAGGCCCGCAGCGAATCGCTCCGGTGACCAGCTCGCAGAGCGGTGGCGACGAGCCGCTGGCGGCGGGAATGATCGTCTCCAACGAGCCCGGCTATTACAAGACGGGCGAGTACGGCATCCGGATCGAGAATTTGGTGCTGGTCGTCGACAAGCAGATCGAGGGCGCGGAGAAGGAGATGCTCGGTTTCGAGACCCTGACCTTCGCCCCCATCGACCGGCGTTTGGTCGTCAAGGACATGCTGAGCCCGCAGGAGCTCGACTGGCTGAACGATTATCACAGCCAGGTCGTCGAAAAGATCGGGCCGAACCTCAGTGGCGCCGATCGCGAGTGGCTCGAGGAGGCCTGCGCGCCGATCTAGGAGATGCCCTCATGGCGCATTCGCTGTTCAGCCATCCGATCCACCTTGGCCCCGGCGCCACGGCCGTCGCCGAGCCCGAATTCACCGGGATGGAATGGTACGATTCCTATCAGGAGCGCCACGCGGATGACGGGCCGGAGGGCCGACTCGTTTCGCTCTACCGTTTCGACAAGAGCTGGGAGAGCTGGGAGGTTCACCCTGCGGGACATGAGGTCGTCTGCTGCATCGAAGGGTCGATGACTCTCCACCAGCAGCTCACCGGCGGAGGAGAGAAGTCCATTCACCTCGGTCCTGGGGATTATGCGATCAACCCGCCGGGGACATGGCACACGGCCGATTGCGAGGGCTCAGTCGTCGCGCTCTTCATCACCGCCGGGTGGGGGACGGAGAATCGGCCCCGGTGATTGGCGCGCATGAGTTTTGCGCCGCTTGAGGTTCTCCCGGAGCGCTTTGGCGAGCCTCTCCTCGCGCGACTTGTCCTGCTTTGCCATCGCCTTA
This sequence comes from Sphingomonas anseongensis, assembly GCF_023516495.1. NCBI lineage: Bacteria > Pseudomonadati > Pseudomonadota > Alphaproteobacteria > Sphingomonadales > Sphingomonadaceae > Sphingomonas > Sphingomonas anseongensis. The sequence goes on from NZ_JAMGBC010000001.1 coordinate 1,997,319, forward strand.
CATTGGTCGGCGAGCGTCGTGGCGGCAAGGGCGGGTTGACGGCCTTGAGCCGCTTGGCCATAGCCGCGCCTCTCTCCGGAACAGTGCTGCCGTAGCTCAGTGGTAGAGCGCATCCTTGGTAAGGCTGAGGTCGTGAGTTCAATCCTCACCGGCAGCACCATTTCCGCCTGCAGGGCATCCGGGGGATGCCCGAAGCCGGAAATTATCCCGACGTGACCGACGCTCCCTCCTTCGACATCGAAGCGGCCGACGCCGGCACCGGCGTGACCATCGCCGTCCGCGCCTTCGGCCAGACCCGAATTTACGCCCTCCAGGGGACCGACCAGGCGGACTTCGCCGGCTTTTACGCCGAGCTTGCCCGCGATTTCGGAACCCGGCCGCTCGTCAAGACTCCGAAGCTTCCGCCCGACGCTCCGGAGCCGCCCTGGCAACCGCTGCTGACGGAGAATATCTCCGAGCAAATCCTCGCCGGCTATGGCGATCCCGCGGCTCTGAAAACCGACGACGGCTATGTCCTCGTCGCGACGTCAAACGACGCTCCGGACGCGTTCCCGATCCTGCGGTCGAACGACCTGGCCAGCTGGACCCACGAAGGCTTCGTCTTCCCGCAAGGGCAAACGCCCGAGTGGACCGCGGCGGGGCTCAAGGTTGGCGATTTCTGGGCGCCGGAGATGACGAGGGTCGGGGATGAATATTGGCTGGTCTACACCGCCCGCGACAAGGCGCATCTGCTCGGGATCGGCCTAGCCAAGGCGAAGTATCCCGCTGGGCCGTGGACCGACCTTGGACGGCCGCTCCTCACCGGCGGGAATATCGACGGGCACATCTTCGTTGAGGGCGACGACCGCTACCTGTTCTGGAAGGAAGACCGCAACGGCATATGGCCGCGCAAGCTGGCGGCTTTCCTGCGCGATCGTCCCGAGCTCATCAACGACATCTACGATACGGAAATGGACCGCCTGACTGCGCGCTTCGCCGCTGCGGTGGTCGCCTGGGCCGGGACCCGCCGCTCGATCGAGCGCTTCTTCCTGATGCAGCCCTTCATCGCGGCCTCGGTCGAAGCCTGGCCGAAGCTTCGCGCCTGCCTCCAACGCTGCGGAGGCGCCGAGGAGATACTCGCCGCGACGCAGACTCCGATCCTCGCCCAGCGGCTCAGGCACGACGGCTCGTCCTTCGTCGGAAGCCCGGTGACCATCATCGCCAATGACCTGGATTGGGAAGGCCACCTGGTCGAGGGGCCGTTCGTCTGGAAACAGGATCGCCGCTACTTCCTTTTCTACGCCGCCAACGACTTCACCGACCCGGCCTATGGAATCGGCGTCGCGGTCGCCGACGACCCGCTCGGTCCCTATCGCAAGCACCAGAAGGCGCTCCTGAGTTCGTCGCGCAACTGGACCGCGCCGGGCCATCCCTCGATCGCCGAGGGTCCGGACGGCACTCCGCACATTTTCTTCCACGCCTTCTTCCCGGGCACGGGCGGCTACAACGTGTTCCGGGCACTCCTGACAGCGCGCCTCAGGTTCGACGGCGACCAGGTGTCGATTTTCTGACCTTGCCATTGCTCCGGCCTTGGGCTTGAGCGCCGCAATGCGCTTCTTCTCCGACAATGCGGCCGCTGCTCACCCCGAGGTGATGGAAGCGATCCTGCAGTCGAACCGGCTCGACACCGCCTATGACGGCGACGAGTGGAGCGCTCGCCTCGACAGCGCTTTCTCGGAGCTTTTCGAGCGGGAGGTGCGCGCGTTGTGGGTTAGCACGGGCACCGCGGCCAATTGCCTTGCGCTCGCCGCGCTCTGCCCGCCCTATCGCGGAATCCTCTGCCACAGGGATGCGCACATCGAGGTCGATGAAGCCGGAGCTCCCGGCTTTTTCACCGGCGGGGCCAAGCTGATGCTTCTCGACGGCCCGGGAGCGAAAGTGACGCCAGAGATTGTCGACGAGGGCGTGCGCAGCGTTCGCAAGGACGTACACCAGGTGCAGCCGGCGGCGATCTCCATCACGAACGCGACCGAATATGGTCTCGTCTATCGCGCGTCCGAGGTCGCGGCGCTCGGCGATCTGGCGCGCACCCATGGTCTGGCAATGCACATGGATGGCGCCCGCTTCGCCAATGCGATCGCCAGCACCGGCGACAGCCCCGCCGACATGACCTGGCGCGCAGGTGTCGATGCGCTGTCCTTCGGGTTCGTGAAGAATGGCGGGCTCAATGCCGAGGCGTTGATCCTCTTCAAGACCGAGCTTGCAGACGAGGTTGCCGTCCGCCGCAAACGGGCGGGACACCTGTCGTCCAAGGGCCGGATGCTCGCGGCGCAGATCCTGGCCCTGATCGAAGGCGACCTATGGCTTGCCAATGCCCGCGCCTCCAATGCAGCGGCGCAGGCGCTCGCTTCCGCGGCCCCCGGCCGGCTGGTCTATCCAGTGGAGGCGAATGAGATTTTCCTCCGGGCTAGCCCCGACGAAGCGCTGGCGCTTCGAGCCAAGGGCTTCGACTTCTACGACTGGGGACCGGGCGAAATCCGCTTCGTCACCAGTTGGGACCAGGACGGCGACGATGTCGCCAAGCTCGCGGAAGCGATCCGCGCGCTGTGACCGAGCGGCGGACCTCGACCTTCCTCGAGATCGTCCTCCCATTCATCATCTTCACCAGCGTCTGGGGCTCCACCTGGATCGTCATCCGCGACCAGCTCGGCACGGTCCCGGCGCAATGGTCGGTGAGCTACCGCTTCGTCATCGCCGCAATCGCGATGGCCATGCTTGCGCGGTTCAAGGGCAGGCCGCTGATGCTCGACCGGCAGGGGATGCAGGCGGCCTTGTTCATCGGGATCGCCCAATTCTGCATCAACTTCAACGCCGTGTACCTGGCGGAACGGCATATCACCTCGGGCGTGGTGGCCACGATCTTCGCTCTGCTGCTGATCCCCAACAGCCTGCTCGGCTGGATCTTCCTCGGCCAGCGGCCGGGGCGCCGCTTCGCAATCGGTTCGGCCCTTGCGATCGCCGGCATCGTGCTCCTGTGCCTCCATGAGCTCCGCGCCAATCCCGCTCCCACGGCACAGGTGCTGACCGGAATCGGCTTCACCCTGCTGGGCCTCACCTCGGCTTCCGCGGCCAACGTCTACCAGGCGCGCGAACATGTCCGCAGGCACCACCTGGCTAGCCTGCTCGCATGGTCGATGGCGATTGGAGCGGTGATCGACATCGCGGTTGCGTGGTTCGTCTCCGGTCCGCCCGTATTCACCAGCCGCCCGGGCTATTGGGCGGGAATGCTTTACCTTGCGCTGGCCGCCTCTGCGCTCGGATTCAGCCTCTACTTTCCGGTGGTGCGCAAGATCGGGCCCGGCAAGGCGGCCTATTCCAGCGTGCTGGTCCCGGTAATCGCGATGGCGATCTCGACCGTCGTCGAATCCTACCGCTGGAACGCGATCGCAATGCTCGGCGCCGGTTTAACGCTCGCCGGAATGCTGGTGGCGATGAGCAGAGGCCGCTTGGTTGTGCAGTCGCCCGACGCAGCTTAAGCCGCCTCAATGGACGTCAGAGTGAACGCGGAAGCCCCGCAAAGCCCACAACATGTCGAAATCCGACGTGAGGACTACCGTCCCTATCCGTGGAAGGTGCCGAACACCCGGCTGAAGTTCACCCTCGGCCTAGGAAAGACGCGGGTGCAGGCCATCCTCGACGTCGAGCCGAACGCCGCCGCTGAAAGCAGCGACGTCCTTTGCCTCAACGGCGACGAGCTCACGCCGCTGGGAGTCTGGGTGGACGGCTCGCCACTCGACAGCTGGTTGATGGACGGGGACGACCTCCTCATCCCGCTGACACCCGGCAAGCACGAGGTCGGGATCGACACCGAATTCAGCCCGGCCGCGAACACGAAGCTGATGGGCCTTTACGCATCCAACGGGATGCTTTGCACCCAGTGCGAGGCGGAAGGATTCCGCAGGATCACCTTCTTCCCTGACCGGCCCGACGTGCTCAGCCGCTACCGGGTCCGGATGGAAGCGGACAAGGCGAAGTTTCCGATCCTGCTGACCAACGGAAATCCGATTGAATCCGGCGAAGGCGCAGACGGCATCCACTGGGCCGAGTGGGAGGATCCGTTCCCTAAGCCCTGCTACCTGTTTGCCCTCGTCGCCGGGGACCTGAAGGCCAACCGCGACAGCTTCACCACCATGTCCGGCCGCAAGGTCGAGCTGGGGATCTGGGTTCGCGAAGCCGACCTTCCAAAGACCAGCCACGCGATGGAGAGCCTGAAGCGGGCGATGCGGTGGGACGAAGAAGTCTACGGCCGCGAATACGACCTCGACCTGTTCAACATCGTCGCAGTCTCCGACTTCAACATGGGCGCAATGGAGAACAAGGGGCTGAACATCTTCAACTCGGCCTACATTCTCGCCGATCCCGATACCGCGACCGACGGCGATTTCGACAATATCGCCAGGGTCGTCGCGCACGAATATTTCCACAACTGGTCGGGCGACCGAGTGACCTGCCGCGACTGGTTCCAGCTGAGCCTGAAGGAAGGCTTCACGGTCTTCCGCGACCAGAGCTTCGGCGCAGACATCGGAAGCCCGGCGGTCAAGCGCATCGATGACGTCCGCACGCTTCGGATGATCCAGTTCCAGGAAGATTCGGGACCGCTCGCGCACCCCGTCCGGCCGGACAGCTATATCGAGATTTCTAACTTCTACACCGCGACGATCTACAACAAGGGCGCCGAGCTGATCCGGATGATGAAGACGGTCCTAGGAGAGAAGAAATTCCGCGCCGGGACCGACCTCTATTTCGAGCGGCACGATGGCGAGGCCGCGACCTGCGACGATTTCGTCAAGGCGCTCGAGGATGCGAGCGGGGTCGACCTCACGCATTTGAAGCTCTGGTATTCGCAGGCGGGGACCCCGCACGTCACCGCGCGGCTCGAGCAGACGGGCGGCAAGGCCGTTCTTCATCTCCGCCAGTCGGTCGCTGCGACTCCCGGCCAACCGGTGAAGAAGCCGATGGCGATACCGCTCAAGACGGCGTTGATCGGCGAGGAGAGCGGCGCCGAGATCGCGTCCGAGCGGCTGATCCTACTCGAAGAGTCCGAGGCGACGGTCGAGTTCGATAACATCAGCGAGCCGGCCCTGCTGTCGATCAACCGCGGCTTTTCCGCACCTATCGTCCTCGACGTAGATCGGAAGCCCGACGACCTCGAGAAGCTGGCCGCAAGCGATACCGACCCGTTCGCCCGCTACGAGGCGATGCAGGAGCTGATGCTTCGCTGGCTGATCTCCACGGCGAAGGGCGAGACGGTCGATCCTCAGCCGGTAATCCGCGCCGTCGGCGACACGCTTCGTTCAAACCAGCTCGACAGCGCGTTCAAGGCTGAAGTCATCCTGCCGCCCAGCGAAAGCATGGTCGGCGACCGGATGGATGTCATCGACCCTGCAGCGATTCATGCGGCGCGCGAGCAGCTTCGCTCGGTGATCGGCCGGGACCTTTCAAGCGAGCTCGCCAACGCGCAGCGCGGCGGTGGCCAGCCGGGGCACGACGTGAGCGCGGAAGCGAAGGGCGCGCGCCGCCTTCGGACCGTAGCGCTCGGCCTTCTCGCTGCCGGCGATCCGGCAAATGGCGCGAAGCTCGCGAAGGCTCAGTTCGGCGCCGCGGATAATATGACCGACCGTCAGGGCGCGATGATGGTGCTTGCGTCGCTCGAAGCTCCGCAGCGGAAGGAGGCGCTGGACGCCTTCTACGCCCGTTACGAGGACGATCCGCTCGTGATCGACAAATGGTTCGGGGTGCAGGCGGCGGCGCAGCGCCCGGACACGGTCGACCAGGTGGTGGCTCTCGCGGAGCATCCGAAGTTCAATCCTGCCAACCCGAACCGGCTTCGTTCGATCGCGATCAGCTTCGGCATGAACCAGTGGGCATTCCACGACGAATCCGGCCGCGGCTACCGCTTCCTCGCGGACCTGATCCTGAAGGCCGACAAGCTGAACCCGCAGGTTGCGGCTCGGCTGGTTCCGCCGTTCGGCAGATGGCAGAGATTCGAGCCGAAGCGCGCGGCGCTCATGCGCACCGAACTGGAGCGGATTTTGTCGACGCCGGGCTTGTCGAAAGATCTTTACGAGCAGGTCAGCAAGTCGCTCGTTTGAGTTAGCCGCCGATCCATTGCGCCACCTGAGTGGCGACCTGGTTGGCTGCCTGATTCAATGCGGGAGCAACCGTCGTCGAGGTTCCATCCGCCGGGAGCGATGCCTCGAAGCGGCGGGTTTCGACGTGGGTGCCGCCTTGGGTTGCAAGCGCGGCATCATATCGCACGACGACCGTGCCTTGCTGCGCGTCATATCCGAAGCGATTGAGCTGTCCGCTGACCACGAGGCCCGGATCGAGCGCCGATTGGCTGGGGTCGAGCACCACGCGATTTGTAGTACGTCGAACCGTTTCCTCGACGAGCCCCTGGAACAGCTTGTCCGGCGTATCGACCCACTGGAAATTGGGGACATATTGAATGACCGTCGGGCTTACCTGCACCGGCACTCTCACGGTCCTCAGTTCCTTGGCGATGACTGGCGTTCGGATCGTCACCGTCTGCCCCACCGCCGCCGACCGCGCAGGAGCAGCCGGAGCCGCTTCAGGCGTTAGCGTGAACAGGTAAGGCGGCGCCTTGCCTCCGCCCATGAGGGCGCAACCTGCAAGGCACGCTGCCAATGTCACTGCGGTGGCCGAACGCATCAACGCTCTCATTGCTTCTTCCCCGGTTTGTAGTCGGGCAGCTTCTCAGGCCCGAGAGCGCCGCCGATTCCGCCTTGCTCGACCCGCGACGAGACCCCTTCGAGCGACTGCGTCAGCTCGCGAAGGTCGCGGACCAGGTGATTGAGCTCGGGCAGCGTCGACTTGCTGAAGTTCTGAACTCCGGGCCGGGCGTCGCTGAGCATCGCATCGAGATTGTCGGCGGCCGACTGAACCGAAGCTATCGCCTTGTTCAGGTTCTCCACCGCGGGGCGGCCCTGGTCGGTGACAAGCGCGTTGGTGTTCCGCGCAAGCGCTCCGACCTGTTCGGCCGCAATGCCGGCGTTGTGGACCGCCACCCGAGTGTCGCGGAGCGTGTCTGCGAGATCGGGAGCGCGGTCTGCAAGCACCTTGGTGGTGCGATCGACATTCTCGAGGATGTCGGAGATCGCGTTCTGGTTCTTGTCGGACAGTAGCTCGGTCAGACGTTCGGTGAGCCTCTGGATGCGTTCCATCAGCTCCGGAGCGCTGTTGAGCAACGCGCCAAGGCCGCTGGTGCTCGACGGAATGACGGGGCAGCCTTGCGGACCTGTCTGCTGGATCGGGGGCGCGCCCCGCGATGCGCCGGTCAGCTGGATTTCGCTAACGCCGGTAAAGCCGACGCCGTGGATTTCCGCGGTCGTGCCTTGGACGACCGGAGTTTCGCGCTCGACGTCGATGCGGACCCAGATGAACTCGGGCCGGTCGGGGAGTAGCGAGATCTTGCTGATCTGGCCGACGGGAACACCGTTGAAGGTGACGTTGGAGCCCTTGTTCAGCCCGCCTACGCCTTGAGTGAAGTAGATGTCGAAGCATCGGGTTTCCCGGTTCGACAGGCCGGCAAGCCAGACCGTGAAGATCAGCAAGCCGACGAGCATCGCCAGCGTGACTGCGCCTACCAAGATGTAGTTCGACCGCGTTTCCATCAGGCGTCGACCTTTTCCTCAGCCGTGTCCGCCGCGGCACGTCCACGCGGCCCGTTGAAATATTCCTGGATCCAGGGGTGGTCCAAAGCCAATAATTCCGGGATCGTTCCGACCGCTATCACTTTCTTGTCAGCAAGCACCGCGACACGGTCGCAGATGGCGTACAATGTGTCGAGGTCGTGGGTGATCAAGAAGACGGTGAGGTCCAGCTTCTTCTGGAGCGAAAGGATGAGCTCGTCAAACGACGCAGCCGCGATCGGATCGAGGCCGGCGGTCGGCTCGTCGAGGAACAGGAGCTCGGGGTCGAGCGCGAGCGCCCGCGCGAGGCCGGCGCGCTTCACCATGCCTCCGGACAGTTCCGAAGGGAACTTCGGGCCGGCATCTTGGGGAAGGGCGCTCATCGCGATCTTGTAGGACGCGATCTCGTCCATCAGTTGCTTGTCGATGTAGGGGAAATATTCCCGGATCGGCACCTCGACATTCTCCGCGACCGTCAGCGTCGAGAAGAGGGCACCGTTCTGGAAGAGAATTCCCCAGCGCCGGCGAATGTTCTTCGCTTCGTCCTCGTCGCGGTCGATCATGCTCTCGCCAAGGACCTCGACCTCGCCCTCGTCGGGCCTCTGGAGGCCGATGATCGAGCGCATTAGGACCGACTTGCCGGTTCCCGACCCACCGACGACGCCGAGAATCTCGCCGCGGCAGACGGTCAGGTCCAGATTCTCGTGGACGACCTGCTCGCCAAAGCTGTTGCGAAGCCCCTGGACGGTGATGACCGGCGAGCAGTCTTTCGGGTTCGTCATCACCGCCACCCGATCGAGCTGAAGAAGACGGCGAAGACGGAATCGAGCACGATCACTAGAAAGATCGACTGGACAACGGCGGTCGTCGTCCGCTGCCCGACTTCCTCCGAATTGCCCTCCACGAGCATGCCCTGGAAGCATCCGGCAAGAGCGATGATGAACCCGAAAACCGGCGCCTTGATGAGGCCGATCCAAAGGTCGGTGATCGGGATCACCTCCTGCAGCCGCTGGATGTAGGTGAGCGGAGGTATCGACAGGACCAGCCAGACGAAGATCCCGCCGCCGATCAGCGACATCAGCATCGCCCAGAAGGCAAGCAAGGGCATCATGATCACCGTCGCGATCAGGCGCGGAATGACCAGCGCCTCGACCGGCGAGACTCCGATCGTCCGCATCGCGTCGATCTCCTCGGTGATCTTCATCGTGCCGATCTGCGCGGCGAATGCGGAGCCGGAGCGGCCCGCGACCATGATCGCCGTCATCAAGGTGCCGAGCTCGCGGACGGTGATCCGGCCGATCAGGTTGATCGTGTAGATTTCGGCTCCGAACTGCTGGAGCTGGACCGCGCCCTGCTGGGCGACGACGATCCCGATCAGGAAGCTCATCAGCCCGATGATTCCGAGAGCACGCACTCCGACGACGTCGAAGCGCTGGACGACGGCGTTGACCCGGAAACGCTTGGGCCGCTTGATCAGGTTGGCGAAGCCGATCAGCGTCGCCCCGAAGAAGCCGAGAAGGCCGACGAGGGTGACGCCCGCCTCCGCGACCCATTCGCCAAGCTCGCGAACCACGCGGATGAATCCACCCCGCTCTTCCGGGTGGACCTTAACGGGGTGGTCGGCATCGGCGACCTGCTCGAGCAGGCTCGTGACCTGTTCGCTCGCTCCCGTCACCTTGGCGTTGCGGTCGCGGACAGTGCGATAGACCAGCCAGGCGCCGACAGTGTCCATGTTCCTGACATTGCTGAGGTCTATGGTCAGCGGGTCGGGATGGTCGGCAATCTCGCGTGCCGTGGTCGCAGCGCGCGAGATCGTGATCGACCCCGCCATGCGGTAAGTCGCCCCGTCTCCTTCAGCCCCCTCTGGCGGATCACCGTCCATCTGCGCGGAAGAGTGCGCGAAATCTTGTGATCCAGCAAGCATGTCGAGGCCCAGCCACTTTCATGCTTGCCGATGCGCCCCTAAAGAAACTGCCGAATGGACGAGCAAAGCCGCCCTGTTTTCCTTCCAGTCGGTGACAATTCGGCCCGCGTCTTTGGGCTGGAGGGCCGCGAGCGCGCCTGCCGGCTGGCCGCAAATGCGGGCTTCGAGAGGGTGGATTCCATCCCTGGGGGCAGTCCGGCGCTCCTTGCGAACATGGACTTCGCCTGGGACCCGGCGTGGCTGCGGGTGATGGCGACGCGACCGGGGAGCGTGCTGGAGTTCGAGGGTCACCCGGTGCTCGCGCACGTCCCGGTCGGCCATTCGCGGACCCCGGTCGAGCAGGCGATGACCGGCGCCGGAGGTTCCCTCGAAGGGCTGGAACGGCTGGACTCGCAGAATGCCGAGATCACTTACGACGAGCTGAGGAAACGCGAGCGGCCGTTCGTCCTTCCGCTGAGCGAAGAGACCGCGGGCGACGTCGAGCGCGCGGCATACGACGCCTCGTACAAGGGCGTTACCGACGTGCTGACGCTCTACCTGTGGCGACGGCCGGCCTTCTACCTGACCCGCTGGGCGGCCGAGGCGGGGCTGACCCCCAACGTCATCACCGCGTTCGGCGGGCTGCTGTGCGTCCTCGCCTTCTTCTATTTCTGGTTCGGCAATTACTGGCTGGGAGTGGCCGCGGGCTTCATCTTCATGGTGCTCGACACCGTCGACGGGAAGCTCGCGCGCTGCACGGGGACCTCGTCGCGATGGGGTGAGGTGCTCGACCACGGGATCGACCTCATCCACCCGCCCTTCTGGTACTGGGCCTGGGCGCACGGGCTGGGGACTTACGGCCGCCCGCTGGAGCCGGTCTATGAGACGATGCTGCTGGCAACGATCGTCATCGGCTATGTCGCGCAACGCGTGATCGAAGGCATCTTCATCAAGCGCTTCGCCATGCACATCCACGTGTGGCGGCCGATCGACAGCCGATTCCGGCTGGTCACTGCCCGCCGCAACCCGAACATGGTGCTCCTCGTCCTCGCCCTGCTCGCGGGGCGGCCGGACGTCGGGCTCGAGCTCGTCGGCGCGTGGACGATCCTGTCGCTGATTTTCCACACCGTCCGCCTGGCGCAGGCCGAGATGCGCGCGTGGCGGGGGGAGCCGGTCGTGTCCTGGCTGACATGATCGCGGTCGTCCTGGCCGGCTCCAGGCCCGGGAGCGACCCGCTTGCGGCGGCCTTCGGGACCGACCTCAAGGCCCTCGTGCCCGTCGGCGGCAAGCCGATGGTTCGCTGGCCGGTCGAGGCCCTGCTCGCCTCGCCCCGCTTCTCGCGGGTGCTGGTGCTCGCGCAGGAGCCTGAGCGGATAGCCGAGGCCTTGCCCGCGCATCCCAAGCTCAGCGTCGAGAAGTCGCTCGGATCGATCGCCGCAACTCTCGAGCGCATGTGCTTCGACCCTACCTTGGAATGGCCGCTGTTCGTCACCACCGCCGACCACGTTCTTCTCGACCACGGCATGATCGACGAATTCTGCGACCTGGGGGAGCTTGCCGACATCGCGATCGGCGTGGTCGAGCGCGAAAATTTGATGGCGCGCTTGCCGAGGTCGCAGCGGACCTGGATTCGCTTCCGTTCGGGCGCCTACAGCGGCGCGAACATGTTCCTGCTGAGCGGCAAGAAGGTGCTTCCCGCGCTCGAAGTGTGGCGGTCGATCGAGCAGGACCGGAAGAAAGCCTGGTCATTGCTGTGGGCGCTTGGACCGCTCACCTTCGTCGGAGCGGCGCTTCGGCTCCGGACCATCCACCAGACGCTCGACAGGATCGGCGAAAGGCTGGGGGCCAAGATCGAGGCGGTCGACCTGTCCGACCCGCTCGCGGCGGTCGACGTCGACAAGCTTGCGGATCACGGGCTGGTCGAGCAGCTGCTCAAGGAACGCTCATGAGCGACCTTGCGGTCTACGATCTCGACCGGACGATCACCCGTCGCCCGACCTATACCTTGTTCCTGATCCACTGCGCCATGCGGCGGCAGCAATGGCGGCTGGTCTTTGCCCCCGTCGTGGTCCTGGCGATGCTGGCTTATGCGATGGGCCTGTTCGACCGCGGCCGGCTGAAGGAGATCTGCCAGACGCTGTTGATCGGCCACAAGGTCCATGGGCGAGACCTCATGCCGCTGGCGGAAAGCTTCGCCGATGCGACCATCGCCCGCAACATCCGGCCGGGCGCTCGGAAGGCAATCGAACGTGACCGCTCCGAAGGACGCCGGCTGGTCCTCGCGACCGCATCGTACCGCCTCTACGCCGACGCGATCGCCGAGCGGCTGCATTTCGACGACGTGATCGCCACCGGCTCGGTGATCGGCCTCGATGAGCGCGTGCACGCACGGATCGAAGGCAGCAATTGCTACGGCGAGGAGAAGATGCGGATGATCGCCGACTGGGTCGAAAAATCAGGCCTGCTCGGCAAGCACGGCCACGTCCGCTTCTATTCCGACCACGCGTCCGACGAGCCGGCGTTCAACTGGTCGGACGAGCCGGTGGCGGTGAACCCGCATGACCGGCTTGCGCGCATGGCCGTGGAGAGAGGGTGGGCCGTGGAAGATTGGGGCTAATGTCTGCTTTCGACCCATTGCGGACATTAGCTAACCCACAGATACTGCACGAATGAACACATCAATCCGAGCAGCTCTGCTGATCCTGATTGCCACCGCAACCTCGTGCACATCAGAACCGCCTGAACTGGCAAAGTCGCAGTGTTCCCGTGTAGGTCAGCGCTTGGGTGAAACGCCGGTCAAAGGTTTCATCTTTGGTGAACTTGGCACCAAGGTTTTGCTCAACTCATGTCCTGGCGTTCAAGTCCCCATAACTTTCATTGGCGACGCGCCACCTGAGTTCATGAAGCTGGTGAGTGTTGCGGTTCAGCGGGAAGACGTGCTTGGTTTTGAGGCAGTAGCTAATGGGTTTGTCGTGCAAGAGCGGGACGGGGATCCGGTGCTCATTCTAACGAGCTTGGACAAGCTACGAGAGGCCCCCAGCATTGTGGCAGCGAGAGAAACCGCGTCAGGGCAATAGTGTCTGGTTTCCACCCATTGCAGACGTTTGGTTGCTTTCGACCCAAGTAGGTGCGAGCGGGAAAATGTGTCCCGTTGGTGGCTTGTCGCTCTAGTCCTGACCGCTGCTCTCGTGCGGGAGCTGATCGTGTGGCTTGGCTATTCCTGGATCGTGGCAACGAGCGTTGCGATCATTTTGATGGTCGCATTCTTTCTGCTGTCGATCCGACGCCTGCACAAGCGTTGACGCCGCGTCCGCTTTCCACCCAAAGTTGCCGTGACTGCTTTCGACCCATTGCGGACATTGGCTGGCCCGACCAATCTACCCTTCATGCGGATGCCTGGACCGGCGCTTTCGTGCGTCATCATCGCGGCTGTAATTTCAGCGGCCCTAGTAGCGCTGGGCGATACAACTTGGGGTGTTATCGGATTTGTTGCCTCGGGGCTGTTTTGGGCGGCTCTCTACGTGCTGGTCGGGGGGAAGCGCTAACGTCCGCTTTCCACCCAAACTTGCCGCGACAGGAATGGCAGGTGTCAGCTCCGTCGGGTATGTGATGGCATGGGAGACGTGATTGACCTGGCAACCATCCTTGTCGCTGTCGCTATGATTACGATTGGATCATTCACACTTGGGCGGTTTTCTAGCCGTGTCGCCTCGCCCACTTCTCGTTCAATGCTGTTGGCGATAGGCATTTCAATGCCGTTGCTCGTGGCAGGAGGGCTTTCTGCTTTCGTCCCACCCGCACGCGAGATGACCTACAATCTTGTGCCTTTTGGGGTAGCAATCCTACTCCTGCCGGTGTCCACAGTGCTGACGTTGTGGGGAAAGGGTGCCACCCGAAGCTAATGTCCGCTTTCCACCCAAACCTGCCGCGACCGCCATCGACCCATTGCGGACACTAGAGCACTAGCGCTTACACTCGCCGAAGTAGCTGCCACAGGGTGGCTCAATCTGTTTCTTCCAATCTGTTTCGATTGTTGGTGAACCATGTCCGCGTAAGGTGAAGTCCACTCGACCATCGCCGATGCCACTAATTGCCACGCCGTAGGTTGAGCCAGCACGGAGTGCGGGCTGCCCTTTCGACACGAACCCAGCGATTGGCATACCGATGCGCAACGGCATCGTTACTTCGAGGCAAGAATGATAGATCGGCCCGGCCTCATTCTTATCCAATGTCCACAACAACTTGGACGCATCGAATAGCTCAACCCGCCGGATGCAGTACGATTTGTCTTGAAGACCGACGAGCCGCCACAAGCTCCACGGGAAGTCCACGACAAGCTGGCCGTTCCGCCATACAACCACGATGTCTCGGCTTGGTGGCTGACATGAAGTCAGTGCCATAGCCAGAACGGCGAGCGATGCTGCGCGACTGAGCCGACCCATCGTCAAACGCTACGGCAAACACGCAGCGCTTGAATAGATGTCCGTTTTCCACCCAAAGTTGCCGTGACTGCTTTCGACGCCGAGCGGGGCTGGGCGGTCGAGGATTGGGGGCGTTAGCCTCCAAATCGGGAAATAGCTGCGCCAACCCCTTGTAACGGCTGCGGTCAGGGCCGATTGTCGAGCCGAGGAGGCTGCAAATGTTTCGCCACGACATCAGTGTCGCCGAACAGGACATCGACACCATGGGGCACGTCAACAATTCCGTGTACCTTCGGTGGGTTCAGGACGCGGTCGTCCATTACTGGCAGAGCATGGCCCCAGCCGAGGCCGTCGCCAAGCACCTCTGGGTCGCGCTCAAGCATGAGATCACCTATCGCAAGCCGACCTTCCTGAACGACCGGGTCGTCGCCGAAGTGATCGCCGAAAAGGTGCACGGCGCGCGGAGCTTTTTCACCACAGTCGTGAAGCGCGGCGAAGAGGTTCTTGCCGAGGTGCGGAGCTCGTGGTGTTGCCTCGACGCGGTAACGATGCGTCCGACGCGGCTAGGCCAGGACGTGGTCGCCCGCTTCCTTACGGACTAGACCGCTTCGAGAGCGTTCGCGAAGTCGGCGATGAGGTCGTCGGCATTCTCGACGCCGATGGAGATCCGCACCAGGTTCGGAGTGATCCCAAGCGCGGCCTTGCGGTCGTCGGGCACCGACAGGTGGGTCATCGCAGCCGGAGCGCTGGCGAGGGTCTCGGTGCCGCCAAGGCTGACCGCGAGATGCGCGATCTGCAGGGAGTCGAGGAAGGCGAACGCCTCCTTCTCTCCGCCCTTCAGGTAGAGGGAGAAGGTGGATCCGGCGCCGGTGCAGTGGCGGTTGTAGATGTCGGCCTGGCGCGACCCCTCTTCGAGGAAGCCGAGGTAGCCGACCTTCTCGACCTTGGGATGATCGCGGAGGAAGGCGCAGACTTTTTCGGCATTCCTTCCCGCCTTCTCCATCCTGAGCTCGAGAGTTTCGAGACTGCGCAGTAGCATCCAGGCGGTGTTGGGGTCGCAAATGGTGCCGATCGTGTTGCGCATGCTGCGCACCTGGTTGATCAGGTCCTTGCGGCCGACGAGCCCGCCGGCGACGAGATCGCTGTGCCCGCCGGCATATTTGGTCAGGCTGTAGATGCTTAGGTCAGCGCCTTGCGCGAGCGGCTTCGCCCACAACGGCCCCAGGAAGGTGTTGTCCATCGCGATCGGCGGCAGTTCGTCCGGCTTGAAAGCCGCCTTCCGCGCTGCGGCGACGGCTTCCACGTCGACAAGCTGGTTGGTCGGGTTCGCCGGGCTTTCGAGATAGATGAGCGCGACCCGGCCCATGGTCTTAGCGCGCTCGATGGTCGCGTCGATCTCCTCGCGCGTCGAGCCTGAGGGGAAGTCGACCCACGACACGCCGAACTGGCTGAGGATCTTGGCGATCAAAGTCTCGGTCGCCGCGTAGAGCGGGCCGGAGTGGACGACGACATCGCCGGGGCGGACGAAGGTGAGCAGGAGCGTCGCGATTGCCGACATTCCGCTGGAGAAGGACAAAGCGTCGTCGGCGTCCTCCCACAGGCTCAGGCGATCTTCGAGGATCTCCTGGTTCGGGCCGTTGAAGCGGGAGTAAATCAGGCCCTCCGCGCCGCCGGGGCGCTTGCCGGTCACGCCTTCAAAGAAGCGCTTGCCCGCGGCCGCATTCTCGAAAACAAAGGTGGAGGTGAGGAAGATGGGCGGTTTCAGCGAGCCTTCGCTGAGCTCCGGGTCGAACCCGTAGCCCATCATCAGGGTCGAGGGGCTGAGCTGGTGATTGCCGATCTTGGTCGGCGATTGCTTGGGCCGGCGCTTCTGCGTTCCGCTAAGCTCGTTTTCGTTTTCGTTCGTCATCGCCGGGCCCTAGCCGATGATTGGGTCGGCCGGAAAGGGAGATGCGGTCAGGCAAGCCCGATGAGGCTGATCTGGCGCCCGTAATCGGGCTCGCGGTTGTGGGTCGCGCGTCGGTAGCTGAAGAAACGGTCCGCATCGGCATAGGTGTCGAGGCCGAGCGGCTCGACGGAAGCGAGTCCTGCGGCGGCGAGGCGCGAGGCGACGTACGCTTCGAGGTCGAAGTGCGGCCGCTGACCGGCGACGGTCGCGAAGAAGCGGTCGTTGGTTTCGTCGGCTTCGACGAAGCGCTGGCGGAAGGCTTCGTCCACCTCGTAGCTGGCCTGACCGATGCACGGACCGATGGCCGCGGCGATGCGCTCGCGCCTTGCGCCGAGGCTTTCCATCGCGGCGATTGCAGAGTCGGTCACTCCGGCAAGCGCTCCGCGCCAGCCTGCGTGCGCTGCCCCTACGACGCCCGCTTCAGCGTCGGCGAGCAGAACCGGCGCGCAGTCGGCGGTGAGGATTCCGAGAAGGATTCCAGGCCTGTCGGTCGCCATTGCGTCGGCCTTCGGCCGCTGGTCGTGCGGCCAGGGAGACTGAACGACCACGGCGTCGCCGGAATGGACCTGGTAGACCGTCGCCAGCTGGGCGGCGGGAAGCACCGCCTCGACCGCGCGCTTCCGGTTCTCGGCGATTGCCTCAGGCTGGTCCGTGCTGCCCGTGCCGACGTTCAGACCAGCGACTATGCCCGTCGAGACGCCGCCTCTCCGGCCAAGGAAGCCGTGCGGCGTACCTGCGAGCACATTCGTGCGGATCACCTCGACGCTCATTCGAGCCCCGCCGGAGACGGCCAGTCGGGCGAGTGGATCGCCAGCACCTTGAACAAATCGCCCATCCCGCCCGGGGCCGTCAGACGTGTCCGCGCGGCCCCAATCTCCTCGGCACGGTGGGGATGGGCGGCGGCGAGCGCCTCGGCTCGTGCCGATATGCCGAGACGCTCGAGCCACTGGCGCTGGGTGACGAGCCGGGTGACTTTCGCTCCGGCGTCCACGGCGGCCTTCGCTACGGCCTCGAAATCGACATGGGCGGTCAAATCCTGTTCTCCCGGCTTGTCGAGAACCGGAGCGTAGCGATGGCCGCGGACCGCCTGAAGGGTGTCGCCGGGCGCGCTGCGTTCATGTCCGTAATCGATGATGAGCGCCGCGCCGCCGTTGCTGATGAGGCGCTTAGCGATTTCGGCCACGGCCTCGCCGCGCGCCGGCGACTGCTCGACGATCGTCCCGTCGCGGTCGAAGGCCAGCCCGCCGGCGGCCGCGGTCACCTTGCGCTCGATCCCGTCGACCAGCTGGCGGACCGGGAGCGCGTCGAGGAATTCATTAGCTACGACCAGCATCGGCGAGTTGGGCAGGGTCGATAGATCGTCGTGCCAGGTCGCTCCGGGAACCGCCTCCGCCTGGGCGCCGCGTAGGATCGGGCTCGTCTCGACCAAATGGACCGGCGGATCGAGGCCCGCGGACCGAAGCACGCGCAGCGCATCCGCTGCTAACGTCCCTCTGCCAGGCCCGAGCTCGATGTAGATTACATCCTCAGGCTTCTCGGCGGCTGCCCAGCAGGCGGCGAGGCACGCGCCGATGAGCTCGCCGAACATCTGGCTGATTTCCGGCGCCGTCGTGAAGTCGCCACGGGTGCCGAGCGGATCGCGGGTCGCATAATAATAAGCGTTGCACGCGTGCATGAAGGCTTCGACCGTGATGGGACCTTCGGAAAGGATCTGGTCCCGGAGCGCCCGCTCCAGCGGGGTCAAGAGACGCTCGCGGTCCCGAGGGTCGGTTCGACGCGCACCCGGCGGGCCTTGGCGGTCCACATCAGCCAGATTCCGCCGAAGATCAGCGGCAGCGACAGCCACTGGCCCATGTGTAGGCCGGTTGCATGAGCGAAGCCGGTGAGCTGAGGGTCGGGCTCGCGGACGAATTCCACCAGGAAGCGGAAAACTCCGTAGAAGAAGCCGAAAGCGCCGACGAGCTTGCCCGGCTCGTAGCGGGCCTGCGTCTTCCAGAACATCCACGCAAGGATCGCGAACAGGACGGCCCCCTCGAGCAGCGCTTCGTAGAGCTGGCTCGGGTGCCGCGGGGGGCCGAGGACGGTCATTCCCGCGACCACTTCGGGAAAACGGATTGCCCAAGGGACGTTGGTCGGCGCTCCCCACAGCTCGTGGTTCACGAAATTGGCGAGGCGGCCGAAGAACAGGCCGATGGGCGCGACGCAGGCGACATAATCGTGGATCCTGAGCGCCGGCAGCTTCTGCTTCCAGCTGAGGTAGAGGATTCCGAGCACTGTGCCGACGAGGCCGCCGTGGAACGACATGCCCCCGTCCCACAGCTTGAGCGCCTCGATCGGGTGCTGGGCGTAGAAGGGCAGGTTGTAGAACAGCACGTAGCCGAGGCGGCCGCCGAGGATGATCCCGAGCGCCGCGTAGAAGACCAGATCGTCGGCGTGACGCCGCGCCATCGGGGCGCCCGGCTGCTTGAGAAGCTTGAGAAGATACCAATAGCCGAGGAAGATGCCCGCGAGGTACGCAAGGCTGTACCAGCGGAGGTCAAAGAAGCCGAGGTGAAGCGCGACCGGCGACAGGTGAAGGTCGGTCCAGGCGATCGCATTGGATTGGTCGGTCGTCGGCAAGGCTCTTCCTTTTCGGTCCGCGTCTCATAAGGTGCCGTACGGCAAAGGCAAACGGCGGCGGGTGTGTTGAATGGCGAGTGATCTCGATCGGAAATTCGACGAGACCCTTGCTGCCGTCACCGGACCCGGCGGTCGGATTCAGGTCGAACTCGACGCGCAGGGCAGGCCGTTCGTCGCCAACTTTCCCGGCACGTTACCGGCCCTATTCCGCACCTTTTGCGGTCTCAACGCGCAGACCGAGGCCGTGGTCGCGGGCAGCGAGCGGCTGACGTTCGCCGAGCTGAACAGCTTGTCGGAAAGACTGGCGCGGGCGCTTGCCGCAAGGGGAATTTCGAAGGGCGATCGGATCGCGATCGCCATGCGCAACTGCCCTACGTGGATCGTCTCCTACATGGCGGCGCTCAAGGCCGGCGCCGTTGCGACGCTTCTCAATGGCTGGTGGCAATCGGACGAGATGGCGCATGCGCTGGACCTCACGAAGCCGGCGCTGGCGCTCGCGGACTCGACGAGAGCAGCGCGAATCTCCGCCGCAAACGTCATTTCGATCGATGTCGACCTGCCGATCGAGCAAGCGTTGGCTCCATTGCTGGAGGCCGGAGAATCGGACCTCCCGGACATCGCTCCCGACGACGAGGCCACGATCCTGTTCACGTCTGGCTCGACCGGCGAATCCAAGGGCGCGCTGTCGACCCATCGGGCCGTCACGACGGGCGTCTACACCTATGCGTCACATCTCCTCACCCTGCTGTCGATTCTGGAGAGCGAGGGGCGGCCGCCGCCGAACCCGCCGCGCACGCTGCTCAGCGTTCCTTTGTTCCACGTCACCGGCGAAGTTCCGGTCCTTTTGAACAGCTTCGTCATCGGCCGCGGCATGGTGCTGATGTCCAAATGGGATGCCGGCGAGGCGCTCCGGCTGATCGAGAAGGAGAAGGTCACCTATTTCGTCGGGGTGCCGACGATGAGCCTCGAGCTGATGACGCATCCCGACCACGACAAATACGACCTGTCCTCGCTGACGGATATCGCCGCCGGCGGTGCGCCGCGCCCCATCCGCCACGTTGAGCGGTTGCAAAAGGCTTTCGGTTGGGCGCAGCCGGCGCTCGGCTACGGCCTCACCGAAACCAACGCTGTCGGCTGCAGCAATTTCTGGTCGAGCTACGCGGAGAAGCCGGCGTCCACCGGGCGGGCGCAGAAGCCGTTCGTCGAGATCGCCATCCTCGGCCCGAACGACGCACACCTCGCGACAGGGGAGCGGGGCGAGATCGCAATTCGCTCGGCGGCCAACATGAAATGCTATTGGCAGAATCCCGATGCGACGAAGGAGATCTTCACCGCCGATGGCTTCGTCCGGTCCGGCGACATCGGCTATCTCGACGAGGACGGCTACCTCTTCATCGTCGACCGCAAGAAGGAGATCATCATCCGCGGCGGCGAGAACATCTCCACCGCCGAGGTAGAGGCCGCCTGCTATGCCTGCCCCGATGTTGCCGAAGCCGCCGTTTTCGGAGCGCCGGACGAGCGGCTGGGCGAAGTCCCTGTGGCGGTGATCCGTGCCCGCAACGCGCTCGACGCGGAGTCGCTGCGCGACTTCCTTCACGCGACGATTGCCGCCTTCAAGATCCCCGCTCGCTTCATCTTCGTCGACGAGCCGCTGCCGAAGCTCGGGACCGGCAAGGTCGATCGCATTGCGCTGAAGGCGCTTTACGGCCGTTGACGATCAAGTCCGCGCCGCCGAATCACCCGAAGGTCGAGCATGGCCGGATCGGCGTCCTGCTGATCAACCTCGGCACCCCCGACGCTCCGGAACCGGGCGCAGTGCGGCGGTATCTCGCCGAATTCCTGACGGACCCGAGAGTGATCGAAATCCCGCAATGGCTATGGCGGCCAATCCTTCACGGCGTCGTGCTCCGCACCCGGCCGAAGAAGTCCGCTCATGCCTATCGCCAGGTGTGGAGCGAAGAGGGCTCGCCGCTCGCTGCGATCACCAGGCGTCAGGCGGTGGCGCTGCAAAAGCGCCTTGGCGCGGACGTGAGGGTCGACTTTGCGATGCGCTACGGCAACCCGGGAATCGAGGCCGCCGTCGAGAAGATGGTGAAGGCAGGCTGCGACCGAATTTTCGCGGCGCCGCTCTACCCGCAATATTGCGCGGCCACGACTGCAAGCGCGCTCGATGCGCTGTTCGCGGCGGTCGCATCCATGCGGCGACAGCCGGCGCTTCGCACCTTGCCGCCGTACCACGATGACCCTCTCTACCTCGGTGCGCTTCGCACCAGCATCGAGCGGCAGTTGAAGGCGCTCGATTTCGAGCCCCAGCGGCTCCTTTTGAGCTTCCACGGAATGCCCAAGCGGACACTGGAGCTTGGTGACCCCTATCACTGCCATTGCCAGAAGACGGCCCGGCTGCTCGACGAGCAGCTATCGATCCCGACCGATATCGCCTTCCAGTCGCGTTTCGGGCGAGCGAAATGGCTGGAGCCTGCGACGGACACGACGCTCGCAGCTTATCCGTCGAAAGGAGTCACCCGGATAGCAATCGCCGCTCCGGGCTTCTCCGCCGATTGCGTCGAAACGCTGGAGGAGCTGGAGATCCGCGGCCGCGAGACCTTTGTCGCCGCGGGCGGCGAGCGCTTTGCCCGGCTCGATTGCCTCAACGATTCGCCCGAGGGCATGGAGATGCTCGAAGAGCTCGTCCGCCGCGAACTTGAAGGCTGGCTCCCAGCCGCCTAAGCGCCGCAGCCGCAGCAACGGGAGATCAGCAATGGCTCGGGTGGCGATCGTCACTGGGGGAACGCGCGGCATCGGCGAGGCGATCAGCATCGCTTTGAGGGACATGGGCCTGACCGTCGCGGCCAATTATATGGGCAATGACGAGCGGGCCAAGGCATTCACCGACCGCACCGGAATCCGCTCCTACAAGTGGGACGTGTCGGACTTTGAGGCGTGCCAGCAGGGCGTTTGCCAGGTGGAATCGGACCTCGGCCCGGTCGACGTGCTGGTCAACAATGCCGGAATCACCCGCGATGCGACGATGAAGCGGATGGACCACCAGAAATGGCAGGACGTCATCGACACCAATCTCGGCGGCTGCTTCAACATGGCCAAAGCGGTGTTCGAGGGCATGACCGGCCGCGGCTACGGCCGGGTCGTCAACATTGGGTCGATCAACGGCCAGGCAGGCCAGTACGGCCAGGTCAATTATGCCGCCGCCAAGTCCGGAATCCACGGCTTCACCAAGGCTCTTGCCCAGGAAGGAGCCAAGTTCGGGGTGACGGTGAACGCGATCGCTCCGGGATATATCGACACCGACATGGTCGCGGCCGTCCCCGACGAGGTGCTTCAGAAGATCGTCGCCCGAATTCCCGTCGGCCGGCTCGGCCGCGCTGACGAGATCGCGCGCGGAGTCGCTTTCCTTTGCGACGACAATGCCGGCTTCGTCACCGGCTCGACTTTGTCGATCAACGGCGGGCAGCACATGTATTGATGGGGGCCGCTCCGCCTCCATCGCCGCCGAAGAAGCGGTCCGTCACGATCGCCGGCCATGAGACGTCAATCGCGCTCGAGCCGATCTTCTGGACCGCGCTGGAAAAGGCGGCCGCCGACGCTGACCTGCCGCTCAATGCGCTGGTTGCGCGAATCGATGCGCAGCGGCTCGAGGCATCGCCGCCGGCGAACCTCGCCTCGGCGATCCGGCAATGGCTCTACGCGCGGACGCTAGCGGGCGAGTAGGATCCGCGCCTGGCTCGCGATCTGGGCAAGCATCGTTGCGCTGACCGACCCCTCGCGCCGGGCGCGATTGATCAACTCGCGGAACTGCTCGATCCGCGCCTCTTGCTTCTCGACCCACTGCTCGACTCCGGCGACGGGATCCTTGCCGCGGGCGCGGCCCAGGAAGTCGATTCGAAGCTGCTCGAAGTCGCGAGCGAGGCCGGCGGTGAGCAACCGTTCCCACTGATCGCGAGGGGTTGCGCGGGCGAGCTGTTGCTGGGCCCAGTCGAGACCGAGCGCTTCGCCAAGCCGGGTGTAGGCGATGGTCAGCTCGAGTTCGTCGAGGCCCTTGCGCGCGGCTAACGCGGCGATTCCGAACACCCCGTCCAGCTCGTAGAGGCGGACCAGCCCGCGGACGATCTCCTCGCTGGCGCCGAGCGCCAGAAGGTGGTCGCGGCGAGCGGCCGCTTCGTTGCGGACTTCGGAACGGATCAGCTTCGTCGCCGCAGCCCCGATCTTGCGAACGCCGGGCTCGAGCAGCTTGCACAAGGCGCTGACGCTCATCTCCCCGCCGGCAGCGCGGAGAAGGTCGGACAAATGGGCGTGGACGCTACGGGCGGCGATCCCGAACAGCTCGATCCGGACATTCTCCGGAAGCACGCAATGCTCCATCTGCTCCCACAGCTTGTCGACGTCGAGAAGCCGCTCGGCGATCAGGAAGGCGACGACGACCTGACCGAGCGAGGCGCCTTCCTCCTCGGTCATGTCGAGGGCGACGACGGGGCCGAGGCGGTTGACCATCCGGTTGGCGACGCGGGTGGCGATGATTTCGTCGCGAAGCGCGTGGGCCCTGATCGCAGCCGCGTGGGTGGTCCGCATCGCCTTGGGAAACGCCGCAAACAGCTCCGGCTCGAGAAGTTTTTCCTTCGACAGCTTCAGCGGCTCTGCCGCGCTTTGAAGCGCGATCTTGGACATCGACAGGACGACTGCCAGCTCTGGCCGAGTCAAGCCGCGATTGTCCTGGGCGCGCCGAAGGAGCTCGTCGCTTGAGCCGAGACCTTCGACCTTGCGGTCGAGGCGGCCCGACGCTTCGAGTAGCTCGATCGTCCGCACATGGCCTGGAAGCGACCGCGCCCCGCCGCTGTGCGCGATCGACAGCGCAAGCGATTGGAGCCGGTTGTCCTCGAGCACCATGTCAGCGACTTCGTCGGTCATCTTTACCAGGAGCGCGTTGCGCTTGGCGAAGGTGAGCTGCCCGTCCCGCATTTCGCGGTTGAGCGGGATCTTGATGTTCACTTCCTTGTCGGAACAGTCGACGCCCGCGCTATTGTCGATGAAGTCGGTGTTTATCCGCCCGCCGTTGGTCGCGAATTCGATCCGCCCCGCCTGGGTCACTCCGAGGTTTGCGCCTTCGCCAATCACTTTCGCGCGCACTTCTTCGCCGTCAGCTCGGATCGCGTCGTTGGCAGGGTCACCGACCTCGCCGTTCGGCTGCGTCGAGGCCTTCACATAGGTGCCGATCCCGCCGAACCAGAGAAGGTCGACCGGCGCCTTGAGGATCGCGTTCATCAGAGTCGCCGGATCGACCGTTGCCGCCTCGATCCCAAGCGCAGTGCGCGCCTGCTTCGACAGCTGGATCGACTTCTGCGTGCGCGGGAAAACGCCTCCACCGGTTGAGATCTTCGACCGGTCGTAATCGTCCCAGCTCGACCGCGGCAGCTCGAACAACCGCTTGCGCTCGTTCCAGCTCGACTTTGGATTGGGGTCGGGATCGATGAAGATGTGGCGGTGGTCGAACGCTGCAACGAGCTTGATCGCCTTGCTCAGCAGCATTCCGTTGCCGAACACGTCGCCGGACATGTCGCCGACGCCGGTGACGGTCACCGGGTCGGTCTGAACGTCTACCCCCATCTCCAGGAAGTGCCGCTGGACAGAGATCCAGGCGCCGCGCGCGGTGATCCCCATCGCCTTGTGGTCGTATCCGTGCGAGCCGCCGCTCGCGAAGGCGTCGCCGAGCCAGAATCCGCGGTCGAGCGCGATTTTGTTGGCGAGGTCCGAGAAGCTGGCCGTGCCCTTGTCGGCGGCCACCACGAAATAGGGGTCATCCTTATCGCGGATAACCACCTGGTCGGGGTGAACCACCTTGTCGTTGACGATATTGTCGGTGATCGACAGCAAAGCGCGGATGAAGATGCTGTAGCTGGCCGTACCCTCGGCGAGCCAGCTGTCCCGCTCGCTCGGCGGAGGAAGCATCTTGGCGTAGAAGCCGCCCTTGGCGCCGGTCGGAACGATGACCGAATTCTTGACCAGCTGAGCCTTCATCAGGCCCAGAATTTCCGTACGGAAATCGTCGCGCCGATCCGACCAGCGGATTCCGCCGCGAGCGATCGGCCCGCCGCGAAGGTGGATACCCTCAACGCGTGGCGAATAGACCCAGATTTCGCGCCACGGCACCGGAGCGGGAAGTCCGGGCACGAGGCTCGAGTTCAGCTTGAACGCGATCGCTTCGTCAGCGGCGGGCGAGAATGCATTGGTGCGGACGATCGATTCGATCAGCGACCGGGTCCTTCGAAGGATTCGGTCGTCGTCGATCGAGCGCACCTTCGCGAGCGCATCGTCGAACTTTTCCCGGCACCTTTCGATCTCGGACTCGCGGCCACGGACGGAGGGGTCGTGCATCGCCCGGAACAGCGCCACCAGCGCCTGGGTCGCGTCCGGCGCTCGCCGAAGAGCCTCGGCGATCGTCAAAAGGCCGAAAGCGCTTCCGGTCTGGCGAGCGTAGCGGAACCATGCGCGGATCCAGACGACCGCAGTCGGATCCAGCCCGGCAAACAGGACGAGCTGGTTGAACTCGTCATCCTCGGCCGCGCCGCCAAGGACGCAGGCGATCGCGTGCTCGATCATGTCCGCGCGCTGCAGGATCGGGTCGATGTCGTCGACGCCGGGAAGCTCGAGCCGGAAATCATGGACGTAGCCGATTGTCCCGCCCGCGAGCGCGGTCGGCATTTCCTCAAGCACACGGAATCCGAAATTCTCGAGCACCGGCACGGCTTCGGACAACGGTATCAGGTCACCCCGACGATAGGTCTTGAGCTCCAGCTCGTTCTCGCGTCGCTCCGAGCGGCACAGGCGGACCCCACGCTCGTCCGCGCTTGCCAACTGCGCCAGGCTGAGGATGTCGGACGCGGCCTCCTCTGGGCTGGTGCGCGAGCGATAGCTGTCCGGAAAGGCCGGGATGTAGGTCAGCGCAAGGCGCGTCGCGCGGGGCGCCCCGGCAGCGGCGATCAGCGCAGTCTCGACCGCCGGGCTCCAGCCGCGCACCATCTCGACCAGCGCGGAATCGAGCTCGTCGGTATTCGGAAGCTGGGCGGACGGATCGATCGGGAAGGTGAAGCGGATGAGCGCGAGGTCACCTTCGCCGAGCTCGATCGACCAGCTGCTGATCGGCGCCTCGATCTCCTGCTCCAGCATCTGCCCGATCGCTTTTCGGCGGGCGGTGCTCAACTCGTCGCGGGGAAGCCAGACGAACGCATAAAGGTGACGGCGAAGAGCGCCCGGAAGAAGGGCGAGCTTCGGCCTCGGGCGATCGGCCAGGCTCATCGCGATCAGCGCGGCCTCGCGGACCTCTTCCTCGTTGAACGAGATCAGGAGGTCGTGCGGGAGGGTGGAAACGACGTGCGAAAGCGCCTTTCCGGCGTGGCTGGACGGCGCGAAGCCAAGCTCCTTGTCCAGCTTCGCAAGCCGCTCGCGAAGAACCGGCACATGCTGAGCTGATGTGCGGAGGGCTTCGCTCGTCCACAGGCCGGCGTGGACGGACAGCGTTCCGTCGGGCAGCCGCACCATCACAACGTCGAGCGGAACCCGGCGATGGACCGGCGAGATCCGGTCCGCCTTGAGGATCAGCACGCTCCGGCCGTCGCTGCACAGGTGATTGACGGCGGCTTCGGCCGCGCTCTTCTCCCACAGGGCCGTCTCGTTGCGGAGGATGCCAAGAGCGTCCTGGAGCTGGCCGTCGGTTCCGACATTCGCGTGGCCGAGCAGGGTGAAATTGTTGTCGGCAAGGAAGCGTAGAAGCGCCGCGCTCTCGCTGTTCCTCTTCTCAAGGCTGTCGGCGTCGGACTTCATCCGAGCGAGCATCGCCTTCCAGTCGGCGACGGCGGCGCGGACGTCGTCGAGGACCTGCTTGAGTTGCCGGACTAGGTCCTGGCGACCGCGGGCGTCGGCGCGGTCGAGCTCGATGTAGATGATCGACTCCGGGCTGCCTTCGCCGACCTTCTCGATGCGGCCGTGCTTGTCGCGGGTGACCTTGACGATCGGGTGGAGAAGCCGGTGGATGGCCAGGTCGCGGGCCGCGATGGCACCGGCGATACTGTCGACCAGGAACGGCATGTCCTCATTGATCGTGACAAGCCGCATGCGGCGCCTTCCGGCCTCTCCGCCGGTCGATTCGACGTCGATCGCAGTCGTCCTCGGCGGCCTTACAGCGGCGGCCGACGCGATGAATTCGGCGGCATTACGCTGTTGTTCGCGATCGAAGCCCTCGGTTTCGCCCGGGAGGGCGTTCGTGGTCAGGGCATCGCGAATGGATTCGACCAGCGTTTTCGGCAGGCGCTGCTGGGCCGTCATTTTAGGTAGTTGCTCCGACACAGGTCTGGATGGCCGCGGGCTATAGCCGCGCGGTTGCGACGGGGACAAGGACGGACGGCTGCTTTTTTTGGAAAGTAGGGTTCAGGCGCCGACGCGGCGAATGGCGCGCTCGACGAGGGCGGCATCCTCGACGACCGCTACGGCTTCGTGAACGCCCGCGCTCGAACGGCGGGTCAGCACAAGAGCGAACTCTTCGTCGCTGGCGATGGAATCGAGGGCCAGGGGGCGTGCGGTACGAAGCTGCTCGCGCGCCTTTTCGGTCTTGGTGTCGGCTTTTGGCTCAGGGCGGCGAGCCTGACGCTCCGCGGCGACCAGCGCTTTGAGTCCGCCGGCCTGCGCCCGGATGAACTCGAGGAAGCCGCCGAATTCGACCTGCTGGCGCTCGGCGTGGGAGAGGGCCGCGGCATATTCGGTCAGCCGCGCCTTGTCGTAGTCGATTCCGAAGACGAGCTTCACGACCGGGGTCATCGGAGCGCGCGCCTGCGCCTTGACCCCGGATTCCTCGAGCAGCTCGGCATAATCCTCAGGATCTGCCTTCGAAGCCAAAGCAAAGTCGTAGGCGCTGGAAAGCGCCTGGTACAAAGCCTCGCGGCTCCGGCCGTCTGCTTCCTTGACCGCATCGGCATGTTCGCGAGCGGCGCAGAGCCGATCGGCGAGGCCTGCATTCTCATCGATCTCCAGGCTGATCTCGAAGTCCGGCGCGGCTTGGTGAATCTCCGGCACCATCTGGACCTCGACCTCGTCGGTGAGCTCCAGCGGCTGTTCTTCAGGCGCCGGCGCCGCAGCGGCTTCGATTTCCGGCTGGACTGTCTCGGTGAGCTCTAGAGGTTCCTCGTCCAGCTCCGCGGGTTCGACCGGTGCAAGCACGGCGTCCGGCGGCGCAACGCCTGCCTGGGCCGTGTGATCGACCTTCTTCCAGTTGATCACGCCATAGATGAAATCGATCGTGTCGCCGTCCGACGAGAAGGGCATCAGTATGCCGCGATAGAAGATGGTTTCGCCGCGCTGGTTCTCGAATTCGGCTTCGAAGCCGACCGGCGCTCGGTTGGCGATGATCTGCAGGTAGTGGTCCGTAAGCCGCGACAGGAGGGAGCGGCTGGGCACGTCGGCGATCGTTTTCACTTCCTCGTCGAGCCCGCATTCCTGACGGATCGCGGCGCCAACATAGGGGGTCGCGGGCTCATCCCCGCCGCTGGTGAAGTCGAGAAGGACGCTGTTTGGGGCGAAGTCCGAAAGGTCGCCGGGTTCGAGGTCCTCTATGGACGGAAAATCCCGCCCGTCGAGAAGGGACACCCAATAGTTGTACGCGCGAACGTGCATCCGACGCTCGTCGTTGCCGATCTGGACAACGCGCGATTCCTGCGTCGCTGAAGCATCGTCCGAGGAGTCGAACTCGCTCGGAAAATCGCGGTAACTGTCCATTGGTGAGGCCCACTCCCCTCGAACTCAAGGAACGGAATGACGGACAGCCCTTACCAAAGCGTTAACCCTGTTCGTTCAGCCCATCGGCGGAAGACTTGCGCTTGCCCCTTCCAATCCCGACTGTTAGTGGCGCTGCGCCGTGCGGGTTTACCCCCGCTGCTTTCGCGAAAAGCCGCTTTAGCTCAGCTGGTAGAGCACATCATTCGTAATGATGGGGTCGTGGGTTCGAGTCCCCCAAGCGGCACCGCGTTGCACACGGCGAATGCCGGGAGCATGAGCGGCCTCGTGGCAGTCACAAACGAGTCCAGATGAGGGTCTGCGTCGTCGGAGCGGGCGCCATCGGCGGATGGGTTGCAGCCGAGTTCGCGCTTGCAGGCCTCGACGTCAGCATCGTGGCGCGCGGCGAAACGCTCCGAACGATCGACAGCGAAGGCCTTCGGCTGACCGAGGGCGGCAACGACCATTGCGTTGCGGTCGCGACGGCGGAAAATCCCAAAGACCTTGGTGAGCAGGATCTCGTCGTCATCGCCGTGAAGGCTCCGGCGTTGGCGGGTATCGCGCCGAGCCTGGGGAACCTGATCGGCGACGACACGCTGGTGCTTCCCATGCTCAACGGAGTGCCCTGGTGGTTCACCGACGAGCCTCTGTGGTCGGTCGATCCGGACTGCGTAATCACCGACGCTCTTCCGATCGGGAGGATCATCGGCTGCGCGGTCGATGCGAGCTGCCACCGCCAGGCGCCCAACCATGTCCATGTCGCCCACGCCGACAGGCTGACCATCGGAGAGCCGGCAGGCGGTACAAGCGATCGCGTCGAGCGCCTTCGCTCGCATATCGCGGACACCGGAATCCCCTGCGAGGTCAGCGATAACGTTCGCAAGGCGATCTGGTACAAATTATGGGGCAATGCGACGGTCAATCCGCTGTCGGCGCTGACCCGTTCAACCGCGGATAGGCTGATCGAGGATGAGGCCATCCACGGCCTGATAATCGAGGCGATGGACGAGCTTGCCGCGGTCGGCGCGGCGATCGGCTGTCCGATCAGCGAGACGTCCGAGCAGCGGATGGCGGTCACCGAGCGGCTGGGGGCGTTCAAGACGTCGATGCTCCAGGACGTGGAGGCCGGCCGCCCGATCGAGCTCGATGCGCTTCTTGGAGCGCCCAGGGAGATTGCGCGGCGGGTCAATGTGCCGACGCCGCAGCTCGACCGGATTTATGCGATGACGCGGCTGTTCGCCGAGAACAGCGGCCTTCTCTAGGCCGTTCCGACTACCCGCCCGGAGCATTCGCCGAAACCGATCCGGACCGCATCCTGGGCCTCGCACCACGCGCGCAAGGTCACTTCATCGCCGTCTTCAAGGAAGGTTCGGCTTTCTCCCGATGGCAGCTCGATGGGCTGCTTTCCCCCGCGGCTGATCTCGAGCAGCGATCCGAGGCCGCTGTCGCTGTCGGTCGACAGGGTGCCGGTGCCGATGAGGTCGCCGGGCTGGAGGTTGCAGCCGTTGGATGCGTGATGAGTGACGATCTGGGCTGCGCTCCAGTACATCGCCGCCGACGCAGTTCCGCGTGAGAGAACGTGCGGCGCGCTGCCTTCCTGCCGCATCTTGTCGGTGGCGAGCGTGACCTCCAGCTGGATCTCGAACGCCGTGTCACCCTCGCTCCGCAAATATGGGAGCGGCTCCGGGTCGGCCGCCGCTCGCTGCGGCATCGGGGTTCGGAACGGCGCCAGCGCGTCGCTGGTGACAATCCACGGCGAAACGCTGGTCAAGAAGTTCTTGGCTAGGAACGGGCCCAGAGGCTGATATTCCCATGCCTGGATGTCACGAGCCGACCAGTCGTTTAGAAGGCACCATCCGGCGATATGCTGCTCGGCTTCGCCGATCGGGATGGGCTCGCCCAGGCGATTGCCCCGGCCCACCCAAAGGCCGAGCTCCAGCTCGTAATCGAGGCGCCGGCTCGGCCCGTATTCGGGAGCTTCGGCCTCGGGCGGCTTGCGCTGGCCGTTGGGGCGGATGACGTCCTCGCCGGACACGCGGACCGAGCTTGCCCGCCCGTGATAGCCGATGGGCACATATTTGTAGTTGGGAAGCAGCGGATTGTCGGGGCGGAACTGCTTGCCGACGTTCGTCGCGTGATGGATGCCCACGTAGAAGTCGGTGTAGTCGCCGACGAGGCAGGGAACATGCATCCTGACCTCGCTCTGTCCGATCAGCTGCGGCTCGATGTCGTTCCGGTACCGTTGGTCCGTGAGAAGCTCGACGAGGCGTTTTCGGAGCGCGCGCTGGGAGTCGTGGCCCCGAGCGAGCCAGCCATTGAGCACAGGCTGCGCGAAGTCGCCGCGCCAGCCTTCGTCGAGAAAATCGGAGATGCCGTTCAGGTCGAGGATGTAGTCGCCGATTGCTACTCCGGGGCGGCGGCGGCCCTTGGCTTCGGAGAAGATGCCCAGCGGCAGGTTCTGGACCGGGAAATCGCTTCCGGGCGCTGCGCTCTCGACCCAGCTGACCAGCGAGGGATCGTGCGTATCGTCAATGTCAGTCATCTTGCGTTGCGACCTCGCCGCTTTCCGAAGGCCGACCCGATAGACCGCTAACGCGCACCGCTCAAACTTGGGCGGCGCGACATTCCGCAGCGGGAACCTTCGCCCCTTGCGGGCATCTATGCTGCGGATCGGCCTTTCGAGCGCGGCTGGGGCTGGCACGCGCGTGAAGCAACCGGGTCGATCTCCCAAAACGGGATGGAGGCCCCACCATGACTGATCAACGCGAAATCCGGCCGGTCGAAACTGCCGCAGAGCTGTCGAGCACCCGCCGCGAACTCTTCTTGAACGGTGCGGCGCTATTCTCGGCGATGGCGGTCGCCGGCTCGTTCGCTGCGCCTGCCAATGCCGAAGGGCAAAAGGCTGCGCCGCCCGCCTCGGCGCCTTTGTACGAGCGGCTTGGCGGAATTTTCACAATCGCCGCCGTTGTCGATTATTTCAGCGACGAAGTGGTCAAGGATCCGGTGGCCGGCGCGCACTCGAAGAACCCGCAGCTTCGCGAATGGCACACCAAGCAGCTCGGCCGACTGCCGGGGCTGAAGTTCATGCGGACGCTTTGGGTCGCGAACATTTCCGGCGGACCGTTCCAGTACACGCCGACGCGGCCGGGGAGCACGAACCTTGGCCTCGAGAATGCGCACGAGAATCTGCGGATCTCGCCGATTGAGTTCGACGCGGTCGCCGGAGTCCTGTCGCGCTCGCTCGATCATTTCTCCGTGCCCGCGCGCGAGAAGGGCGAGGTGCTCGGCGCCTTCGCAGCCCACAAGGATGAGGTCACCAAGGGCTGGAGGGACGCTCAGGGCAACCGCGGCTAGCGCGGGAGCTTCGCCTTCGGGAAGCCGGCCCACGCTTGGTCATAATCGTCCTGCGCGCGATCGAGCGCGAAGCGCGTCGGGCGATAGGGCCAGCAGGTTTCGACCATGAACGCCATCGTGCCGGCGATCTTCGTCGGCTCGAGAGCGGCCTCGCTCGCCTTTTGCCAGCTTTCGAGGTCGGGCCCGTGCCCGCTCATGATGTTGTGGAGCGACAGTCCTCCGGGCGCGAAGCCTTCGGCCTTGGCGTCATAGGCGCCGTGGATCAGGCCCATCGCTTCGCTCATCAGGTTGCGGTGGAACCAGGGCGGCCTGAATGTGTCCTCGGCAACCATCCAGCGCGGCGGAAAGATGACAAAGTCAGCGTTGGCTCGACCGGGCACGTTGCTCGGGCTGGTGAGAACGGTGAAGATCGACGGATCGGGATGGTCGAAGCTGACCGTGTTGATGACGTTGAAGCGGGAGAGGTCGTAGCGCCACGGTGCGTAATTGCCGTGCCAAGCGACGACGTCGAGCGGCGAATGGTCGAGGGTCGTCGTCCACAAATGGCCGAGCGATTTCTGGACCACCTCGGTCGGATGGTCGGAATCCTCGAACCATGCCGCCGGGGCCTCGAAGTCGCGCGGGTTCGCGAGGCCGTTGGAGCCGATTGGCCCGAGCTCCGGCAGGCGGAAGGGGGCGCCGTAATTTTCCGCCACATAGCCGCGAGCGTCACCCTCCACCTCGACCCGGAACTTCACCCCGCGCGGCACGAGGCCAACTTTGCCGGGCTCGAGCTCCAGCAGCCCGAGCTCAGTCACCAGCCGAAGCGCGCCCTGCTGCGGAATGACGAGCAGTTCGCCGTCGGAGTCGACGAATACGCGCCGCTCCATTGTCTTCGATGCGCGATAGAGGTGGACCGCCACGCCTTCGAGGTCGGAAGGGTCGCGGGTGGTGAGCATCGTCACCAGCCCGTCGACGAAGTCCGTGCCTTCGGGCAGGTCTGCCGGCGGGTCCCAGCGGAGCCGATTGGGCGCAAGCGGCGCTTCGTCTGCGCTAGCTGCGAACAGCGGAGCGCCGTCGTAACGAGCGAACGGGCGATGGTCGGCGGTCGGCCGCATCCTGTACAGCCAGCTCCGCCGGTTCTCGCTTCGGGGCATGGTGAAGGCGCTGCCCGACAGCTGCTCGGCGTAAAGGCCGAACGGGGGTTTCTGCGGCGAATTACGGCCCTTCGGGAGAGCTCCTTCGATCGCTTCGGTTTCGAAATGGCCGCCGAAACCGCTCATGTAACGAGGCTGGTCGCTCATGGACGCGGCGTACCGACTCCGGCGCGCTCACGCAAACGGGCGCAGCGCCATCGAAGGAGCTGCGCCCGTCGCGCGCGGGACTCGCCTTCCGCGCGCATGCGGCGTGGACAGCTGCAAGCAGCCGTCCGGCCTTTTCGTCAGGACTGGTTTACGTTGACGTCGATCGAGTTGGGGACGTTGATGTTGGTGCTATCGCCGCCGAGCCCCAGCTGAGCGCGGAAGACCCACAGAAGCACCAGAACGACGATGATCAGGAGGACGACGGCAAGGACTCCTCCGCCTCCGCCGCCACCGTCGCGTTCGACGATCGTGGTATGTTCGGTATCGCGGTCGTCAGCCATGTCGGACTCCCTGTTGGCCTGTTTAGGTTGCGTAACGAACGATTCCGTTTCCGCGCGGTTCCAAGCCGATCATGCGGAACATTCCTGCGTGGCTGCGTTGGGCGCCTATGGGAAAAGTGAAGCGGAAGAACTGGATACGCGTGCCGGTCGGAAGCATCGTCGTCGTTGCAGCGATCGCCGCGTGCAGTTCGCAGGCTCCGCGGTCCCAGGAGTCAAACCTTTCGAACGCAGTGACGGTGAACGAAACGGCCGCTTCGGCTGCCCCCTCCGAAGGCGGAGCGCCGCAGGTGCCGCCGGCTCCAGGCACTGCCGCAGGGCTTCCGGACGACCGCACCCCGCTGTCTGAGCCACAGGGACCGATCGATCCCAAGAGTGCCGAGGCGGCGGGCCAGGTCGTCCAACATTACGGTGCGCTGATCGAACAAAAAAGGTTCGACGAAGCCGCTCCGCTTTGGAGCGATATCAAGGCCGGAAAAACGTTCGGTGACCGTTTTCGAGCGTTTCGCGAAATTCACGTCCAGGTTGGCAAGCCAGCGGACATGGAAGGGGCGGCGGGCTCAATCTACATCACGGTCCCCGTCGTCCTGTACGGGGCGACTTCGGGCGGCTCGCCGTTCAACTGTCGCGGGGACGCGACGCTTCGCCGCGTCAACGACGTTCCCGGTTCGACCGAGCGGCAACGACAGTGGCACATCTCGACCATCGAGTGCTAAAAACCGACTCGCGACGGGCAAGCCTTCCACAAAGGAGAAATGCAATGAGCAGCCGCTTCGACGAGATTCGTGAGCACATGCAGATCATCGACGCCGAAGGAGCGCCAGTCGGCAAGGTCGACAAGATCGACGGAGACCGGATCAAGCTCACCCGCGACAGCTCCGGGATGGGTAGCCATGAGGGCCACCACCATTACATTCCGCGCGGTCTCGTTGCGGACATCGAGGGTGATACCGTTCGCCTGTCGGCCCGTGCGGACGCGCTCGAGGCGATCTTCGAGACCGAAGAGGGCGGCGAAGCGGCCTGAGCCTTCGCTAAAAACCGGCTGAGTTCGCGACTTTCGCGGCTTCCTCCGCCGTAACCGGCTGCCCGGTCGCGTCGGTGAGGCCGCTTTCGTTGGCGCTCGTGTTGGCGGCAGCGTCGTTTCCGCCGGCGAAATCGACCGCGAACCAGATGATTCCCGCGGCCCAGAGCAGGGCCATCCACCGGCTCCTGAAGACAGAACTCGTGCGCATCGGAATCATTGCCGGAGTGTCGCCGTTCGCGGTTAAGATCCTGTTGCCGTCACCTCGCCATCGCCGGCGCTGCGAGGGCGTTCAGCCATTCTTCGAGGTTGGTGTAGCCATCACGGTCCTTGTCGCGGACGCCGTCGGACGCGCTGGCGGGGTTGAGGCCGTGCTGGCGTTCCCAGGAATCGGGCATCCCGTCGCCGTCGCGGTCGGCCCACGGCGTCCCGCGGTGGAGCTGGGGCCAGCCCCCGACCTGGTCCTGGCTATCGATGAGGCCTCCGCCGCGGTTGCGGACGCTCCCGATAACCCTTCGGTCGACCGAATCCCGGACCAGCGAGGCGCCGGCGTGCGCAAGCACGCGCTCATAGGCCGAAGCGGCAGGATCGCGGCTCACGGCGGCGGCGGGGGCCGGTCCGGTGAGGCGCATCGATCGTGATTCCGCGCCGAGCACCCTGGTCCACTGATCCGCGGGGATGATTCCGTCGATGCTGTTGCGCGCGAACCAGCCGCGCGAAGTTGGCACCCCTTTCTGGCTGAAGAAGTTCGGGTTCTGGGTGGCCGGGCCGGTCAGGTAGGCGTTGTCGACGAAGTTGAACGAAACCAATCCGGGACCGCCGCTATATCCCGCCTGGTGGCCGCCCCAATCGTAGAAGACGTTGGAGCGGAAATCGAAGAAGGCTCCGGCCGGGTCCTTCGGCGGGGGTACGGAATTGCCGAGTCGCGGCGAGCGCCCGCCGTGGTGAGCCCACAAATTGTGGTGGAAGCTCAGCCGGGCCCCCATCCCGACATTGAGCAACGATCCGTAGCAGTGCCAGCCTTCCGGATTCACCGACCGACATAGCGATTCTGAAATCACCGACCACTGCACCGTCACGTCGCGCAAGTCGGAGCGTGGCCTGTTGTAGGTAGCGCTTGCCGACAGGGTTTCGTCCGTGCCCCAGCTGGCCGACACGTGATCGAGGATGATGCGGCTGCCGTTGGTCAACCAGATGGCGTCGCTGACAGACTTTGATTCGTCGCCGAGGCGAACGCGGATGAAGCGGACAACCACATCGTCGGCGGCGATTCCGAGCACGTGATCGCGCAGGGTGATCCCGCCGCCCGGCGCGGTTTGCCCGGCAATCGTTAGTCGCCCGTTGCGGACTCTCAGCGGCTTGGCGAGACGGATGGTGCCGCCGACGTCGAACACGATCGTTCGGGGGCCGGTGGCTTCGACTGCGGCTCGAAGCGAGCCCGGACCGCTGTCATTAAGGTTGGTGACATGGATCGCACGCCCGCCGCGTCCGCCGAGCGAGAAGGCGCCTGCGCCCTCTGCGCTGGGGAACGCCGGTACCTGCCCGGCCGCCGGCTGGCTGCATGCCGCCGCGGCGAATGCCGCTGCCAATGCGATGGAAAAATGAAACTTCATCCGGGGATCCTGACAGCGCACGAACAACGCCGGCTGAACGATCAGGCGTGGATCGCGGTGACGAGATAATTCAGGCGAATGTCGTCGCTCAGGTGAAGGCCGCGGGTCGGCGACCATGCGATTCCCTCGACGTCGATGCACTTCAGACTCGCTTCGGCAAGCAGGAGCTTCATCCGGTCGGGCCCGATGAACTTGTCGAAGTCGTGGGTGCCTTTGGGAATTGCTCCGAACGCTTCGGCAGCACCGACCATGAGCAGCCTCGACAAGGCGGTCTGGTTGGGAGTCGACAAAATGAGAAGCCCGCCGGGAGCCAGTCGCGCGGCGAGCGCGCGAATGAATGCCGCCGGTTCCGCGACATGCTCGACGACCTCCAGCGAGGTGACGAGATCGAACGCCCCCGTAAGCTCTTCAACCGCTGCGACTCGATAGTCGATGTCGAGTCCCTGGCCGCGCGCGTGAAGCTCGGCGGCGGCGATCAGCCCTGGCGCAGCATCGACTGCGGTGACCTTCGCTCCAAGCCTCGCGAGCGGTTCGGCAAGAAGCCCAGCGCCGCAACCGACGTCCAACGCGCTCTTGCCTGTGAGCGGCTTGAGGCTGCACTCGTCGAGCGACCAATGCTGGTCCACTTGGTCGCGGATGTAGGCGAGGCGCACCGGGTTGAGCTTGTGCAGCATCGCCGAGGCGCCGTCGGGATCCCACCAGTCGCCGGCGAGCGCTGCGAAACGCTCCACCTCGTCGGCAACGATGCTCGATCCTGTCTCGACCATAAGGCCTCCTTGCCCCCAACGCTTGCAAAGTAAAAGCGACGCGTGCGTTGAGGCAGGGTGGATGATTTCCGGATCAGGGACGGCGAGCTTCATTGCGAGGAGGTTTCGCTCGCCGAAATCGCCGCCGCGGTGGGAACGCCGGTCTATGTCTATTCGACATACGCCATGTGCCGGAACGCGGCTGGCCTGGCGGATGCGCTGGAGGGCGTCGACAATCCGCTGATTGCTTATGCGGTGAAGGCCAACTCCAACGCGGCGGTCGTGGCGACGCTGGCGGCGGCCGGGCTCGGCGCGGACGTGGTGTCGGGAGGCGAGTATCGCCGTTCACGCGCTGCAGGCGTGGCGCCTGACAAGATCGTCTTTTCAGGCGTCGGCAAGACCGAGGCGGAGATGGCCCTCGCGCTTTCGGGCGGGCTGTTCCAGTTCAACGTGGAATCCTTCGAGGAAGCCGAGACTCTGTCGACGGTCGCGACTCAGATGGGGCTGACCGCTCCCATCGCCTTTCGAGTGAACCCTGCCGTGGGTGCAGGCGGTCATGCGAAGATCACCACC
Organism: Sphingomonas anseongensis; assembly: GCF_023516495.1. Lineage (NCBI taxonomy): Bacteria > Pseudomonadati > Pseudomonadota > Alphaproteobacteria > Sphingomonadales > Sphingomonadaceae > Sphingomonas > Sphingomonas anseongensis. The sequence continues at coordinate 2,034,600 of NZ_JAMGBC010000001.1, forward strand.
GGCGCCGCCGAGAACAAGTTCGGAATCCCGATCGGTGACGCTGCCGAAATCTATGCCGGCGCGGCCAAGCTTCCCGGCCTCAACATCCAGGGCGTTGCGGTCCACATCGGAAGCCAGCTAGCAAGCCTTGAGCCGCTCGAGGAAGCGTTCGCCAAGATCGGCGAATTGATCGCGCAGCTTCGGTCGAACGGCCACCTGATCGCCACCGCCGATCTCGGCGGGGGACTGGGCGTTCCCTACAACCCGGACCTACCGCCGCCGCCAAAGCCGGAGGACTATGCTGCGATGGTAAGGCGCGCCACCAGCGGCTGGGACGCTCGCCTGCTCTTTGAGCCCGGCCGCCTGATCGTCGCTAGCGCCGGCGTCCTGCTGTCGCGGGTGATCCGTGTGAAGCCGGGGGCCGAACATCCTTTCGTCATCGTCGATGCGGCGATGAACGACCTCATGCGTCCGGCGCTGTACGAAGCGTGGCACAAGATCGATGCGGTGCGGCCGAACGCCGAGACCTGGACGGCGAACGTCGTCGGCCCGGTTTGCGAGACCGGCGACACGTTCGCGACTGCCCGAAGCATGGACAAGGTGGGGGCGGGCGACCTCGTCGTTTTCCGGACCGCGGGGGCTTATGCCGCGACCATGTCGAGCACCTACAATTCGCGGCCGCTGACGCCCGAAGTACTGGTTCACGGCGACCGGTGGGCTGTGGTCAGGCCTCGGGTGGACGTAGAGGCGATGATTGCCGCGGATTCCATTCCTGACTGGGTCACCGGTTGCACGGCGGGCGACAGCAGCTAAGAGCGCCAACGATGGCCCGCCAAAAGCCGCGCATCGTGATGAAGTTCGGCGGCACGTCGATGGCCGGCATCGAGCGTATCCGAAACGTTGCCCAGCGCGTCCTTCGCGAGGCTGAGGCCGGGAACGAGGTACTCGTCGTTGTCTCTGCGATGGCCGGCGAGACGGACCGGCTGGTCCAGCTTTGCCGCGAGGCCGCCGCCCTTCATGATTCGAAGGAATATGACGTCGTCGTCGCCAGCGGCGAGCAGGTCACCGCCGGGCTCCTCGCGATGACGCTTCAGAACATGGGCGCCAAGGCGAGAAGCTTCATGGGCTGGCAGCTGGTCAAGGCATCGGGCGTGCACGGCAACGCGCGCGTCGATGCGGTGGAATCTGCGCTTCTCGACGAAGCGCTGAGCGGCGGCACGGTCGCCGTCATTCCCGGCTTCCAGGGCGTTTCGGACGAGGGGCGGCTGGCTACGCTGGGCCGCGGCGGATCCGACACGAGCGCGGTCGCCATCGCCGCGGGGCTGAAGGCCGACCGCTGCGACATCTACACCGACGTCGACGGAGTCTACACGACCGACCCGCGCATCGTCCCCAAAGCGCGGAAGCTCGATGCCATCACGTTCGAGGAAATGCTGGAGCTTGCCGGCGTTGGGGCCAAAGTGCTTCAGCCGCGATCGGTGGGGCTGGCGATGCGCGAGAATTTGCCGCTTCGCGTGCTCTCGGCCTTCGAAGATGTGCCAGGAACGCGCGTGGTCGCCGAGCTTTCAGGAGCAGATATGGAGAGGAACCAGATCGCGGGCATCGCCGCCGACCGGAACGAGGCCCGGCTGACGCTGACAAACATCGCCGACAGGCCGGGGACGGTCGCTGCTGTGCTCAGTCCGCTGGCTGAGGCGGGGATCGGCTTCGACATGGTGGTTCACGCGGCGACCCCTTCGGCCGAGTCCAGCGACCTCACGTTCACCGTCCCGCGATCGAGCCTTTCGCAGGCTCAGTCGGTGATCGAAGCGCGCAAGGAAGAGATCGGCTACGGCGAACTTCTGACGGACGACGGCGTCGCCAAGGTCAGCATCGTCGGCGTTGGAATTCGGTCGAACCCGCAGCTCGCGGCGAAGATGTTCGAAACCCTCGCCGAACAGCGGATCAACCTGCTCGCGATCTCGACATCGGAGATCAAGGTCAGCGCCCTGGTTGCCGAGGCCGACATCGAGCTCGCGGTCCGGGTGCTGCACACCGCCTTCGGGCTGGATTCGGAGAAGGCGGCATGAGCGGCGAGGGCCTGATCGCCGATCCGCGCGCGGTACACCCCAGTGCAGGCCACGCTCGGCTCAAGGAGCTGATGCACCGCGGGACCGAGTTCCTCGGCTGCGAATGGGCGATCATGGGCGGAGCGATGAGCTGGGTTTCGGAGCGCCATCTCGTCTCCGCAATCTCCAACGCTGGCGGCTTCGGTGTGATCGCCTGCGGAGCGATGTCGCCCGAGCTTCTCGACACAGAAATCGCGGAGACGAAGGCGCGCACGACTCAACCGTTCGGCGTCAACCTGATCACCATGCACCCGCAGCTCGATGAGCTGATCGACACCTGCGTCAAGCACGAGGTCGGGCATATCGTGCTCGCCGGCGGGCTCCCGCCCGGCTGGGCGATCGACAAGGTGAAGGCGAGCGGCGCCAAGCTCATGGCTTTCGCCCCAGCGCTCAGCCTCGCCAAAAAGCTGATGCGATCCAATGTCGATGCGCTGGTGATCGAGGGAATGGAGGCGGGCGGCCATATCGGCCCGGTTTCGACCTCGGTTCTGGCGCAGGAAATCCTCCCGCACGTCTGTCACGACATTCCGATCTTCATCGCCGGCGGGATCGGCCGCGGCGAGGCGATCGCCGCTTATCTCGAAATGGGCGCGGTCGGAGTCCAGCTCGGCACCCGTTTCGTCTGCGCCAACGAGAGCATCGCCCACGCCAATTTCAAGAAGGCCTTCATCCGCGCCTCCGCGAGGGATGCGATCTTGTCGGTGCAGATTGATCCGAGGCTGCCCGTGATCCCGGTCCGTGCGCTCAAGAATGCCGAGACCGAGCGTTTCGCCGCCAAGCAGCGCGAAGTCGCCGACCAGCTGGACAAGCAGGCGATCGAAATGGCCGAGGCGCAGCTCCAGATCGAGCATTATTGGGCCGGCGCTCTCCGCCGCGCGGTGATCGACGGCGATTGCGAGACTGGCTCGGTGATGGCCGGCCAGTCCGTGGGGATGGTGAAGAAGGAAGAGCCGGTCGCCGACATCATCCAGGAACTGGTCGACGAGGCCGCCGCTGCGTTGGAGAGCAGAGGCTGAAGCCTCGCGCCCACCTGCCGAGCGTTCCCGTTCGGTAGGAAATTCGCTATTGTGCGCGGGCCTCGACAATGGGTCTGGTGCTATGCCGGAATTCGACGTCTCAAAGGCGAAAGGCGCGATCTTCGCGCTAAAAAAAGAGATTGCAGAGCGCGAGCGCGAGCGTCTGGGCGGCGGCGCGCGAGGGCGGCACGGGCGGGATGTTCGGCGATTCCAGCCGGACGACCGCATCCACGAAATCGGGCCCCCACTGGTCGATCCGGCGTTGCGCGGCCGGCCCTTTGCAGTCTGGGACTTTCGCAACGGAAATAATGCCGCCTTCCTCGTCTTCACCGAGGTGTCCGAAGAATGGAGCGCGGCGAGCTTCACGATCGACGAAAAGTTCGGCAGCGATTTCCACCAGCACGATCAGATTACTTATTATTTCTTCTGGCAGAACGATGCCGGACGCGACGTCGTGGTCAATATCCAGTCGGCGCTTATCATCGACACTTTTTGCCGAATTTCCGCGGACAACGGTCTCATTCGCAGCCCATTCTGGGGCGGCAGCACCAATGGGAAGGCGAGGGTCATCGTGACCGCTGAATTGGCGGCGATGGAATGGTGGAACCAGCCGCCTACGCAGGCGCCGGCCCAGCCCAGCGGCAGGCAAGAAGCGAGGGATGAGTCGATATCGGGCGGCTTCTTCCTCGATTCGGCGCAGAACATCCCGATCTCAAAGGAAACCTATTATCTTCATCATGATGGTCTCAGCGTTCCGGCAAACGGGGTGGTGGTGACGGAAGTGTCGCTCAACTTCTATTACAGCGGTCATGATGGCGGCTTCGGGTGCGATTATCTCCCCGAGCATCAAAATCACTGGACGATCTGTCCCTACGTCCACTTCGAGCTGACCTGAGAGCGCCGGCACTCTCCCTCCTGCGTGACAGGGATGCGGCGCATCTGGTAGCGCTCCGTCCATGCCGCTGACCGCCGCCGCGTCTGCTCGAGAGATCCTCACCGGGCTTCACGAGGTGATGGCGGGGCGCGGGACCGCGCAGTCGAAGCTGGACAAGGTCGTCGACCTGGTCGCCGGGAAGATGGAGAGCGAGGTCTGCTCCATCTACCTCCTTCGCGACAACAAGCTCGAGCTGTTCGCGACCCACGGGCTCCGCAAGGAAGCGGTCCACGTCACGCGCCTGAACCTGGGCGAAGGCCTGGTCGGCAGCATCGCAGCGGAAGGGCGGATTCTCAACCTGGCCGAAGCGGCGAGCGACGCCGAGTTCGTCTACCGGCCGGAAACCGGCGAGGAACGGTTCCACAGCTTCGCGGGCGTACCGATCATCTACCGCGAGAGCCCGGTCGGCGTGCTGTCCGTCCAGCATGCCGAGCCACGCCGTTACGCCGACGTGGAGATCGAGGCGCTTCAGACCGTGGCGATGGTCCTGTCGGAGCTGATCGCGGGCGCGCGCCTCGTTGACGGAGCGCGTCGGCGGCGGCTGAGGAGCGCAGGCCCGCTTCGGCTCAGCGGCCTCAAGCTGGTCGCAGGAATGGCCAAGGGCCAGGCGGTGTTCCACGAGCCGCGGGTCACCGTCGAGCACACCGTCGCCGAGGACGTCGAGGCGGAACGCGACCGGGTTTACGGGGCCTTCCGCAAGATGCGCGAGCAGATCGACAACATGACTCGCGAAGCGGAGTTCGGGACCACCGGCGAGCATGCGGAGATCCTCGAGACGTACCGGATGTTCGCCTATGATGAAGGCTGGTCGAGGCGGATCAACGAAGCCATCGATTCCGGACTGACCGCCGAAGCGGCGATCGAGCGGGTGCAGCAGCGCACACGTGCCCGGATGCGGGAGATCGACGATCCGCTGCTGCAGGAGCGGATGCACGATCTCGAGGATCTGTCGAACCGCCTAATGCGGATCGTTTCCGGCCGGATGGGGACCGCGGCGCAGACCGGTCTTGCCCACGACACTGTCCTAGTCGCCCGCAACCTCGGCCCCGCCGAGCTGCTGGAATATGACCGGCGCCGGCTGAAGGCGGTGATCCTTGAAGAAGGATCGCTGACCGCGCACATGACGATCGTCGCCCGGGCGATGGGAGTCCCGGTCGTCGGCCGCCTTTCGGATGTCCGCCACACCGTGGAGGAAGGCGACACGATCCTGGTCGACGGGGACAACGGAAGTGTCCTCATCCGCCCTTCACGACCCCTCCAGACCAGCTTCGACCAGCGGATGGCGCTCAGCCAGAAGCGACGGGCGCAGTTCGAGGCAATCCGGTCGCTTCCGGCGGAAACCACCGATCGCGTGCCGATCAGTGTGATGGTCAACGCGGGCCTTGCCGAGGACGCGTTATCGCTGGAGCTTACGGGTGCGGACGGGATTGGCCTGTTCCGGACCGAATTCCAGTTCCTGGTTTCTGCGACGATGCCCGGCCGCGAGAGCCAGCTCCGGCTCTACAAGAAAGTGCTCGACGCTGCGGGCGACAAGCCGGTGGTGTTCCGCACCCTCGACATCGGCGGCGACAAGTCGCTTCCCTACCTCAGCAGCGGCGGGGAAGAAGCGGAGAATCCGTCGATGGGGTGGCGAGCGCTTCGCCTGTCGCTCGACCGGTCGACACTGATGAAGGCGCAGGCTCGCGCCTTGATCCAGGCCGCCGCCGGCCGGGTTCTTCGGGTCATGTTCCCCATGGTCTCGGAGCCTTGGGAATATGAGCAGGCGCGCGCTTTGTTCGAAGCGCAGGTGCAATGGGCGGAGCAGGGCAATCGCCCGCTTCCGAGGCTCATCGAATATGGCGCCATGCTGGAAGTGCCGGCGCTCGCGGAGATGCTCGACCAGCTCCTTCCGCGGCTCGATTTCATCTCAATCGGCACCAACGACCTGACTCAATTCCTGTTCGCCGCGGACCGCGGCGATCCCCGGCTCGCCGAGCGATACGACTGGCTGAGCCCGGCGATCCTTCGCTTCCTCAAGCGCGTGATCACCGCTGCGCGCGAAAGCGAGAAGCCGCTGAGGGTCTGCGGGGAAATGAGCGGCCGCCCGCTCGAGTGCATGGCCCTGATCGGTCTCGGAGCGGAGAATTTTTCCATCACTCCGGCTGCGGTTGGCCCGATCAAGGCGATGGTCCGGTCGCTCGATGCCGCTGCAATCCGGGCGCGCATGGACCACTGGCTCGCGCGGCCGCCCAACGACATTCGCAGGGCGCTCACCGACTGGGCCCGGCGCCACCGAGTCGCCGTGGGGTGAAAAGGGCTGCTGGTGGTTGACAGTCCGCCGAGCGGCTTCGACAACATTCCCCGGTGTCGGTTGAAGGGTGAGTAATGGACGAGGAATTCGAAGCTGCGGAACTTCCCTCGGTCGGCGAACGACTTCGCGTCGCTCGCGAGGAAAAGGGCTACAGCCTCGAGGACATAGCCGCCGAAACGCGAATCCCGCTTCGCCACCTGGAAAGCCTGGAAACCGCGGACTGGGATCGCCTTCCGGCCCCCACCTATTCGATCGGCTTCGCCAAAAGCTACGCCGGCAAGGTCGGCCTCGACCGCGCGGAGATCGGCGAGCAGCTTCGCTCCGAAATGGGCGGCCAGCGGACCGACAATTCGACCGTCGAGCATTTCGAGCCCGCGGACCCGGCCCGGGCGATGCCCAAGTGGCTCGTTTTTTCCGCGATCGTTGCGGTCCTCGTGATCGTGCTGGCCTTCACCTGGATAAGCAACCGCTCAGTCTCAGAGGAGCCCGTGGCAACTGCAAACCAGGCGCCAACACCGCAAGCTCCAACCGTCGCTGCAACGGCTCCGCCACCGGCCCAACCGGCGGCCGCGCAGGGTCCGGTGGTTGTCAGCGCAACGGCGCCCGCGTGGATCCGCATCACCGACCAGGGCAATACCCTGTTCGAGGGCATGCTCCAGCCGGGGCAGAACTACCAGGTGCCACCGACCGCGAGGGCTCCGCTGCTCCGCGCCGGTGCGCCAGAGGCTCTGAAGATCATGGTGGGCCAGGCCGTCGCTCCGCCGGTCGGGCCGGCCGGGCAGGTGACATCCAACGTCAGCCTGCTTCCGACAGACCTGATGCGCGGTCCGGCAGCGCCGGCACCGGTCCAGCAGCCCGCGCCCCCGGCGCCGCAAAATTCGCTGGCGCAATAGATTCATCGCCGCGTAAGCTCCGCCCGGGCAAAGTGTTGGAATTCAAGTGGTGGGGACTTTCAGATGATTAGCGCGAAGTTGCGCATCGCTCTTTCAGGAGTCGCTGCGGTATCGCTTGCGGCCGCTCCGGCATTGGCGCAGCGGCCTCCCAGCGCCGAGCAGCAGCTCCTGATCCTCCAGCAGCAGGTGGCGGCGAGCCAGGCGACCGCGATGCAGCTCCAGCAGAGGCTCGACACGATTGAGCGGCAGCTGCAGCAGCTGATCAACCAGGGCGAGATGAACGGCCACAGGGTGTCGGAGCTGGAATCGCAGGTGACGACGCTTCGCAACGATGTGAACTCGCGGCTCAGCAGCCTGGAGTCGCGGCCGGTCGCAGGTCCGCAGACCGTAGAAACGACGCCGCCAGAGGCTGCACCCGTCGAGGAGGCACCTCGGCCGAAGACACGGACGGCTTCCGCTTCGCTCCCGGAGCTACCGCCGAGGCCGGCGGATTCCGACAGCGCCGCGAGCGACCCCGGCGAGGACGCTTATTCGCAGGGATTCCACCTGTGGGAGGACGGCAAATACGACCAGGCCATCACCGCGCTTCGCGCCTTCGTCTCGGCATTCCCCAAGCACCGTCGCGTCAGCTTCGCGCGTAACCTCATCGGTCGGGCGATGCTCGACAACGGCCAGCCGCGCCCGGCAGCGGAGGCGCTTCTTGCCAACTACCGCTCGGATCCAAAGGGTGAGCGAGCGCCGGACAGCCTCTATTATCTCGGGCAGGCGCTGATGAAGCTCAACCAGCCGCAGCAGGCATGCAAGGCCTATGGCGAGCTGGAGGACGTCTATGGCTCCTCCATCCGGCCCGACCTCAAGTCGCTGGTCGCGAAAGGGAAGGTTGACGCCGGCTGCTCCTGATCCGGCGCTCGTCGGCCGCTTCGCCGCCGGGCTCGACCGCCTGCATCCGGCCGGAGAGAAGCTGGGGCTGGCAGTATCGGGCGGTCCCGACAGTCTCGCGATGCTCGTCCTTGCAGCGGCTGCTCGCCCCGGTCTCGTCGAAGCGGCAACCGTCGACCACGCGCTGCGACCGGAGGCCCGCGATGAAGCTGAGATGGTCGCGCATGTCTCCGGGGCGCTCGGGGTGCCACACTCCACTTTGACGGTGCAGTGGAAGGCCACGCCCGCGACCGGACTTCAGGAGCGCGCCAGGGACGAGCGCTATCGGCTGCTCGATGGCTGGGCCGTGGAACGGCACCTCAATACGGTCGCCACCGCGCACCATCTCGACGATCAGGTTGAGACGCTCCTGATGCGCCTCAACCGCGGCGCGGGTGCGCGGGGACTCGCCGGAATGCGCGCGGATGCGAAGCTTCCCACGCCCGGCTCGAAAATCCGGTTGGTTCGTCCGCTGCTGGAGTGGCGGAGAAGCGAGCTGGAGGAGCTGTGCCGTTCCGCCGGGCTGGTGCCGGCGCAGGATCCAAGCAATGCCGACGAGCGGTTCGAGCGGGTGAGAGTGCGGCGTGGAATTGCCGGTGCGGACTGGGTCGACGCCGAGGGAATTGCCCGAAGCGCCGACTATCTTGGTCGCGCGGACGACGCGCTCGAATGGGCGGCGGATCTGGAGTGGCAGACGCAGGTCAGCGCCCGCAAGCAGTCCATCGCCTACCGGCCTTCAGGACCGGCGGAAATCCGCCGCCGGATTGTGGCCCGCTGCGTCGAGCGGCTGGCGAGCGAGGGCAGGGGAAACCTGCTTCGGGGCCGCGAGCTCGACCAGCTGGTTGGCGCACTCACCAATGGAGGAAAGGCGACGCTTCGCGGGGTCGTTTGCTCGGGCGGCGAGCAATGGAGCTTCGCCCCCGCGCCCGAGAGACGGCAAGCAGACTAGCGCAGCCGCTCGCCACCTTTGCGCGTTGTGGCGTCATGCCCTCGACCGTTATCCGGCGTTTCACTTACTCGCCCGACAGCGAGGAGCTGACGATCGAGTTCGTGACCGGCCGTCGCTACGTCTATTCCGCGGTGCCCGAGGAAGAGGTTCAGGCGATGCGGGAGGCCTTTTCCAAGGGCGTCTATTTCAACAAGCACATCCGCAACCGCTACGCGTATCGCGAACTGGTCTGAGCGGGCTGCCTAATAGCCGGGGCCGGGAGGCGCAGATTCGGGCGGTGGGACGGCCTGCCCGCTAGCTTCGCGAGCCTCGGCCTTGGCGCGGTCGATCATGTTCTGCAGGCACCCTGAGGAACCTCCGGGACCGACTGCCGAGCAGCTTTGGATGCCAGTCCGCCCGACATATTCGAAGCTCTTCGCCTTCTGTGCCCAGCTCTGGCGAGTCTGCCGCGGTCCGGCCTCGCGATAGCGCTCCGGGATCCGGTAGCGCTCGCTTTCGGGCTTGCGGGCGCAGACGACGATCGCATCCTCGGTCGAGCGAGGGCAGGGATCGTTGCCGTAAACGATGATCTCGGCAATCTTGTCGGAATCGCTGGTGTCCTGGGCGGTCGCCGGCCCCGCGAAGAGTGCGGCGATGCCCGCTGCGCTTGCCGCGGCCGTGAGCGAAATCAGCAACTTCGTCATTGGTCAAACCTTTCACGCCTAAAGCGGCTAATGCGCAAACCGGGTTCCTTCATATGCGCTTGGACAACCCGATTGCGACACGGCATGCCGCGCGTATCGCACCGGTCAATACAGGATAACCCGCGGCCTGCTGCGCGCCCGCCGATCGAGCGGTGTCGCGATGCTCCAGCTCCTCGGCACGAAACTCCGCAATGTCGGCCGCCAACTCCGGGTCTTCGTCGCCGATCTCGTCGAGCTGCTGCCCGTAGTGGCGGTCGATCTCTGTTTCGACCGCTTCCGTACAGGCCATCGCAGCTTCTTCGCTCATCAACGCGGTGACTGCTCCAAGAGCGAAACCGGCGGTCTTCCACAGCGGCTGGAGGAGCGTTGGCCGAACCGACCGCTTCGACATGAGCGCGTTGAAGCGCTTCAGATGCCGCTGCTCCTGCATCGCCATTCGCGAAACGAGCTTCGCTGCCGGTGAGCTTGGGCGAAGGACGGCGAGTTGCCCGGCGTAAATCCGCGTCGCTCCATATTCTCCGGCCTGGTCGACGCGAAGCATCGAGGCGGTGTCGGCTCGGCGCTGTCCCGGACGGCGGGGGCCCGTCATCGCGAGCGCCTGCCGCCAAGCATCAGCCAGGCGATTACGGCCGCGCCGGACAGCGAGAAGATCGCATTCCAGCCGGCTAGCGAGATTCCGAGGAACGACCATTGCACCTGGTCGCAACGGATCAGCGGCACCTTCATCAACTTCTTGAGGAGGTCCTCCGTCGACGTCGCGGTGGCGGTGGTCGAACAGGTCGTGAAGCCCTGGAAGATCTGAAGCTCGACCCCGGCGTGATAGACCCCGATCGCTCCGGAAATGGCGATTGCGAGGGCAGCGAGCAGCGTCAGCGTCCGGGCTCGCGAAGAGGCGGCAGGAGCGGTGAAGGCGCCACCCGCCAGAAGGATTGCGGCTGCATGCGGATAACGCTGCCACCAGCACATCTCGCACGGGTAAAGGCCGCCGATATATTGCGAGCCGAGCGCGCCGCCGAGGAGCGCAAGCGGCAACAGCAACGCGATCAGCCGCCCGGCGTCGAAGCGGTTCATCCCGAAAGCTTCCCCTCGCCCGAGCGCCGCTTCAGCCACAACCTGGCCAGTGGCCCTAGCGACGCGATTTCGACTGGCCGCCGCGCGACGCGACGGAAGCCGGCGAACCGAGGCGCTTGAGCGTGTTCAGCGCATAATAGAGCTGGAAGTCCTTGATATCCTTCTTCGCTAGCTCCTCCGCGGTCGCCGAGAAGCGCGGATCCTGTGACGTATCGTCCTGTTCCAGCAGCTTGTCGTCGGCCTTCACCTGGGCGAGCAGGTGGCGGCGAAGGTCCGCCTCGCGAACAACGGGGCGATTCTTGTAATCCGGGTCGGTGAGCTGCGGGACTGGGATGTCCGGCGTGATGCCGCCAGCCTGAACCGAGCGGCCGGAAGGCGTGTAGTAGCGCGCCGTCGTCAGCCGAAGCGCGCTCCTCGGGCCGGTCTGGACGACGGTCTGTACGCTGCCCTTGCCGAAGCTGGTCTCACCCATGACGAGCGCACGGCGCTGGTCCTGGAGAGCGCCGGCGACGATCTCGGCCGCCGATGCGCTGCCCGCATCGACCAGGACGATCATCGGAAGACCGTGGGCCATGTCGCCCGGCTTCGCATAGTAGCGCTCGATATCGGTCTTCTCGCGCCCGCGCTGCGAAACGATCTCGCCGCGCTCCAGGAAGGCGTCGCTGATGTCTACCGCCGCGTCGAGCAGGCCGCCGGGGTTGGAGCGAAGGTCGAGGATATAACCAAGCGGGTGGCCGCCGGTCGCCTTGTCGACCGCCGCGAGCGCCGCCTTCGTCTCTTCGGCCGAGTTGCCCGAGAAGGTGCTGATATCGATGATCGCGATCCCGTCCTTGATCTCCCATTTCACCGGCCGGAGCTGGATCTTTTCGCGTATCAGAGAGACGTCGAACGGCTTGTCCTTGCCGGGGCGCAGGATGGTCAGCTTGACCGTGGTCCCGGGGTCGCCCTTCATCTTGTCGACCGCCTCGTCGAGCGTGGCACCGTAAACCAGGTTGCCGTCGATGTGGGTGATGTAATCGCCCGACTTGATCCCGGCCCGCCACGCAGGCGTGTCCTCGGTCGGAGTGATGACCTTCACGATGCCGTCTTCCAGCGTGACGGTAAGCCCGAGGCCGCCGTAATTGCCGTCAGTGGTGGCACGAAGCGTGTCGAAGCTCGCATCCTCTTCGTAGGAAGAGTGCGGATCGAGCGCCGACAGCATGCCGTCGATGGCGCCCTTGATGAGCGTGTGGTCGTCGACCTTGTCGACGTAATTGGCCTTCACCCTCTCGTAGACGCTCATGAACTTCTCGAGCTCATTGTAATTGGCCACGTCCGCCGCAGCGAGCGAGCTCGTGGTGACCGGCACCAGGGCAAGCGCGGAAACCAGCGCCAACGGTGGAAGCAGCTTGTGAATAGCGTTCATGAGTAATGCCTTAGGGAGTCGCGTCGAAGCCGTGTTTAGCCGCCTTTGGAGCGATTTGACAGCAGGGCAGATGAACCTGCGATGAGAGCCGGCGAAACTGTGCGGCCGTCGTGCTGGAGCTGTATTTCGACCGGGCCCAGCGCGATCCCAAGCGCTTCGCCCGCTTCGATCGTCGCGCCTTTCGACAGCCTCGAACCGGCGTTGACCAGCACCGATTTCCATCCGCCGCCATGGTCGATGATGATCACTCCGTCATAGTCGCGGAATGGCCCGGCAAAGAGGATCGTGCCGGAAGCCGGCGCGACGAGCGCCGCGCCCCTGCGCGTGTCGAGCAGGATTCCGCGCGACCGGACACCGTTGGCGCTGACGGTGCCGAGCCCGTCGAGGACGGCGGCCTCGGCGGGGAGCCGGTAGAGGATCGGCGGCCGCTGGGCCGCTCCAGGGCCGCGAAGCTGGACCGGCCCAAGCTCGGCAAGCTCCTGTGCAATCTTCTGAGCCTCGCGCTTTGACGCGGCATTCGCCTGCACGTCGGCCAGCTGCTCCTCGCGGGTGATTGCAACGTCTCCTGCGCCGAGCGCTTGCGATCCCCGTTCCTTGGCCATGGCGAGGGCCCGCTTCTCGAGCTGAGCGAAGGCATTGCGTCGCTGGTCGAGCTGGGAGCGCCGCTTCCGGAGGTCGGATCTGGCGGCGATCGCCGCCTGCTCGAGCTTCGCGCCCTGGCGAAGCTCGTTCCTCAGTGCCGCGGTTTTCGCGCGGATCACTGGAGCAGTCGCCCCAATTAGGATCCTTAGCTTGACCAGCTCGTCGGCCGACCGAGAGTTTGCGAGCAGGAGCAAAGGCGGGCGCCGCGCTGACAGGACGAGCCCTCCCAGAAGCGAGCTTACCGGGGCTTCGGCCCTGGCGAGCCGGCGCCGCTGAAGCTCGAGCTGCGCCTCCGCCAGATCCACCGCCACGTCGGATGCCGTGATCTCCGCTTCGGCTGCGCTGATCGCCTCTGCCGCCGCAAGCTGGCTCGCGTGAAGGCGGGCGACCTCGTCGCGGGCCTGGGTGGCCGCCTGTTCCAGCCGCTGCTGCCGGGCGCTTGCGGCCGCCGCTTCGCTCCGCGCCTGTCGAAGCTGGAGCTCGACCGGCGAGGTTTCGGCCGTCCGCGGGGCGCTTGGCGCCACCGCCGCGGTCCCGGCGATGAGGAGTAATGCTGCGGCGCCGCGAACCATGGCTCAGCCTTCGCGGTGATAGGGATGGTTGGCAAGGATGGACGTCGCCCTGAACAGTTGCTCGGCCAGCATCGCCCGGACGAGCAGGTGCGGCCAGGTCGCCGGGCCGAACGAGAGCAGCAGGCCGGCGCTGGATCGCTCGGCTTCGCCGTGCCCGTCGGCAGCTCCGATCGAAAAGCGCGCCTCGCGCTTTCCGGAGTCGCGCCATTCCTCCAGCTTGCGGGCAAGTTGCGTCGAGCTAAGCGCCGTTCCGCGCTCATCAAGGAGGATGGAGACGCTGTTCGGGGGAAGCTCCGGCGCTGCGCGGCTTCCATCGGCGAGCTCGGTGAGCTTCGTCGGCCAGGAGATTCGCTTCAGGTAACGCTCGACGAGCTCGGCCTCGGCAGATCTGCCGATCTTGCCCCTGGCGAGAATGTGGAGGAGCACGAGGGCCCTTGGGGCCCTCTACCGCCCGCTGATGGCGGAAGCCGACGTGTACGGCCAGCCGACGATGGAAAGGAAGCCGTCGTAAATCGTCCTCGCCGCTTCGGCGATCGCGTTGGGCCGATTTGTCCCGCCGCGAGCGAAGATCGCTACCGCAATCCGGTGGCCGTTCGGCAAGGTGATGAAACCAACGTCGTCGGTAAGGCCGTTGAGAGTTCCCGTCTTGTGCTCGACCCGGGTTCCGTCGGGGAGCAGCGACTTCATGCGGTTCCGGCCAGTCATGCACTGCGCCATGAGGTCCAGGAGGTAATTCTTGCTCCAGGGACGCAGAAGCTCGCCCTTGTCGAGCCGGGTCAGGAAAGTGGCGAACGCCATTGGCGTAGCGGAATCGCGCTCATCGTACAGGTCGCGCTTGTCGGTCAGCAGCTGGTTGATCGTGCGGTCGATCCGCAGTCCTTTGACGTTGTGCCAGTCGAGCCACTTCTGAACCGTCCTCGGTCCGCCGAGGTCGCGGATCAGCAGGTCCGTCGCATGATTGTCGCTGTGGACCAGCATCCGCCTCATCAAGGCGGCAGCGGAGACGCCGCTGATCGTGTCGTCGAGTGACCGGTCACCCTTTTCGACATAAGCGAGATAGGTGGCTGCGACGGCGACCTTGACGGTGCTCGCCATCGGATAGCGCTGGTTGCCGCGAACGCTGACCGCCTCGCCCGTCGTCAAATCCACGGCAGCGACGCCGACGTCGCTGGTCTTCGACGTGACGAGCATCGACAGCTCGTTCTGGAGCCTTGCCATGAGGGTCGCCGGCGCAGCCGCAGCGGGCTGAGCGACGAACGCCAGCAAGAAGAACACTATCCCTAAACGTCGCATACCCTCACCCACCATGAGCAGTTGCGCTTACCGCTTCATCGCCAAAAGACCACATTCGCTCCAAATTGTAAAAACTTCTTACCTCGGGCCGGAAAAGATGGACGATCACATCGTCCGCATCGATGAGCACCCAGTCAGCTGCCGGCAGCCCTTCGATTCGCACATTTTTGCCGAACTGTTGCTTGATGCGCTCGGCAAGCTTGGCCGCCATCGACGCCACCTGACGGGTGGATCGGCCAGAGGCGATGACCATATGGTCGGCGATGTTGGACTTGCCCTCTAGCGGGATCGACACGACCTCCACTGCCTGATCGTCATCGAGCGAAGTAAGAACGAGCTTGTGAAGCTGTTCGACGTCGGTTTGCGGACGGCCGTTTGTGGCGGTCTTTGCTGAACGGTCGGGCAAGGCGTCTCCTTAGGTAGGCGAAATGCCGTCACCGAGGCTTCCGGAACTTCCGGATCCTGGGCGGCGGTGCCAGTTCGGGTCGAGCGCACGTAAGGCTGTAGCGGAGGTCGGATTGGTCGGCAGGCGAAGAAACAAGATCGCCGGTGGACTCCATTCCGTCCAGCATTTCGCCTGACTTTCGGGTCGGACAAATGCCGAAAGCCAGCCCATAGCGCGCGCCGCTTGGGCAGCTTCATCATAACCCGGGCGGGGAAGCACTGCAATTGGAACGAGTTGCGCGATTCCGCGCCAGTCTTTCCAACGATGGAATTCGGCTATCGTGTCGGCGCCCATCAGCCAGATGAACCGGTTGCCAGGACAATCCCGGATGAGCGCCTGCAACGTATCGATTGTGTAACGGGTCTCGGAACGAAGCTCGAAGTCGCTGGCCTTGATCGACGTCCCCGCAGCCATTTCCCGAGCTGAAGAGAGACGCGCCTCGAACGGCGCCATGTCGGATGCGCCTTCTTTCAACGGGTTTCCCGGAGAGACCAGCCACCAAACCTCATCAAGACCAAGCGCGTCGATAGCCGCCAGGCTTAGCTGCTTGTGCCCCTCATGGGCGGGATTGAACGAGCCGCCGAGAAGCCCGATGCGCTTCATTCCGCAGTGGCTAGCACGGCGCCGCCTAGCCGCATAATGTGGAGCCAGACGACGGGGGAACGATGCCGGACCTTGAAGCAATCGGCGATGCGATAACGGGCGGGGTCGTGGGCCGCGCGGTCGAGCCTAAGGCTGGAGAGGCGGGCCACACGCAAGAGACCGCTTGCTTGAATTGTGGGACTCCGCTGTCCGGACCCTATTGCTACCAGTGCGGGCAGCACGCGCACGTCCATCGGACCCTTACCGCCTTCTTCCACGACTTCCTGCACGGAGTGCTCCACTTCGAAGGCAAGATCTGGCGCACGCTTCCGATGCTCGCGTGGAGGCCCGGCGAGCTTACCCGCGGCTACATCGACGGACAGCGCGCGCGCTTCGTCTCTCCGATCGCCTTGTTCTTGTTCTGCGTGTTCCTGACCTTCGCGGTGATGGGCCTGACGGGGTCGAGGTTCGGGAGCGGACCAGTGGCTGCCAAGCAGGATCTGGCGGAGGAGCTGCGAGCCGACAAGGCGAAACTTCAGAAGCTCAACGAAGAGCGGTCGCAGCTCGAAAAGGCGGGCCAGCCGACCGCCAAGGTCGATGCCCGCATCACCGACCTGCGTCAGGAAATGGCCGCGCTGGAGATGATCAAGGACACGAAGATCCCGACGGAGCCACTCACGATCAACGGACTCGAGATGAGCGGCTGGCTCGGCGATGCGATGGCCAAGGCAAAGAAGAACCCCGAGCTCGTGCTCTACAAGATCAAGACGAACGCCTATAAATTCAGCTGGGCCCTGATCCCGATCTCCGTGCCCTTCGTCTGGATGCTGTTTCCCTTCAGTCGTCGGTTCCGGCTGTACGACCATACGGTGTTCGTGACCTATTCGCTGAGCTTCATGATGCTCCTGCTGGTGACCGCAAGCGTCGTGGGTCTGGTCTCGAACGCGCTGGCGAGCATCGCTTGGTTCGTGCCTCCCGTCCACATGTTCAGGCAGCTGCGCGGCGCCTACGGCGTCGGGACGTGGGGCGCGCTCTGGCGAACTATTGCGCTGACAATCTTCGCGTTCATCGCGATCAGCATGTTCGTGAGCCTGCTCGTGGGGATAGGGGCGTTCGAATAGCGGCTGCGACGCCGCTCAAGACTTGCAGGGAAACTTGCGCTCGAGGATTCGGTTCATGGCCTCGGTCATGTCGATATGCGCCCGCTCAGCGGGGGGAATGGCCGAGAGCCGCGCCATGAACTCCGAAGATGGCATGGCCTGCGGCCCATCCGGCGGGCAGTAACGCGGCTTCTTGCCGGAGGCGATCGCCGCAACGCGGGCTTGCCGCGCCTTGTCGGCCGCAGCCTTTCCTTCCGCCATCAGCGCCTTCACCTTGCCCATCGAGAACACCGCCATCGCCCCCTTTTTCTGGAGAGCCGTCGCAGTCTGGTGGAACTGTTCGGCGTTCATCGTCTGGGCGTTTGCGAGAGCTGGGACAGCGAGCAACAGCGCGCCAAGGAAAACACGCTTCAACATGGGCGCGTCGGCTGTTCAGGCGCCGGCGGTGGCAGGTCCGCCGAGCGGGCGAGCCTTGCGCGTTGCCTTCGGGATCGAAGAGCCTGCGATCGGGATCGTCGGCCCGGCCTTGCCTCCGCGGTCGATCGTGCCGCCGTCCATCAGAGTCTTGATCTCGTCGCCGCTCAGGGTTTCATATTCCAGAAGCGCCTGGGCAAGGATCTCGAGCTGCTCGCGGTTCTTGTTGAGGCAGGTCTTCGCCTTTTCGAACGCCTCGTCGACGATGCGCCGGATTTCCTTGTCGATCAGCTGCGCAGTTTGGTCCGACATCTGCCGGGTGCGGTTGACCGAATAGCCGAGGAACACTTCTTCGTCGGGCTCGGCGTACTGAAGCGGTCCGAGCGCGTCGGACAGGCCCCAGCGAGTTACCATGTCGCGGGCGAGGCCGGTCGCATACTGGATGTCGGACGCGGCGCCCGAGCTGACCTTGTTGTGGCCGAAGACGATTTCCTCGGCGACGCGGCCGCCCATGGCGACTGCCAGGTTCGCGTACATCTTGTCGCGGTGGTACGAATAATTGTCGCGCTCCGGCAGGCGCATGACCATTCCCAGCGCTCGGCCGCGCGGGATGATCGTCGCCTTGTGGATCGGGTCCGACGCTTCCTCGTGGAGAGCGACGATCGCGTGCCCGGCCTCGTGATAGGCCGTCATCCGCTTCTCGTCCTCTGTCATGACCATGGACTTGCGCTCGGTGCCCATCATCACCTTGTCCTTGGCCTCCTCGAACTCGTGCATCGCGACGAGGCGCTTGCCCTTTCGGGCTGCAAGCAAGGCGGCTTCGTTGACCAGGTTGGCGAGGTCGGCGCCGGAGAAGCCCGGAGTACCGCGGGCGATGACTCGCGGATCGACGTCGGGTGCCAGCGGCACCTTCTTCATGTGCACGCCGAGGATCTTCTCGCGTCCGTCGATGTCGGGACGCGGGACGACCACCTGCCGATCGAAGCGGCCGGGACGCAGAAGCGCCGGGTCGAGCACGTCTGGACGGTTGGTCGCGGCGATGATGATGATGCCTTCGTTCGCCTCGAAGCCGTCCATCTCGACCAGAAGCTGGTTGAGCGTCTGCTCGCGCTCGTCGTTGCCGTTGCCGAGCCCGGCGCCGCGATGACGGCCGACGGCATCGATCTCGTCGATGAAGACGATGCACGGAGCGCTCTTCTTGGCCTGGTCGAACATGTCGCGGACTCGGCTCGCGCCGACGCCGACGAACATCTCGACGAAATCCGATCCGGAGATGGTGAAGAAGGGCACGCCCGCTTCACCCGCGATCGCGCGGGCGAGGAGGGTCTTGCCGGTACCCGGCGAGCCGACCAGCAGAGCGCCCTTGGGAATCTTGCCGCCGAGGCGGGCGAACTTGCCCGGGTCCTTGAGGTATTCGACGATCTCCTGGAGCTCCTCCCGAGCCTCGTCGATGCCCGCGACGTCGGCGAAGGTGACCCGGCCCTGCTTCTCGGTGAGCATTCGCGCGCGGCTCTTGCCGAAACCCATGGCCCCGGAGCCTGCATTCTTCTGCATCTGGCGCATCACGAAGAAGCTGATCCCGATGATCAGGAGAAGCGGGAGCGAATTGTAGAGCATCAGCAACCAGATGCTGGAGCCTTCGTCCGACTTCACCTGGACGTCGACGCCCTTTTCGATGAGCTTCGCCGAAACCTGGGCGTCGCCCGGCGCGGTGGTGCTGAACGCGTTGCCGTCGGCCAGTCGGCCGCTGATCAGGCTGTTGCGATCCGCTGTGCTGGTCATCGTGACTGAGCGAACGTTGCCCTCGTCGACCTGGCGGATGAAATCGGAATAAGCGATCGCCTGGCCGGCCGCTGCTCGGGACCCGCCGCCGATCATCTGGACGAACAGGACGAGTCCGAAGAGGATTCCGACCCAGATCAGAAGGCTCTTGACCCAGGGGTTGGCGGGCTTCTTCTCGTTCATTCTCGTCTCGTTCTCACGTCTCGCCGAGGCAAAAACGCCTCTGTCACAAAGATAGTCTCATCCGGTCCAATAACAATGCGGCTGGTTGCAAAGCGGTGAACGTTGCGGTTCCGGCGGTCAGCGGCCTGCGCTAGGGTCGATACAGATGCGTTTCATCCTCATAGCCTTGTCCCTGTCCGCTGCAGCCACGCAGGCCGACGCAGCGCGCATCCTCTTTGCGGGGGGCAATTGGGCCGCGATCGATTTCGGCGTCCGCTGCGAAGCCCGATCGAAGGCGCTGTGGGCCAAGCGCAACACGGAGCCTTTCGCCGGCTTCGCATTCGACCGGGCTGGCGCCCGCCAGGGCCAATTCTACGTCCATCTCGGCCGGCCGGCCCGCACCGGAGCTGCGGTGATGGCGACGATCGGCACAGAGCCGTTCCTGCTTGGCGCTAACGGCCAATGGGCGTGGAGCCGAAGCCCTGACCAGCAGGCGGGCCTGCTCGACGCCGCACGCTACGGCACGGGCATGAGGATCGAATATCGCGATTCTTCGGGCCGTCGGACAGTCGAGCATTACGCTCTTGCCGGGGCGGCGACGGCAATCGATTCCGCCGCGGCCGCCTGCGCTGGCATTAAGGGCGGATCGTAACTAGATAGGCGCCCCGCCATGAGTGCCGACACCAACCTGATGCCGATCCCCGGCGTGATCGACCCTGTGCCTGTGGCACGGGGCGCCCCTGCTAGCGACGAAGGCAGGACGGAGCTCGTTGGCCTTTCGAAGGAAGGGATGCGTGCTGCGCTCGAGGCAGCGGGACTGGACGCCCGTAACGCGAAGCTCCGCTCGAAGCAGCTGTGGCACTGGATCTACAATCGCGGAGTCACCGATTTCGAGGCGATGACCGACATCGCCAAGACCCAGCGGCCGTGGCTTGCCGAGCGCTTCGTCATCTCCCGGCCTGAAGTCGTCGAGGCGCAGGCTTCGTCGGACGGCACTCGCAAGTGGCTGCTCCGGACGCACGACGGCAATGAGTTCGAGATGGTGTTCATCCCCGACGCCGACCGCGGAACCCTGTGCGTCTCAAGCCAGGTGGGCTGCACCTTGAACTGCCGCTTCTGCCACACCGGGACGATGCGGCTTGTCCGCAACCTCGACCCGTCCGAGATCGTCGGCCAGGTAATGCTTGCCCGCGACTCCCTCGGCGAATGGCCCAAAGCCGGCGAAGAGTCGGAAAACAACTACCAGCCCGAAGGGCGGATGCTCACCAACATCGTGATGATGGGCATGGGCGAGCCGCTCTACAATTTCGACAATGTCCGCGACGCTCTGAAGATCGTGATGGACGGTGACGGGCTGGGCCTCAGCAAGCGGCGGATCACCCTTTCGACATCCGGCGTGGTGCCGATGATGGAGCGCGCGGGCGAGGAGATCGGGGTCAATCTCGCGGTCTCGCTTCACGCGGTTACGAAGGAGGTCCGCGACGAGATCGTGCCGCTCAATCGCAAGTACGGCATCGAGCAATTGCTGGAGGCCTGCGCGGCTTACCCCGGTGCCAACAACGCCCGACGCATCACATTCGAATATGTGATGCTGAAGGACAAGAACGACAGCGACGAGGATGCGCGTGAACTCGTCCGCCTGCTCCGCAAGTACAAGCTGCCGGCGAAGGTCAATTTGATCCCGTTCAATCCCTGGCCGGGCGCTCCCTACGAATGTTCGACTCCGGAGCGGATCAGGTCATTCAGCAACATCGTCTTCGAGGCCGGCATTTCGGCGCCGGTTCGCACCCCGCGGGGCCGCGACATCGATGCCGCCTGCGGCCAGCTGAAGACTTCATCGGAACGAAAGCGCAAGACACCGGCCCCCGTGTGATTGCGGCGCGCCGCGCAGCGTGGCATTTGCCGCTGCAATTGAAGCGTCCGGGAGCCGAAGAGTGTCGTTAATCGGCAAAATGATCGACCGACTGCTCACCAAGGGCAGCATCACGCTAACCGAGGCGGGCAAGGAACCGCGAACCTATGGGCCCGGCCGCGGCAAGCATGTGAAAGCCCGCTTCACCGACGCCAAGGTGCCGTTCGAGATCCTCAAGAACCCACGTCTCGGCTTCGGCGAAGCCTATATGGACGGCAGGATCGTCCTGGAGGAGGGCACCATCCTCGACCTCCTGGAAATCGTGATGGGCTCCAACCCATGGGAAGAGGGCAGGACTGCGCGGAAGGTCCTGAACCGTGGAATGAGCCGGATGAAGCGCCTGTTCGCGCGCAATGACACCAAGCGCGCCAGGCGCAACGTCGCCCATCATTACGATCTCGGCGATGAGCTTTACGAGACGTTCCTCGATTCAGACCGGCAGTACAGCTGCGCTTACTTCACTTCGCCGGACAACGAGCTCGAGCAGGCGCAGTGGGAGAAGAAGGCGCATATCGCCTCGAAACTCTACCTCCAGCCGGGACAGAGGGTTCTCGACATCGGCTCGGGTTGGGGCGGGCTCGCGATTTATCTCTATCAGGCCGCCAAGGTTGACGTTCTCGGGATTACCCTTTCCGAAGACCAGCTTCGCGTTGCGCGGAGGCGGGCCGAGGAGGCTGGAGTCTCGGACCACGTGAAGTTCGAGCTGATCGACTATCGCGTGCTTCAAGGCGAGTTCGACCGGATCGTATCGGTCGGAATGTTCGAGCATGTCGGGCTGGAATATTACGACGAGTTCTTCGCGGCCTGCCGCCGACTGCTCAAGCGCGATGGTGTGATGCTCCTCCACACGATCGGGAAGTTCGGCATTTCGAAGAAGCCGGACCCGTTCACCGACAAGTGGATTTTCCCGGGCTACCACCTCCCGTCGCTGAGCCAGATGTGCTCCGCCAGCGAGAATGCGAAGCTGATCGTCAGCGACCTGGAGACCCTAAGGCTCCACTATGCGTACACGCTTCGCCACTGGCTGGACCGGGTGAACGAGAACCGGGCGAAGATCGAGGCGATGTACGACGCGCGCTTCTTCCGCATGTGGGAATTCTACCTGGCAGGCGGCATCGTGATGTTCGAAAGCGGAGGGGGCTGCAATTACCAGGTCCAGTATATCCGCGACCGGCGGGCACTGCCGATCACCCGCGATTATATGATGGAGGCGGAAAAGCGCCTCCGCGTGAAGCCCGCCGCGACAAAGAAAAAAGGCCCGGCACAAACGCGCCGGGCCTCTTCGAAACAGAAGGAAACGGCTTAACGCTTGGCGGGCTTGCCGCGCATCGCCTGATGGGCGGCCCGCATCTCCTCGGGCGTCAGCGTTCCGTCATGGTTGAGATCGGCGGCATCGAAATGCGCAACGGCCGCGGCCGTCGCTTCCTGCAGCGACACCCGGCTGTCCTTGTTGGCGTCGGCCATATCGAACAGGTTGCCCATCATTCCGCCGTGCATCTCGCGCATCACGACGCGATGGCCGCGGTCGCCGCGCGACGTCATCGCCTGCCGGGCTGAATCGAACTCCTGACGGCTGATCGACCCGTCATGATTGGCGTCCATGCGATCGAAACGCTGGTCGCCGCGCTCCTGCACGCGCTTGGTGATCTCGACGCGCCTCGCCTCCCGGACGGCCTGGGCCTCCTCCTTGGTGACGAACCCGTCCTTGTTGGAATCCAGCTTGGCGAAGTGGGCCTGAACCTTCTCCACGACCTGCGCGCGAGTCATCGGCTGCATGGACATTCCGCGATGCGCCTCAGGCGCGGTCTGCGCGATCGCCGGGGCAATGACGGCTAGCGAAGCGGCTGCTGCCGCTGCGAGGATCATGTTTCTCATTGAAGTCACTCCAGATAATCTGGCCGGGAGGCTAGCGCTCGGAAGCTGTATCGACGTTGAACCGGCATCGCGGTGACGGCCGGCGGCCTGCCTCGCTCAATAAACTGTTGCCAAGCGAGTCAGCGCCGTAAAGACGAGCGCCAATCGAAAGGGCGTCAGGGGGCGGCACGAGCGACGTGGTCGACGTGGAGAATACAGGGCCAGGTCCATGGTGGAGCCGCCGCTGGGTCGTGGTGGCCGCGGTCCTGCTGTCGGCAATTCCGCTGATCTATCCGCAAATTCCGCCGCTGGTGGACCTGTTCGGCCATATGGGCCGCTACCGGGTCCAGCTCGACATCGGCAATTCGCCGTGGCTTCGCGACTATTACGGCTTTCACTGGGCGGCGATCGGCAACCTGGGCGTCGACCTGCTGGTCATGCCGCTCGGCCGCCTCATCGGCCTCGAGCCGGCGGTGAAGCTCATCGTGCTCCTGATCCCGCCGATGACCGCGGCGGGCTTCCTGTGGGTCACTCACGAGGTTCACGGGCGGATTCCGCCGACCGCTTTTTTCGCGATTCCATTCGTCTACGGTCACCCGTTCCTGTTCGGCTTCGTCAACTTCGCCTTGTCCATGGCGCTAGCATTCCTTGCCTTCGCGCTGTGGCTGAGGCTTGGGCGGCTGGGCCGGACTCGCCTCAGGGGCTGGCTGTTCGTCCCGATCTCCCTCGTCATCTTCTTCTGCCACACCTACGGCTGGGGCGCGCTGGGCCTCCTCTGTTTTTCGGCCGAAGCGGTTCGCCAGCACGACCGCGGGATCGGCTGGCTGAAAGCAGGGTGGTACGCGGCACTCAATGCCTCGGTGATGGCGCTGCCGCTGCTCGTCATGCTCGCCTGGCGAAGCGAGACCCACGGCGGCAACACGATCGACTGGTTCAACTGGAGCGCCAAGTGGCGTTGGGTCGAAATGGCGCTGAGGGACCGCTGGAAAAGCTGGGACCTGGCATCGGTCGCGATATGCGGGATCGTTCTCCTCCTGGCGTTGATCAGCTCGCTGCTCGGCCTGTTTCGCCGGATCGGACAGCGGGCGAAGCTGACCTTCTCCCGCAACCTCGCATTTTCGGCATTGGTGCTGGCAGCCGTTTACGTGCTGCTTCCTCGCATCATCTTCGGCTCGGCCTATGCCGACATGCGGTTGGTTCCTTACGCGATTGCCGTGGCGCTGCTCGCGATCCGCTTCCGCGCACCCGCGCCTCGGCTTGGAACGGTGCTGGCCGTGCTCGGGCTAGGCTTCGCAATCCTTCGTATCGGAAGCACGACGGCCAGCCTCGCGATCGCGTCGGACGAGCAGGAGTCGCGCTTCCCTGCACTCGACCATCTGCCGATGGGCGCACGCGTCGTCACCCTCGTCGGCGATCCGTGCGGAGGCTATTGGCCGCTTCCGCGCGACAGCCATCTCGGCGCCATGGTCGTTGTTCGCAAACAGGGCTTTTCCAACGACCAATGGGTGATGGAAGGGTTGAACCTGCTGGACCTTCGCTACGGCACGGCCGGACATTTCGCGGCCGATCCTTCGCAGCGGGTCCGGCGCGAAGGGTGCGCCGTCGGGCCGTTGTGGTCGATCAACCAGGCGCTCGCCCTCGTCCCGAGGCAGGATTTCGATTATCTCTGGCTGATCAATCCGCCCCCATTCGACGAAACTCTCACCGAGGGCATGAAACCGGTATGGCGCGGTCCACGCTCAATCCTCTATCGGTTGCATTGATGAACAGCCTGTCGATCGTCGTTCCCTGCTTCAATGAGCAGGCGTGCCTGGATACGCTCCATGAGCGTCTATCGTCCGCCGCCCGAACAACGTTCGGGGACGATTACGAAATCGTGCTGGTCAACGACGGCTCGACGGATGGCAGCTGGCCGATCATGCAGCAGATGTCGGCCGCCGATCCGCATCTCGTCGCGGTCAACCTGTCGCGCAATCACGGCCACCAGCTTGCACTCACGGCCGGCCTGGACCTTGCTCGAGGCGAGCTGATCCTGGTGATCGATGCCGACCTCCAGGACCCGCCGGAGCTTCTGGCGGACATGGTCGAAACGATGCACCGCGAGAAAGCCGACGTCGTCTATGGAGTGCGCAAGAGCCGCAAGGGCGAGACCGCGTTCAAGCGCGCGACCGCCCACGGCTTCTACCGCCTTCTTGCTAGCGCGACCGACGTCGACATTCCGCTCGACGCGGGCGACTTCCGGCTAATCAGCCGCCGCGCACTCGACATGTTCCTGGCGATGCCGGAGCAGGCGCGGTTCATCCGTGGGATGGTCGCGTGGATCGGCTTCAAGCAGGTGCCGATACTCTACGACCGCGACGAGCGTTTCGCCGGAGACACCAAATATCCGCTAAGCAAGATGCTCCGCTTCGCCTTCGACGCTTTGACCGGCTTTTCCTCGGCGCCGCTGAAGCTGGCGAGCCATGCCGGTCTTGCGCTTTCCATCGGTTCGGTCGTGATCGTCCTGTTCATCCTCTACGCGTGGCTGACCGGGCGCAGCATCCCCGGCTGGACGTCGCTGATGTTCGTAGTGGTCGTGCTCGGCGCCGTGCAGATGTTCGTCCTCGCACTGATGGGCGAATATATCGGCCGCCTCTACAATGAGACTAAGCGGCGGCCGCTCTACATCGTCCAGGAAATCGCCGGAGCGGAGCATCGCACCGGGCGCCTGGGTCAGGTCGCTGTTGCGACCGCGAACAGCGACAGCCCGGGCGGTAGCGGAAACTTGCCGATCAAGCGCCGCTCGGCCGCGAAGGCGCGCTCGAAGGCATAATTCACCGGCTTCGGCGGAAGCGCGTCGTCGCCGCCGCCACGCCCGGTCGCCTTCGCCGCCAGGCGGGCACCGACGGCAAGCGGGAACAGCAAGCTGTTGAAATAGCCGAGCGCGTCGAGGCGGAGAGGCGAGCCCTCGATCAGGCTTCGAAGTCCCCGTTTCGAATAACGCCTCTTGTGGTGGTTGAGCTCGTCGTGCGCCGACCACATCCACTGGTGCGCCGGAACCGTCACCAGCAGCTTTCCTCCCGGTTTGAGGCACGAGGCGAGGCCGGCGATTGCCGCATTGTCGTCGTCGATATGCTCGACCACGTCGAGCGCCGCAACCAGGTCGTACCGGCTCCGCTCGATGCCCGACAGCTCGGGAAGCGCTGCCGAGGACACCTCGCGGCCCAGCCTTCTTTCGGCGAACCCCCGCGCCTCCGGATCGATCTCGATCCCGTCGACCGAGCCGAACCGCTCCAGCATCCGGATATTGTGGCCGGTCCCGCAGCCGACCTCGAGGACCCGCGCATCCTTCGGCGGCTGGACGGTCCGACGGATAAGCGCGTCGAGAACCTCGCGGCGGGCGCGGTACCACCAGTGAAGCTCATCGAGCTCCGCCATCCGATCGTAGACCACCCGCTCCATCAGCGGAAAACCCACTGCCGGTTGAAGATGTAGGTCGCCAGCGGAGTGACGAAGATCGCGGGCACCAGCGGCCACCAGGTCGGGCCGTGAAGTGGGCCGGTCAGGACCCACGTGAACGCCTCGTTGAGAAAGAAGCCCGATGCCTGCACCAACAGGAACTTCATCTTCAGCCGGCGGTCCTCGCGCTTGCCGTGACCGCGGAAGCTCCAGCGGCTGTGCATCACAAAGCCGATGCTGACCGCGACCGCGAAAGCGAAGACGACCGCGAGCATCGGCGGCATCACATAAGTCGCAAGGTACCAGTAGATTGCCGAGTAAACCCCGGCGAGAAAGAAGCCGACCACGGCAAAGCGGACAAGCTGCGAGAACGTCCGCTCGTCGAAATTCAATCTGGTCGCCATTTGCGGCTGCTTGCCCTTTAAAGTCGAGCGGCTACAGCGCGAAACATGCTTAAGCGCAAGGACGACGTTCCTGTAGCCCGGATCCTTGCCTTCCTCGAGCGGCACTGGAAGCCGATCCTCATCGCCATTTGGCTGATCACGTGCGCCTGGTGGGCCTACACGCGCTGGTCGAACATCCTCACCTTCGCCCTCGGCGACACCGACGACAACATGCGCATGATGCAGGTGCGCGCGCTGCTTCACGGGCAGGACTGGTTCGACCTCAGGCAATATCGGCTCAATCCGCCGTTCGGCGCCAACATCCACTGGAGCCGGCTGGTCGACCTTCCGATAGCCGGCATCATCCTGCTTGCCAGGCCGTTCGTCGGCGGGGCGGATGCGGAGCGGATTGCGGCCGCGATTGCTCCGATGATCCCTTATTCGGTGCTTCTGTTCGGGGTCGCGCTTACCGCAAGACGGCTGATTGATCCGCGCGCCTTTTTTCTTCCTGCGCTCACGCTGATCGTCGCGGGCCTGAGCAACAGCATGTTCATGCCGGAAAGGCTGGATCACCACGGCTGGCAGCTGGCATTTCTCGCCGTGAGCGTCGCCGGGCTCGCCGATCCGAAGCGCGCGCGCGGCGGAGTGACGCTCGGAATCACCACCGCGCTATCGCTCGCCATCGGCCTGGAGATGATCATCTACCTCGCGGTCATGGGCGCCGCGGTCGCCCTGTTCTGGGTCGCCGACCCGCGCCAGCAGCGACGGGCGATCGCCTATGCCGTGAGCCTGGGCGGTGGCGTGGCGTTCTGCTTTCTCGTCTTTGCCTCCTACGCGAACCGAGCCGCAGTCTGTGACGCCTTGTCTCCGGTCTGGTTGTCGGACCTGCTTCTTGCCTCGGCGCTGTTGTCGCTACTGGCGCTTCTCACTCCCGCAGACTGGAGAATCCGGCTGGCAATGGCGCTCGCTGCCGGGGCGGTGGTCGCAGCATTTCATGCGTTAGCCTGGCCGTACTGCCTCGGGCGGCCGGAGAATGTCTCGGCCGAAACCTATTCGCTCTGGCTCAGCCACGTTCGCGAGGCGCGGCCGGTCTATCGCCACACATGGCAGGTCGCGACGCTGATACTTGCCCTGCCGGTTACTGCAACGTTCGGATGGCTCCTCCTTGCGTGGCATAACCGCAAGGACGGCGACCTGTTCAGGCGAACCATTGCCGCTTGGGCGCCGGCCCTCGTCGCAACGCTTCTCCTCTTCTGGCAGGTCAGGACCGGCCCCGCTGCGCAGATGCTCGCTGCAGTCGGCGCGGTCTCGATCATCTGGGTGCTGGCGCCGATCTTCGAACGGACCCGGAGCTCCATCGTCCAGGTCCTCGGGCTGGTCTCCATCGCTCTGATCGGCTTCGGGGCTGTCGTGCCGCTTGGCCTCGATTACTTCGCCCCCGGACGGAAACTCACCCCGCGCGAAATCCAGGTGGAGCGCGCCAACCGGCTGTGCAACTTCATCGGTTCTTACCACCCGATCGCTTTGCAGCCGAAAGGCGTGGTCTTCACGTTCATCGACCTTGCGCCGCGGCTGATCACTGTCACCCACCATGATTCGATTATGGGGCCGTACCACCGCAACGGAGAGCAGATCGTCGACGCGATGAAGGCGTTCCGCGGCAGCGCCGATCAGGCCCGGCAGATTTTCGCCAAGTACCGCGCGGATTATCTTCTGACCTGCCCGAACGCCTCGACGACCACGATCTTCACTTCCGAAGCTCCGAACGGCTTCTATGCGCAGCTGCAGAAGGGGCAGGTGCCGGGCTGGCTTACGCCGGTTCCGCTACCCGCGAATTCGCCGTTCCGGATGTGGAAGATCGTGCGCTAGGCGAGAGCGTTCGGAAAGCTTTGTTTCAGGCCGTCGACGACGAACTGGGCGGCGAGCGCGGCCAGGATCACGCCTAGGATCCGCGTAATCATAGCTTCCACCTTCTCGCCGATCAGCCGCATCAGCGCGCCGGATGCGAGCAGGGTCACCAGCGTGATCAGCATCACCGCGGTGATGGCGGCAAGCACCACGACCACGTCGATTGCGGTGTCGGCGCGTGAAACCCAGAGCATCGCGCTTGCGATCGATCCGGGGCCGGCGATCATTGGAATTGCCATTGGGAAGACGCTCACGTCCTCGGTCTCGGGAGTCCTCTCGATCTCTTCCGCCCGCTTCTCGCGGCGCTCGGTGCGGCGCTCGAACACCATGTCGATGGCGATGAAGAACAGCATAATCCCGCCCGCTATCCTGAAGCTGGCGAGACTGATGCCCAGCGCCTGGAGCATGGGCTTGCCCAGAAGCGCGAAGAACAGGAGGATTGCCCAGGCGATCAGCGAGGAGCGGATGGCCATCGCCCGGCGGTGAGCTTCGGAAGCGCCCCGCGTGAGACTGGCGAAAATCGGTGCACAGCCGGGCGGATCGATGATCACCAGGAAGGTGACCAGGGCCGATCCGAACAGCTCCATCATGGCGTGGGTGCCGCCACGGACTGGTCCAGGATGATTCGATAGGAGCGGCCGTTCCAAAGCTTCGCCTGGAAATGCCGGGCTCCACCCGCGGCGACCTTCCATTTGTAGATCAAAGTTCCGTCGGCAGATCGCCCCTGTCCGGCCTCGCCTGGAGCCTTTCCAGCAAGCCTCGCAGTCGTCCCGACCGTTCGGCGATAAGCGGCCGGAATCTTCATCCGCCCGCTGCAGCTGGCACGGACCACGCGCGGCCTTGGGGGAAGCGCCATCGGCTCGGCCAGGGCGTCGCCGCCATCATAGACCCAGCGCCAGCTGGACTTCTGACGCATCCAAACGGTCGTGAAATAGCCGTGCGTCTTCCCCTTCGCACCGGTCCACGGGCCGCGGTTGATGGCCGTTCGGCCGTCGCAGGAAACCCAGCTGTCCGAAGGCGCCCAATCGAGGGATTCCGGCGGGTCCTTTCGGTCCTTGAGGAACTCCTGGGCGGCCACCGCGGTCGGGGCGAACATGACTGCATCCTTGTCCGCCCATTTGCGGAAGGCAGTCCATTGTCCAATGCGGTGCGAGTCCGCGGCGAAGGCGCGTTCGGCATCGACTGCAGTGGCGATCGACGCGGCAGCGAGAAGAGTCAGCATCTACAGTCCTTCCGGATCGGCGAGGCCAGCGCGGCGGTGCGCGGCAACCAAGGTGTTTCTAAGAAGCATTGCGATCGTCATCGGGCCGACTCCGCCAGGAACCGGGGTGATCGCCGACGCGACCTCGGCCGCCTCGCCAAAGGCAACGTCGCCGACCAATCGGGTCTTGCCTTCATCGGCGGCGGCGACGCGATTGATTCCGACGTCGATGACGACCGCCCCGGGCTTGATCCAGTCGCCGCGGATCATCTCCGGCCTTCCGACGGCGGCGACGACGATGTCCGCGCGCCGGACGACGTCCGGTAGATCGCGCGTGCGGGAATGGGCTACGGTGACCGTCGCGCTCTCACCGATCAGCAGCATCGCCATCGGCTTGCCGACGATGTTGGAGCGGCCGATCACCACCGCATCCTTGCCGCTGAGGCTTCCGAGCTCGTTCTTCAGCAGGTGGAGGCAGCCGAGCGGGGTGCAGGGCACTAGCGCGTCGAGCCCGGTCGCGAGGCGGCCTGCGTTGACTGGATGAAAGCCGTCGACGTCCTTCGCGGGATCGATCGCCGCGATGACCCTTGAAGAGTCCATGTGTGGCGGAAGCGGAAGCTGGACGAGGATTCCGTCGACCCGGTCGTCATTGTTGAGGAGCACGACGAGATCGAGAAGGGCTTCCTCGCTGGTGTCCGCCGGCAGGTGATGGGCGAAGCTTTCCATGCCCGCCTCGGCGGTCGCTTTGCCTTTGGAGCGGACATAGACGGAGCTGGCTGGGTCTTCGCCGACCAGGACTGTCGCCAGCCCAGGCGCACGGCCGGTCCTGGCCTGGAACTCGGCCGCTGCAACGGCGACTTGCTCCCGAAGCGCCAGCCCGGCGGCTTTTCCGTCGATCCGCTTCGCGGTCATACCGTCTGCAAATAGAGGCTGCGTTCGGCCCCATGCAGCAGCATCTGGATGATCTTGATCACCAGCAGCAGCACCAGCGGCGAAAAGTCGATCCCGCCGAAGTCCGGCAGCACCGCGCGGATCGGCCGATAGAGCGGTGCCGTGAGCTTATCGAGCGCCGTGGTGATCGACCGGACCGCACCTGAGCGGGTGTTGAGGACGTTGAAGGCGAACAGCCAGCTCAGGATCACCTGGATGATGATGATCCAAGCGAGGACGCTGAGCAGGAGGTCGGCGATATCAAAGAGGGCGATCAGCATGGGCGGGGCTTAGCCGTAGCGTCCGCGGCGGGCAATCACGGTGCGAAGCGGTTTGGCTGAGCTTGCGCGAGGACGATCGAAAAGTCTCCAGCCGGATCCTCCCACTCCGCGACGGGGGTCCAACCGCCCGCGAGCAGCAGCAGGCGAGCTCCGCGGCGCGGATATTTGTGGCTGTTCTCCGTGTGGATCGATTCGCCTGCCTTGAACGCGAAGGGCTTGCCGGAAACGGTGAACTCGACGTCGCTGGTTGCGACGAGGTGCATTTCGATCCTCGACAGCATGTCGTTCCACCGCGCCTCGTGGCGGAAGGCGTCGACCGGGATGTCCCCATCGAGCTCGCGATTGATTCGCTCGAGGAGGTTGAGGTTGAAGCTGGCAGTGACGCCCTCGGGCTCGTCATAAGCGGCAAGCAGCCGCTCGATGGGCTTCACACGGTCCATTCCGATCAAAAGCAGCGAACCCGTTCCAAGCAGGTCGCGGAAATGGCGGAGCAGGTCGGTGGCCGTGCGCGGGACGAAATTGCCGATCGTGGATCCCGGGAAGAAGCCGAGCTTTGGCGGGTCGAGAACTTCGCCTGGAAGTTCGAAGGGGCGGGCGAAGTCCGCCGCCACCGGGTAGATCGCGAGGTCGGGAAAACGCTCCCGAAGCATGTCCGCGCTGGAGCCAAGATAGTCGCCGGAAATGTCGACGGGTACATATGCCGCCGGAGCGATCGCTTCGAGCAGAAGGGGGGTCTTGGTCGCCGATCCGGCGCCGAACTCGACCACTGCCGTTCCCCTCGGGATCGCCGTGGCCAGTTCCGGCATGATTTGCTTGAGAAGCGCCGTTTCGGTTTCGGTCGGATAATAGCTCGGAAGCCTGGTGATCTCGTCGAACAGCTCCGAACCGCGAAGGTCGTAAAGCCAGCGAGCGGGAACGGCCGGGATCGGCGCGGACAGTCCGGCGAGCACGTCCTGCCGAAATTGCGGATCAGCTGTCCCGGGCAAGCCTCAGCCCCGTGAATTGCCACCGAGCGTGCGGCGGGAAGAAGTTGCGGTAGCTCGCCCGGCTGTGGCCGCGCGGAGTGGCGCAGCTGGCGCCTTTCAGGACGAACTGCCCGCACATGAACTTGCCGTTATACTCGCCCACCGTTCCTTCGGCGGGAGCGAAGCCCGGGTAGGGGCTGAACGCACTTTGCGTCCATTCCCAGACCGAGCCGAAGAAACCGGACTTGGGCCGTGGGACGGCCGCTCCGCCTGTGTCGAGCTGCTGGCCGGAGAGCGGGTCGTCGTCCCGCGCCGCGCTTTCCCATTCATCTTCGCGCGGGAGGCGAGCGCCTGCCCAACGAGCGAAGGCGTCGGCTTCGTAAAAGCTGACATGGGCGACCGGTGCGGCGGCGTCGCGCTCGACTCGGCCGGCGAGAGTGAAGTGCGTGCCGTCCTCATTCCAGTAGAGAGGTGCACTGATGCGCTCGCGGCGAACCCAGTCCCATCCGTCGGCCAGCCACAGCGTCGGTTTTCGGTAACCGCCGTCAGCGATGAACTCCTGCCATTCGGCGTTCGTCACCGGCAGCGAGGCGATCGAATGGGGGTTCAGGAACACTCGGTGCCGCGGCCGTTCGCTGTCGAACGCGAAACCGTCAGCCCCTGCGCCGATCTCGATGATTCCCGTGCGGCCTTCGATCCACTCGAGCGTCGTTGCGCCAGCGTCGGTGGCGGTGGCTGCGCCATAGGCGGGCTCGAGCGGATTCTCGGCGAAGGTCGCGAGGATGTCGGTCAGGAGCAACTCCTGGTGCTGCTGCTCGTGGTTGATTCCCAGCTCCACCAGGTCGAGCGCAGCCGCGCCGAGCGACGGCAATGCCTGCATCAGGGCTTCATCGACGTGGGCCCTATAGGATCGGACCTCGTCCAGCGACGGACGGCTCAGCATCCCGCGCTTCGGGCGCGCGTGCCGTTCGCCCTCGCCCTCGTAATAGGAATTGAACAGATATCCGAAGCGCTCGTCGAACGGGGCATAGCCGGGAACGTTCGCTCGAAGGACGAAGGTCTCGAAGAACCAGCTCGTGTGGGCGAGGTGCCATTTTGCCGGCGATGCGTCGGGAAAGGGCTGGATGGTCGCATCAGCATCCGAAAGCGGAGCGGCGAGCTCGAGCGTCAGCCGACGCGTCGCGAGATAGCGCTCGCCAAGTGCCGAGGCAGGCCTCGCTAGCGGGTTGCGCCGGGTTGCCAGAGCACGTCTCCCCCTTGGCTTGACGCTACGAAGCGCGCGGCGACGAACAGGAGATCGGACAGGCGGTTGATATAGGCGAGGGCGTCCGGGTTCACCTGCTCGCCCTGCGACAGCGCAACCGCCGATCGCTCGGCGCGGCGGACGACGGTGCGGGCAAGGTGCAGCGCGGCGACCTCGGCCGATCCGCCGGGAAGTATGAAGCTGGTCAGCGGATCGAGCGACTCGTTCATCGCGTCGATTTCCTGCTCCAGCCGTTCGACCTGGCTGCCGACAATTCGAAGCGCACCTTCGATCTCCCCGGGCGTCGCAATGTCAGCGCCGAGGTCGAACAGCTCGTTCTGCACCCTGCGAAGCCGTTCGCCGACAACCGGATTGAGGAGCGCGATCGCAGCCCCGACCGCCGCATTGGCCTCATCGACGTCGCCGATCGCCGCCATCCGCAGGCCAGCCTTGCTGACCCTCGACCCATCCACCAGCCCGGCGGTGCCCTTGTCGCCGGTGCGTGTGTAGATCTTGTTCAGCTTGACCATGATCGGGCCTAACGGCCGGCGGCGCCGGCGACCACCAGGATGAGAATGACGAGGATGATGGCGACGGCCTGGAACAGCACGCGCTTGCGCATCCACTGCTGTTGCTGCTCGCTGGAGCCGACACGGCCCGACGCCATTGTGACCACTCCGCGAACGAGGACATAGGCTGTCGCGCCCATTGCCGCGACGAGGAGAATAGCGAGGAAAATCTGCATGGCGCCTATTTAGGCTTCCGCCAGCCGAAAACCAGCAGGCAGCCGCCCGGTGACGAGTGAGTGTGACAACTCGCGCCCGTCGACGCCGCTTTCGCGCATGGCGGCGAGCGTCGGCGCCTTGTCGCGCTTGGCCAGGCGACGCCCGTCCTCGTGCACCACCAGAGGGTGGTGCAAATAGACAGGTTCGGGAAGACCGAGCAGCATCTGCAGAAGCCGCTGGACCGAAGTGGACGATCGCAGGTCGGCGGCGCGAACGACCAGTGTCGCGCCGCTGTCAGCGTCGTCCACGACGCAGGCGAGGTGATAACTGGCAGGGGCGTCTTTCCGAGCGAGGATCTCGTCATCGATGTCGTCGGACGACGCGGCGAATCGCTCGCCGTCGAATTCGGTCCAAGTGGGCAGGCCCACGCGCGCGACCGCCTTGGCCGCGTCGAGCCGCCAGCTGTGGGGCGCCGCCGCTCGGCGCTCGGGATCGTCGGCAAGCCCCCGGCACGTACCGGGATAGCGAGCGGTGGGGCCGTGCGGTGCATTGAGGGCCGCGGCGATGTCCGAGCGGGTGCAGAAGCAGGGATAAACCAGTCCTTCCCTTTGCAGGCTCTCCAGTACCTGCTGATAGATTGCGCTTCGCCGCGACTGGACCAGCGGCTCACCGTCCCAATCCAGGCCCAGCCAGCGGAGGTCTTCCTCGATTCCGCTTACGAACTCGCGCCTGCTCCGCGTCTGGTCGAGATCCTCGATGCGGAGCAGGAAGCGCCCGCCAGCCGAACGGGCCGCATCATGCGCGAGCGCGGCACTGTAAGCGTGGCCCAGATGCAACTGACCGGTCGGAGAAGGCGCGAAACGGCTGGTCAGCATCTCACGCTGCACTTGACCGCGAGTCTCGGAAAATGCTGTTTAGGCATGTCACGCCGGCTTGGCACCCGGCTTGGCGCAAGGGAAGACGGGCCGGCTGGACCCTCTCCTCCTTGAGTGCGACAGGGCCGGAGTTGATCGAGCGGGCGAGCGAAGGAGCATTGCCCGCGCATGTATCACCCGGAAATCATCCGTCATCCGGAAAGCTGCCCGGCGTTGGTCCTCAACGCTGATTACACGCCTTTGTCCTATTTCCCGCTGAGCCTGTGGCCGTGGCAGACGGCGGTGAAGGCGATGTTCCTGGAGCGCGTCGACGTCGTCGCCCATTACGAGCGCGAAGTGCACAGCCCGACCGTGGCTTTGAAGCTTCCGTCGGTGATCGCCCTTCGCCAATTCGTCAGGCCGAACGAATATCCGGCCTTCACCCGGTTCAACCTGTTCCTTCGCGACCGCTTCCGTTGCGTTTATTGCGGGTCGAACAAGGAGCTGACGTTCGATCACGTCATTCCCCGAGCCCAGGGCGGCCGGACGACATGGGAGAATGTCGCCACGGCCTGCGCTCCGTGCAACCTCAAGAAGGGTGGCCGGACGCCCAGGCAGGCGGGGCTTCATGTCGAGCGCGAGCCGATCCGGCCGACGAGCTGGCAACTGCAGGACCACGGACGCCGCTTTCCGCCCAACCACCTGCACGAAACGTGGCGCGATTACCTCTATTGGGACGTCGAACTCGATCCATAGTAAGGGCGGCGTTAACCATTTCCGTATAACCCGCGCCGCATGGAATTGACGTTCGCAAGACAGAGTGCGGGAGAGCAGCCACGGCTGCTCGTGATCGACGGCAACCGGCACTATCTCGGAGTGCTTTCGAGGAGACTTGCGGAGTTCGGCTATCGCGTCGCGACCGCTGAATCCGCCCAAGCCGGACTAGCCGAAATGTACCGGATGCCTGTCGACATGGTCATCTGCGACGTAGAGCTTCGCGGCACCAACGGGATCGAGTTCGCGCGCATGATCCGCGACGATCCGGTTCACCGCGACGTGCCGCTGCTGCTGATCGTCGGCCGATCGGATCCGGCCGCCGCCGTCGCCGCCTTCCGGGCCGGTGCCGACGGAGTGGTCCGCAAACCGTGCCACTTCGAAGTGCTCGCCGCCTGCATTGCCCGCCAGCTTTCGCGAGCCGATGCGATGAAGCGCCTCACCGACGACAATGCGATGCTCGACGCGAAGATCATCACGCGCGTCATCGAGCTTCGCGAGACCCAGGCGCAGCTCAGCGCTGCGGAAGCGGAGCGGCGAAGGCTCGCCGCAATCGTCGACGGCAGGGCGGCCTAAAGCGAGCCCAGATATTCGCGGATCTTCGGCGCTAGGTCGTCGCGGTCCAGAGCAAGCGCGATATTGGCAATTACGAATCCGGCCCGATCGCCGCAATCGTGGCGAACGGCATCGACCTTGAGCGCATGGAACGGCTGCTTGCCGATCAGCTTGGCCATCGCGTCAGTCAGCTGGATTTCTCCTCCGGCGCCGCGCTCCCCAGCGTCGAGAACCCGCATCACGTCCGGCTGGAGGATGTAGCGGCCGATCACGCCTAGCCGGGACGGCGCATCCTGCGGAGCCGGCTTTTCAACCAGGCCGAGCACTTCGGTCAGCTTCCCGTGCGTGCCGCCGGGCGTGATGATTCCGTAGGAATTCGTCTTTTCGGCAGGGACCTCTTCGGTCGCGATCATGTTCCCGCCGACCTCGTTCCAGGCGTCGACCATCTGCCTTAGGGCACCCGGCTTTCCCGCCATCAGGTCGTCGGGGAGGATGACCGCGAACGGCTCGTCGCCAACGATATGGCGGGCGCTCCACACGGCATGGCCCAGGCCCAGCGGTTCCTGCTGGCGGACGGTGACGACCTCGCCGAACTTCGCCCTCGACGGCTCGAGCACATCGAGGCTCTTGCCCTTCTCGCGAAGCACGGCCTCCAGCTCGAAGGCGCTGTCGAAATAATCGACCAGGCTCGATTTGCCTCGCCCGGTGACGAAGATCATCTGCTCGATCCCCGCCTCGCGCGCTTCGTCGACCGCATATTGGATCAGCGGCCGGTCGACGATCGTCAGCATCTCTTTCGGCATCGACTTGGTTGCAGGCAGCAGCCGGGTGCCGAGGCCTGCGACCGGGAACACGGCCTTGCGCAGCGCGGGGTTAGTCATTGCGGAGTTACGGGTCCTACAGTGTTGGTCATTTCGTTGTTGAGCTCCTCGACCGGGAGCGTCGGCGCCTTGCCGGTCGGCGGCGGGAGGTCGAAGCGGTCGCTCTGGCGAGGCGTCGACCTCTTCATCAGCTCGTCGATCCGGTCCGGGTTCGCATAGGCCGGAGGGCTTAGAAGCTCGTTCGGCGTCGGCGTAGCGCGCGCCATCAACGGCTTGACCGGAAGCGGCTGAACCTTGGCAGGCTCGAGGTCGGCCATCTTGCCGCAGCCGGCCAGGCAAAGAATTGCCGCCGCGCCCGCAAGCCGGAGATATCGAGAAGCGCTCACTCTCGTCGAAGTAGCGGCTCGCGGATGCTTCTTCCAGCCGCTTGTGCCTCCGTCGGCCACTGACTATCGCGCGGCCATGACAAACCGCCCGGCCGTCTTGCTGCTCGCTTCGCTCGTGGTGCTTTCCACCCCGGCCTGCCAGCAAAAGCCGGCGGAAAACGAGGTCACGCAATCCGCCGACGAGCCGTCGAAGGGTGTCGACCGGAGCCACAAGGGCGAGGCGATGCCGGATTCGCCGCTGTTCAATGGCGACGAAAACGAAGCGACGCTCGCCGAGGCGAAGGGCAAGCCGCTGCTGGTCAACCTGTGGGCCAGCTGGTGCGCTCCTTGCGTCAAGGAACTTCCGACTTTGGATGCTCTAAGCCGCAAGCCGGGAGCGCCTAAGGTGATCGCCGTTTCGGAAGATGCCGGAAATCGCACCTCCGTCGAGGCCTTTTTGGAAAGCCACAAGATCACCGACCTCGAAGCATGGCGCGATCCCAAGATGAGCCTGTCGAGCGCGCTGCACGTCCAGGTCATGCCGACGACCGTTTATTATGACGCATCGGGCAAGGAGCTTTGGCGATACGTCGGCGATCTCGACTGGACCGGCGAGGAAGCGGCTAAGCTGCTGTCTGAGGCCGGCGCACCCGCAAAAGGCTGAGCAACCGTCCATCTATCGCTGCCAGGCCGAGCGCGATGAGGCCAAGGCCGGCAAAATCCTGTGCTGCGAGCTGCTCGCCAAGGAACATCGCTCCAAGCAGGATCGCAACCGGCGGGACGAGCAGGGTTACGAGGAGGGCATTGGTTGCGCCCGACGTGGCGATGAGCCGGAAATAAAGAACGTATCCGAAGGCCGTGCAGAAGACGGCAAGAGCGGCGATCGCAGCCCAGGCGGAAATCGGCGGCATGGCGAGAGCCCACGGCTGGTCGATGAACAGCGCCATCGGCAGCATGATCACTGCTCCCGCGGTAAGCTGGCCGGTGGTCACGCTCATCGGCGATAGCCCCATCCGCCGAAAGCGGCGCGCCCAGACCGCGGCGAGCGCGTAGCTGAGCGAGGCTATGACGCAGGCCAGCTGGGCGAGCGCGTCAGTGCCGATGTTCGACAATAAAGACGGGCCGATCATCGTTGCCACTCCGCCGAAGCCGAGAAGCACTCCCGCGACCTTGCGCGGGCTCATGCGCTCGTCGCGGGTGAGTAGGTGAGCAACGAGAACGCCCCAGATCGGGGTGGTCGCGTTGAGGATCGAAGCGAGCCCGCTGGCGATATGAGTCTGGCCCCAGCCGAACAAAGTGAATGGGAGCGCATTGTTGAGGAGCGCGAGCAGGAGGATGGAACCCCAGGCCTCGCGCGGCAGATCGAGGGGCTGCCCCTTTCCTTTAAGGAAGATCCACATGACCGCCGCGGCGATGGTCAGCCGCAACCAAACATAGGTCATCGGCGGCACATGGCGAACGGCGACGCCGATGAAGAAGAAGGCACCGCCCCAGATGACAGCGAGCGTTCCAAGGATGATCCAGTCGGAGCGATTCATGAGGGTTCGGATCACCGGCTCGACGTAGACGTCCGGCGCGCCTGCGGCGTCCGCGCAATTGCGCTCAAACTCGGAAGGCTGGACCGGCTTCATGTACGTGCTTTTACCGGTCACGCGCATGTCCCCGCCAACAAATGGGCGTCGCGAGCTGATAAGGTGACCTTATCAGTCCCGAAGCAGCTCGTTGATGCTGGTTTTGGACCGGGTGCGCTCGTCCACTCGCTTTACGATGACTGCACAGGCGAGGGACGGCCCGCCGTGCTCCGACGGAAGCGCCCCCGGGACCACTACCGAATAAGGCGGGACCCGTCCGTACATTACCTCTCCCGTCGCCCGCTCGACGATCTTGGTCGATGCTCCCAGGAAAACGCCCATCGACAGCACCGATCCGCGCTCGACGATGACGCCCTCGGCGACCTCCGACCGGGCTCCTACGAAGCAATCGTCCTCGATGATGACCGGCCCCGCCTGCAGCGGCTCGAGCACTCCGCC
Organism: Sphingomonas anseongensis; assembly: GCF_023516495.1. Classification (NCBI taxonomy): domain Bacteria; kingdom Pseudomonadati; phylum Pseudomonadota; class Alphaproteobacteria; order Sphingomonadales; family Sphingomonadaceae; genus Sphingomonas; species Sphingomonas anseongensis. Next base: position 2,074,077 of record NZ_JAMGBC010000001.1, read on the forward strand.
GATACCCGCTCCGCCGGATATATGGACGTTGCGGCCGATCTGGGCGCAGCTTCCAACTGTGGCCCAGGTATCGACCATCGACCCTTCGCCGACCCTCGCACCGATATTGACGAAGCTCGGCATGAGGACCGCGCCCGGGGCGATATAGGCGCCGCGGCGGACGATCGCTCCCGGGACCGCGCGGAAAGCCGCGGCCTTGAACTCCGCCTCGCCCCAGCCGGCGAATTTCGACGGCACCTTGTCCCACCAGTGAGCGCCGCCGGGCCCGCCGCCGATCGCTTCCATGGGATTGAGCCGGAAGGACAGAAGAACGGCTTTCTTGAGCCACTGGTGGACGATCCACTCGCCCTCGACCTGTTCGGCGATCCGCGCCTCTCCGCGATCGAGCGCACCGACCGCCTCGTCGACGACCCGCCGAAGCTCGCCGTGCGTCTGGGGACCGAGCGTTTCGCGCTCTTCCCATGCGGCGTCGATCGCCTGCTGAAGGTCTGGACTCATTCCCTCTCCCCGATGATCTCTTCGAGCCACCCGCCGACGCTGTGGATCTGATAGTCGATATGGTCGCCGCGCGCATGGCTCCCGCGCTCCGATCCGTTGTCGACCCACACGGTCGTCATTCCGAGCTCTTTCGCAGGTTTCAGGTTGGCAGCCATGTCGTCCGCCAGCAGAGCGGCGGCTGGATCGATCCCGAACCGCTCGCAAAGCAATTCATAGCCGTGCGGGTCCGGCTTCGGCCGGTAGCTGCTGGCGTGGATGTCGTGAAGTTCGTCGAACTGGTCGTGCACTCCGATCGCCTTCAGCACCCGCCGCGCGTAGGTGGCGTCGCCATTGGTGAACACCAGCTTCCGGCCCGGAAGCCGCGCGAGCGAAGCGGCCAGCCTGTCGTCGCGGCAAATCCGGTCCAGCGGGATCGCGTGAACGTCATCAAGGAAGTGGTTCGGATCCACTCCATGGTGCTTGATCAGCCCGGCCAACGTCGTGCCATGGGTGTGGAAGTGGTGCTTCTGGACCCGGCGGGCCTCTACCGCGTCGCAATCGAGCAGCCGTTGGATGTACGCCCCCATTCGCTCGTCGATCAGCTCGAACAGCCCCGTCGAGGCCGGATAGAGGCAATTGTCGAGGTCGAAGATCCAGTCTCTGATGTGTTCGAAGCGCGGGTCCATTCCTGCGCCGCGCCTTAGCTGGTAAGCTGCTTCAGGAAAATGAAAGCTTTCATGAGCGATACGCACTTTGGGGAAAGCTGTTGCATTTCAGCAGCTTGAGCGGGAGTAACCCAAAAATGAACAGCCGTTTCTTCGCAACCAGCGCTCTAGCTGTGACGCTAGCGATCGCAGTTTCTGCCTGCGGCGGTGGGGGCGGGGGCACGGATCCGTTGCCGTTCGTTCCGACTCCGACTCCCACTCCGACTCCGACCCCTACGCCGACTCCAACCCCCACACCGACTCCAACCCCGACGCCCACTCCGACGACCAATTTCAACGATCGCGAATATGCGAACTCGAATTACGCAGTCGTCGCCAACGCCATCGCTGCGTACAACAAGGGCGCGACCGGCAAGGGCGTGAAGATCGGAATCGTCGACAGCGGGATCAACAAAAATCTTGTCGAGTTCGTCGGCAAGGTCGACCCGGCCAGCCGCGACGTCGCCGGCAATCGCGGAGTGACCGACGAAGGCGGTCACGGAACGGCGGTTGCCGCTGTGGCTGCGGCGGCCCGCAACGGCCAGAACACGCTCGGAGTCGCATTCGATGCGACGATCGTCGTGGAACGTGCCGACGATCCGGGAAGCTGCGCAACCGAGGACGGCTGCGCGTTCTTCGACGATGCCATCGCCGCCGGTATCGACGCCGCCCGTGTTGCCGGAGCGAAGGTGATCAACCTGTCGCTCGGCGGCTCGTCGCCGAGCCCGGTCCTGCTAGGGGCATTGCAGCGGGCGGTGAATGCTGGAATCGTCATCGTGATCGCCGCCGGAAACGACGGTACCGCCAACCCCGACCCGTTCGCTCTCGTGCCCGCGCAGCAGTTCGCTGGCCATGTGATCATCGCCGGTTCGATCGGAGACGATGATGGCGCCGGAGGGACCAACATCAACGTTCTGTCCTCCTTCTCCGACAAGGCCGGGACCGGTGCGGCTTGGTATCTCACCGCGCTCGGCTACCAGGATCGCGCGCCCGACCAGACGGGGCAGCAGTTCCTGTGGTCCGGGACCAGCTTTTCGGCGCCGACAATCTCCGGAGCGGTCGCGCTGATGGCGCAGGCGTTCCCCAACCTTACCGGAGCGCAGATCGTCGACATCCTCTTCAAGTCGGCCGACGACCTCGGAACCGCTGGAGTCGACACGACCTTCGGTCACGGCCGTCTCAATATCGCTCGCGCCTTCCAGCCGATCGGGACGACCAGCCTCGCGGACAGCAAGCAGCCTGTAAACGCTGCGACGACGGACGGCGACCTGCCGGGTCCCGCCGGCGACGCGAACACCGGTCAATCGCTCGGAGCGATCATCCTCGACGGCTACGACCGTGCGTTCGTGATCGACCTCGCCAAGACCCTTCGCCAGGCGCAGGCGCAGCATCCGCTCGCCCAGGCGATCCAGTCGAATGCGCGGGTGAACAGCGTCACTGCCGGTCCGCTTACCGTCGCAATGACCGTGTCGGAGCGGCACGACCTGAAGCAGGGCTATAATCTCGAGCGGATGGGTATCGGCCCGGAGGATGCTCACAAGTCGCGGCTGATCGCCGGCGCGGCAATTGCTCGCCTCGACAAGAAGACGGCCGCGGCATTCGGTTTCGCCGAAGGCGCGAAATCGATGGAGCGGCAGCTCTCGGGTGCCCAGGCGGGCGCATTCCTGATTGCCAAGGACATCGCCGGCGATCCCGGCTTTGCCGCCAAGCGCGATGGAAGCGTTGCGGTTCGCCGCAATCTCGGCCCGGTCGCAGTGACGATCGCGGGCGAAAGCGGAAGCGTCTGGAACGAGGTCCGCACGACCGCGACGGACTCGCCGTACAAGTACGCCAGTGTGTCGGTCGACAAGAAGTTGGGAAGCACGTGGCTTTCGGCGGGCGTCAGCCGTCTTCAGGAGCGGCAGACGCTGCTCGGAGGCCGGATGTCCGACGTCCTCGGTGGCGGCGGATCGAGCACCATGTTCTTCGACCTGGAGGCTCGCCGCGAGCTCGGCAACGGCTTCAGCGCCGGGCTGATGGCCCGACACGGCTGGACGGACTTCTCGGCGGGAAGCTTCCAGACCGACGCTTACGCCTTCGACCTTGCGAAGTCGGGGCTGCTCGGCAGCAGCGATCGCCTCGGGCTCAGGATCTCGCAGCCGCTTCGTGTGTCGAACGGCGGTTTCGCGATGCTCCTGCCGACCAGCTACGATTATTCGTCGCAGACGGCGACGAGCAGCTGGACGACCTATTCGCTGACGCCGAGCGGGCGCGAGATCGACGCCGAGTTGAGCTACGGATCAGGGTTGTGGAACAATAGCGGCTGGATCGGCGGCAATTTGTTCATGCGCCGCCAGCCCGGCCACATCGCCAGCGCGGACAACGACTACGGCGCCGCGATCCGCTTCACGCTCGGCTTCTGAACCTCGGCAGCAGTCCTCCGACGCTCGCTCGATAGTTGGTGTAGGACTTGCCGAAGAGGACCGTGAGATCGCGCTCCTCGTAGCGGATGGCGATGAGCATATAGAGTGACATGCCGGCTGCGAGCAGCAGGTGTCCCGCGGTCATCTCAGGCGTTGCCCAGAAGGCCAGGAAGAAGCCCGCGTAGAGCGGGTGGGCCACCCATTTGTAGAACAATGGCTGCCGAAGCTCCGGGGCCGCCGCCTGACGTCCGCGCGCATGAAACCATGCCTGCTGAAGCCCGAACAGTTCAAAATGGTTGATCAGGAAGGTGCTGACGAGAACGATCCCGAAACCGGCGAGGAACAGCAGCAAAAGCAAATCGTGAAGAAGCGGATTGCGAACGCTCCAGACGATCCCATCGATCGGCTGCCAGAATCGGAACAGGACGATCAATGCGAGGCTTGCCAGGAGCACGTACATGCTTCGTTCGACCTGTGGCGGCACGATCTTCGTCCAGGCGCGCTTGAATCCCTGCCGGGCCATGACGCTGTGTTGGAGACCGAACAGCCCGATGAGGGCCACATCGATGAGGGCAGCGGCGCCCACGGTCAAAGTCGACGCTGGATTGTCGACCGTTTTGGGGGTGATCGAGCCGACGGTGAAATCGCCGACGAAAACCACGAGGTAGAGGAAGGTGGCGAAGAAGATCGCGTAGCAGAATATTGCGAATAGCAGGTTGAGCGCTCGTGACATGCCGATTTCCCCCTTCGGCTGTTTGCGATGGAACTCCTATTGGCGGCCGAGTCCATATTTGACCACGATCGGCGCCTCGCAGCCGTTCGAGTCATGGCGAAAGACCGCGATATAGGCATTGGCCGGCGGCAAGTCCGTGAGCTTGTGAAGCTTGGCCGAGCCGCCCCGCTTCACACGCTCCGCAGCAACTTGGGCGGCGGTCTTCGGGCATAGCCCTTGCGGTTCGCGCGGGGTCGGTTTGTAACTAGGCATATCCCTCGCGGGGAGCGAAGCGGCCGAGGCCGGGATTGCCAGCAGAGCAGTCAGAAGCAGGACAGGCATAACACCGGCTCCTTCTTGCTTTCTCGGTAGCAGATTTCAGCTCGTGAAGGGAGGGGCGCTACTACGCCTGGTCGGCGTAATATTTTCCCTTCTCGAACATGTCGGCGATGAATCTCTCGCCACCCTCGTCACCGTTGATCCGCTGCAGGAACTGGATCGTCTTCAGCGCCGGGCCGTGGAAATGCCAGCTGACGTCCGCTCCGAATGTGCAGCGTTCGAAAAACGGATGCTCGCCGCCGCTGTAAACCAGCTTTGCGGACTCAAACGCGCAATCGGCGAAGCTCTTGCCATCGGTCTCGACTTCCTCGCCGCCATCGAACGCGCGGCCGGTAACCTCTTCCATTTGCCCTCCCTAGACGGTGAAGCTTTCGCCGCAGCCGCATGAGCCTGTGGCATTCGGATTCTCGAACACGAAGCCGGCCGCGAAATCGTCCTCGCGCCAGTCCATGATCGATCCAACCAGGTAAAGCACCGAGCCGCCGTCGACATAGAATGTTCCGCCCGGCGTCACGATCTTCTCGTCGAACGGCTGCTCTTCGGTGACGTAGTCGACCGAATAAGCCAGGCCGGAACAGCCTCGGCGGGGAGTCGACAGCTTGACTCCGATCGCACCTTCGGGCGCCCGGCTCATCAGATCGGCGATGCGGGCGTTTGCCGCGTCAGTCAGCGTGATTGCCGCCGGCCGCGCGCGTACTTTGGTTTCTTTATTCATAGCATTCCCAGTTCGAGGCGAGCCTCGTCGCTCATCTTCGACGGATCCCACGGCGGATCCCACACCAACTTGACCTCGGCGTCGCGAACGCCCGGCACCGAGAGCACGCGCATCTCCACTTCGCCGGGCATCGATTCCGCGACCGGGCAGTGCGGGGTCGTCAGTGTCATGGTGACAACGGCATCGCCATCCTCGGAGATATCGATGTCGTAGATGAGGCCCAGCTCGTAGATATCGACCGGGATCTCCGGATCGTAGATCGACTTCAGAGCCTCGATCACGCGGTCTTTGAGCTCTTCATTGTCGGCAGCGGGCTTTTCCTCGGTCTCGCCCGCAAGGAAACCGGCGAGGTAGTCCCGCTTGCGGGCGACGCTGTCGGGAACGCGCGCGCGCGGCGGCGGAGTCACCGACTCCACTTCCTCAACCTCGATCTTGCGTTCCTTATTCATCCGAAGATCCGCTTCACCTGTTCGATCCCGCGCACCAGCGCCTCTATGTCGGAGCTGTCGCTGTGCGCAGCGAAGCTCGCGCGTGCAGTTGCCGGGACGCCGAGCCAGTCCATCAGCGGCTGAGCGCAATGGTGTCCAGCGCGCACCGCGACGCCCGCGTCATCCAATATGGTGGCGGTGTCGTGCGGATGAACCCCGTCGACGTTGAAGCTGACGATGCCGGCGCTGTCTTCGGGGCCGTAAAGCGTGACTCCCGGGACGCCAGAGAGCGCGGTCCGGGTCTCGGCAACGAGTGCGCATTCGTGCGCATGGATCGCGTCCATTCCGAGCTTCTCGACCCAGTCGATAGCGGCATGGAGGCCGATAGCCCCGACGATGTGCGGAGTGCCGGCTTCGAACCGCGCGGGCGCGTCGAGGTAGGTGGTTTCACGGAAGGTCACCCGGTCGATCATCGACCCGCCGCCCTGCCAGGGAGGAAGCGCGTCGAGCGAGCGGCCCCACAGGCAGCCGATGCCGGTCGGACCGTAGAGCTTGTGCCCGGAAAAAGCGTAGAAGTCGCAGCCGAGCTTGGCGACGTTCACGGGGAGGCGCGGAACCGCCTGACAGCCGTCCAGGAGGAGCAGGGCGCCCTTCGAGTGAGCGATCTCGGCGGCCCGTTGCGGGTCCAGCACCGACCCGAGCACGTTGGAAATATGCGCGAAAGCGACAAGGCGATGCTGTTCCGTCAGCATCTCCTCTGCCGCGTCGAGGTCGATCTTGCCCTCAGCGGTCAGGGGAACGGCATCGACTTCGTACCCGGCGAGCTGCCAGGGCACGATGTTGCTGTGATGCTCGAGCTGCGACAGCAGCACGCGGTTGCGGCCGTCCTTCGGAAGGGCGCGCGCGACAAGGTTGATCGCTTCCGTCGCGCCGCGCGTGAACACCAGCTCCTCGGCTTTGCCACCAATCAGCTTCGCGGCCGCGCCGCGAGCCGCTTCGTAGCGCGCTGTCATGTCGCTGGAGCGCTGGTAGATCCCGCGGTGCACCGTCGCGTACTCGGGCCCGTAGGCCTGGGCGATCGCGTCGATCACCACCTGCGGCTTCTGCGCGGTCGCGGCGCTGTCGAGATAATGCCAGTCGCCGACTCCGGGGAACTGGTCGCGGACGTTCAGCGCCGAGTTGATGCGGGTTGGGGCGTTCATGACACGACCATCCGCAATGCGTCGCGGGCAGCTTCACGAATTGCGTCGCCGTGCGCAGTGGTATCCCACAGGCCCACGACGAAACCCTCGAGCAGCAGGGCCCGAGCGCCGGCCGGGTCGAGCCCGCGGCTCGCCGCGTAGAACAACTGCATCGGGTCGAGTTCGCCGACCGTCGCGCCGTGCGCGCACTTCACGTCGTCGGCGAAGATCTCCAGCTCCGGCTTGGCGTTGGCGGTGGCACCGCGGTCGAGGAGCATCGCCTTCACCGATTGCTCGGCATCCGTTTTCTGCGCGTCGCGCGCGACCTCGATCTTGCCGAGATAGGTGCCCACCGCCTTGCCGTTCAGAACCGAGCGGACGACCTGCCGCGAGGTGGCATTGGGTTCGAGATGGCGGACGTTGCTGACGATCTCATTGGTGGACAGGCCGGTGCCGATGTTGGCCGCGAAGAATTCGAATTCGGCGCCATCGGCGAGATCGACCTCCAGCTCGATGCGACCATATTGCTCGGCCGTGTTGAGGGCGAAAATTCGAGCCACGGCTCCAGCGCCAAGCTCCAGCTTGACCCGCCGCACCTGAACGGGGTCGCCACTCGGCAGCCAAACCTGTTCCAGGCTCTGCCCGGGAAGGATCGCGATCCGTTCAGGCTCGCCAAGCTGCTCCCATACGGGCTGCAGCGCTTCGAGGTCTGCGTAACGCCACTCCTCCTGCTTGCGGGTGGGGAAGGGGGCCGTCATCAGATCGCCGCCTCCGTATAACCCTCGCGCTCGAGCTCATGAGCAAGCTCGGGGCCGCCCGAACGGACGATCTTGCCGTGCGAGAGCACGTGCACCTGGTCGGGCTCAACATAGTCGAGCAGCCGCTGGTAATGGGTGATTAGCAGCACACCCTTGTCGGGCTTGCGCATGATCCGGTTGATGCCCGCGCCGACCGCCTTCAGCGCGTCGATGTCGAGCCCGCTGTCGGTCTCGTCGAGGATCGCGAACTTCGGGTCCATGATGCCCATCTGCACCATCTCGGCGCGCTTCTTTTCTCCGCCGGAAAAGCCGACGTTGACCGGCCGCTTGAGCATCTCTGCGTCCATTCCGATCAGCTTGGCCTGCTCGCGGGCGATCTTGATGAACTCGGCACCCGAAAGGTCCGCCTCGCCGCGCGAGCGGCGCTGCGAGTTGAGGCTCTCGCGGAGGAACTGGAGATAGGAAACTCCCGGGATTTCGACCGGATACTGGAAGCCGAGGAACAGCCCCGCTGCCGCGCGCTCGAACGGCTCCATGGCCATGAGATCGTGCCCGTCGAAGCGCGCGCTGCCTTCGCTCACTTCATAGCCCGGCCGCCCGGCGAGCACGTAGGCGAGCGTCGACTTGCCCGACCCGTTCGGGCCCATGATCGCGTGCACCTCGCCCGCGGGCACGTGCAGCGACACGCCGTTCAGGATCGGCTTGTCGGCGACAGTCGCATGGAGGTTGGTAATTCTCAGCATCATTTCACCCGAGTCCGGCGAAGAGCCAGGTAGCTGCAGACCACAAAGAGCAACGGAGGAAGATAAAGCATCGCAAAATACGTTGCCTCAAATTGTCCGTTGATCATGCCGCTCCAGAAGATGGAGCCGATGCTGTCGTAGCCGCCGAAGCTCATTTTATAGAAAAGGAATATCCAGAACGCGCAGAGCGCAGCGATGCCAGCGAGGACGATGCGCTTCTTGGTCATCCCACGCTCCCCTCAAGGCTGATTCCCAGTAGCTTCTGCGCCTCGACCGCGAACTCCATCGGCAGCTGCTTGAGCACCTCTCGGGCGAAGCCGTTGACGATCAGCGCCACCGCCGCTTCCTGGTCCAGACCGCGCTGCATCGCGTAGAAGAGTTGGTCCTCGCTGATCTTCGACGTCGTCGCTTCATGCTCGATCTGCGCGGTCGGGTTCTTCACCTCGATGTAGGGCACGGTGTGCGCGCCGCAGTCGCTGCCCAGCAGCAGGCTGTCGCATTGGGTGAAGTTGCGGACGTTCTCGGCGCGCGGGAGAACGCGGACCAGCCCGCGATAGGTGTTGTTGGAACGGCCCGCGCTGATGCCCTTGGAGACGATGGTCGAGCGCGTGTTGGCGCCGATGTGGATCATCTTGGTGCCGGTGTCGGCCTGCTGGCGGTTGTTGGTCAGCGCGACGGAATAGAATTCGCCGACGCTGCCATCGCCCTTCAGGATGCAGCTCGGATATTTCCAGGTGATCGCGCTTCCGGTCTCGACCTGCGTCCAGCTGACCTTCGACCGGTCGCCGCTGCACAATGCGCGCTTGGTGACGAAGTTGAAGATGCCGCCCTTGCCTTCGGCGTCCCCCGGATACCAGTTCTGGACCGTCGAGTATTTCACCTCGGCGTCATCGTGCGCGAAGATCTCGACGACCGCGGCGTGAAGCTGGTTCTCGTCGCGCATCGGCGCGGTGCAGCCTTCGAGGTAGGAGACGTAGCTCCCCTTGTCGGCGACGATGAGGGTCCGCTCGAACTGGCCGGTGTTCTCGGCATTGATCCGGAAATAGGTGCTGAGCTCCATCGGGCAGCGGACGCCCTCGGGGACGTAGACGAAGGTGCCGTCGGAGAAGACCGCGCTGTTGAGGCAAGCGAAATAATTGTCGCGCTGCGGGACCACGCTCCCGAGATATTTGCGGATCAGCTCCGGATGCTCGCGGATCGCCTCCGAGATCGAAAGGAAGATCACGCCCGCGGCGGCGAGCTCCTTGCGGAAGGTCGTCGCGACAGAAACGCTGTCGAACACCGCATCGACCGCGACCTTGGCCGCGCCTTCGACGCCCGCGAGCACCTTCTGCTCCTCGATCGGGATTCCGAGCTTCTCGTAGGTCCGACGGATTTCAGGATCGAGCTCGTCCAGCGAGGCCAGCTTCGGCTTCGCCTTGGGCGCGGCATAATAATAAGCGTCCTGGTAATCGATCTCGGGGATGTCGAGCTTTGCCCAGCTGACCTCCTCCATCTCCAGCCAGGAGCGATAGCCTTTCAGCCGCCACTCGAGCATCCACTCCGGCTCGTTCTTCTTGGCCGAGATGAAGCGGACCGTGTCTTCGCTTAGGCCCTTGGGCGCGAATTCCTGCTCTATGTCGGAGCTGAAGCCCCACTCATAATCCTTGGCGATCTTGTCGCGGATCTCGCGATTCTTGACGACCTCGTTCATCGGGCGAGCTCCACCAGCGACACCGCGCCGAGCGCCCCGCGAACCGCATTGCCGACGACGCCCATGTGCGGCTTGATCCGGCAGTGCGCGTCGAGAGCGCAGTCGGTCCGGCCTTCGGAGCAAATGGTCATAGCGATCGGGCCTTCGACCGCCTCGACGATGTCGGCAAGGCTGATCTCCGTAGCGGGGCGGCTGAGCGAGAATCCGCCGCCGGCGCCGCGAGCGCTGACCAAAAGCCCGGACGCCGAAAGCTGGCCCATGAGCTTTTGGGTGGTCGGGAGCGGAACGCCAGTTTCCGCCGAAAGTTCGGTCGCGCTGAGGCGCTCCCCGGCGTCGCGGCGGGCTGCGGCGGTCATCAAAACGACCGCATAATCGGCAAGGTGGCTGAGGCGCATGTCTAATTCGGAGCTTTCCACTCCGATTTAGTCAGTAGCCTACAGAAACTCAAGCTTTCGGTGACGGCAGCGATTCATGCCGCTAAACAAAATCTTAACATGAGTTTCTATCCTTTCATCAGGCCGTTCGTCTTCGCTCTCGGGGCGGAGGCCGCGCACAAGGCGACGATCGCGGCCGTGAAGTTCCTGCCGCTGCACTCGGCGCACTTGCCCGAGTCGCTGAAATCGACGGTCGCGGGAGTGGAATTCCCTTCGCCGGTCGGACTTGCCGCGGGTTTCGACAAGGATGCCGAGATCGCCGCCGAGATGCTGACGCTCGGCTTCGGCTTCGTCGAGGTCGGAACCCTTACCCCGCGGCCGCAGGCCGGCAATCCCAAGCCGAGGCTGTTCCGGCTCACGGAGGACCGGGCGGTGATCAACCGCATGGGGTTCAACAATCGCGGGCAGGCGGATGCCTTCATGCGCCTTGAGGCGTGCAGCCGCGCGGGCGGCCCGGTCGGCGTCAACATAGGCGCCAACAAGGACAGCCCGGACATGGTCGGCGACTATGTTGCCGGGGTGAAGGCGATGAGCTCCGTCGCCGATTATCTGACGGTGAACATCAGCTCGCCCAACACGCCAGGGCTTCGGGCGCTTCAGAACCACGGCGCTTTGGACACGTTGCTGTCGGCGATCGCAGGGGCGCGGTCGGCGATGGGGCCGCCGGTGTTCCTGAAGGTCGCTCCCGACCTCGAGGCGGGCGATCCCGAGCGAATCCTTCGCTCGGCGGTCGACAATCGCATCGATGCGATCATCATCTCCAACACCACCGTTTCGCGGCCAGCGCTCAAGTCCGAGCTTGCGCGGGAGCAGGGCGGTCTTTCAGGACAGCCTTTGAAGCCGCTGGCGCTCGACACGCTTCGCCGGTTCAGGAGCGCGAGCGGCGGACAGATGCCGCTGATCGGCTGCGGCGGGATCGCGACGGCCGACGATGCATGGGAGCGCATTTGCGCCGGCGCCTCGCTGGTCCAGCTGTACACGGCGATGATCTATGAAGGGCCGCACGTCGCCAGGCACATCGCGACCGGCCTTGCCCAGAAGCTGGAGCGATCCGCTTTCGGCAGCATTGCCGAGGCAGTGGGGAGCGGCTAGCCCTTCGCGCCCATGCGCCGAACGTTCCTGTCAATTTCCGCCGCGCTTTTGCTTGTCGGCAGCCCCGCCGCATCTGCTCAGGTCGCAGCTGCATCCGCACAAGGCATGGTCAGCGCCGCCGACCCTCGGGCTGCCGAAGCGGGTGCCGAAATGCTCCGGTCGGGCGGAACCGCGGTCGATGCGGCGATCGCCACGCTTCTCGCGCTCACCGTCGTCGAGCCGCAAAGCTCCGGAATCGGGGGCGGCGGGTACATGGTCTATTCCGAGCGCGGCGCGGGCCCTGTCACCTATGACGGCCGCGAGACTGCGCCGGCCGCCGCCACCCCCGACTGGTGGCTCAAGGACGGCCAGCCGATGCCGTTCAACGAAGCTCAGCCGGGCGGGAAGAGCGTCGGAGTACCCAGCAATCTGAGGATGGTCGCGCTTGCTCATCGGCAGCACGGAAAGCTGCCGTGGGCGAAGCTATTCGGGCCGGCGATCCGGCTTGCCCGCGACGGCTTCAAGGTGACGTCGCGGCTTCACAACTCCCTCGACAAATATCGGACGACAGGAGCGTTGTCGGCGCAGGCGCGGGCGCTCTTCTATCGCCCCGACGGAAGCGTCGTGCCGGTTGGGGCGATCGTGAAGAACCCGGCGCTGGCGGCTTTCCTGCAGAGCGTCGCGGCGCAGGGGCCGGACAGCTTCTATGTGGGCCCCAACGCCCAGGCGATCGTGAACGCCGTGGATGCGGCCGCTCAAAATCCCTCGAAAATGACGGTCGGCGACGTGGCGTCCTACGATGCCAAGTCGCGCCCGCCGGTCTGCGGAAGCTACCGCGCCTACAGGATCTGCGGGATGGGGCCATCGTCGTCGGGCGGAATCACCGTCTTCGCAACACTCAAGCAGCTCGAGCGGTTCGACCTGTCCGCACTTGGACCCCAGTCCGTCACGGCCTGGCACCTCATCGCGGAGTCCGAGCGGCTCGCTTATGCCGATCGCGACAAATATGTCGGCGACCCCGATTATGTCTCGGTACCGATCGTGGGAATGGCGGACGAGTCGTACCTTGCCGGCCGGTCGGCGCTCATCTCACCCGACAAGACGCTTGCTGACGCACAGGCCGGCACGCCGGCTGGGGCGCCGCCGATGTGCGCGCCCGCGCTCCAGCCCGAGCGGGGAACGTCGCACTTCGTCGCCGTCGACAAGTGGGGCAACGTTGTGTCCGAAACCTCGACCATCGAGAGCAGCTTCGGCTCGGGCCTGATGGTCAACGGTTATTATCTTAACAATGAGCTGACCGATTTCAGCTTCGCGCCCGCCGAGAACGGCTGCCCGGTCGCCAACCGTGTCGAAGGCGGCAAGCGGCCGCGAAGCTCGATGGCTCCGACCATCGTTTACGCGCCCGATGGGAAGGTCCGGCTAGCCGTCGGCGCCGCGGGCGGAGCGACCATCCCGGCGCAGGTGATCAAGGCCATCGTGGGAGTCGTCGACTTCCACCTCACCGCACAGGACGCGCTCGCCTTGCCGATGATCTACGCTCCAGGCGACACGGTTTTCGTAGAACGCGGCACGTTCCTCGAAGCGATGGCTCCGAAGCTCGAAGCACTCGGCCACCCGGTGAAAACGCTGCCGCCGGGGACGTTCAAGGCCAATGCGATCGAGTGGCGCGACGGGCGCTGGGCGGGGGCAGCCGACCCGCGCAGCGAAGGCGCAGCGGTGTCCGAATGAAGGCGGCTCGCCAACTCGAGTATTTCGACAACCTTATCCAGATGTTCATGACGCGCGCGCTCGAAAAGGGCGATGCGCCGTTCCTCTGGGCCAAGCGCGAAGGTGCGTGGCGCCCGACCAGCTGGGCGGAAGCTCGGCGGCAGGTCGTCGCGCTGGCGACCAGCCTCAAGCAGATCGGGCTGGGGCCGGGCGACCGGGTGATGCTGGTCAGTGAGAACCGGCCCGAGTGGCTGATCTCCGACCTCGCGATCATGGCGGCGGGCTGCGTGACGGTTCCGACCTACACGACCAACACCAGCCGCGACCACGCGCACATCCTGGGCAATTCCGGCGCGAAAGCGGTCATCGTCTCGACGGACAAGCTTGCACGTAACCTGATCCCGGCGGTGCTGACGTCGAACGATTGCCATCATGTGATCGGGATCGAGAGCATTCGCGTCGGCCAGTCGCCCGAATGGATCAAATGCCATTCGTGGACGAAACTCGCCGAAGGCGAAGGCGACGCCGCCTCGGTCGAAAAGTTCGCCGCGGACGCGAAGCGCGCCGACCTCGCCTGCATCATCTACACCAGCGGAACCGGCGGCGCTCCGAGGGGCGTTAGGCTCCACCATGGTTCGATGCTCCACAATATCGCCGGCGCAACGGACGTCATTTCCACCGATTTCGGCTGGGGCGACGAGGTGTTCCTGTCGTTCCTGCCCGCAAGCCACGCGCTCGAGCATACGGGCGGGCAGCTGTTCCCGATCGGGCTCGGCGCCCAGATCTATTACGCCGAAAGCCTGGAGAAGCTGGCGGCGAATATCGAGGAGGTCCGGCCGACGATCATGATCGTCGTGCCCCGCCTGTTCGAAATGCTCAGGCAGCGTATCCTGAAGGGGCTGGAGGGCAGCGGAGGGCTCTCCAAATATTTGTTCCGGCGGGCGCTTCGCATCGGCCAGGACAAATATGACGGCAAGCTCAAGCCGTGGGACCTGCCGATGGACGGGCTGCTGGAAGTCACGCTCCGAAAGAAGCTGCGCAAGAAGGTCGGCGGGCGGGTGAAGGCCTGGGTTTCGGGCGGAGCGCCGCTCAACCCCGACGTCGGGATATTTTTCCAGTCTCTCGGGATCACGTTCCTCCAGGGATACGGCCAGACCGAGGCCGGGCCCGTGATCAGCTGCAACCGCCCCAGCGTCGGAATCCGGCTCGAAACCGTCGGGCCGCCGGTCAAGGATACCGAAGTGAGGATCGCCGAGGACGGTGAGATCATCGTTCGCGGCGAGCTCGTGATGCATGGCTATTGGCGCAACCGCGAAGAGACCGAACGCGTCCTCAAGGATGGCTGGCTTGCGACGGGCGACATCGGCCATTTCGACGACAAGGGCCGGATCGTCATTACGGACCGCAAGAAGGATATCGTCGTCAACGACAAGGGCGACAATATCGCGCCGCAACGGGTGGAGGGCATGCTCACGCTACAGCCTGAGATCGCGCAGGCGATGGTCTATGGCGATCGCAAGCCGCACCTCGTCGCACTGCTCGTTCCGGAGGCGGACATCGCCAAGTCGCCGGATGTCCGACAGCGCCTTTCCGCGGCGGTCGACCGGGTCAATGCGGACCTTTCGGTGATCGAAAGGGTGCGCCGCTTCATCGTCGCGGATTCGCCGTTCACGGTCGAGAACGAGCAGCTGACCCCCTCGATGAAGATCCGCCGCCACGTCATCAAGGACGCTTATGGCGAGCTGTTAGAGGCGCTCTACGGCCGAGTAGGCTAGGGCTTCGTGTAGGGCGTGAACTCGCCGACATAGCAGGCGCCGCTCAGCGTTCCATTCTCGAAGACGAGCTTGTCGCCCGCGCACATACGCTGTGCGCCGCTTTCGGTGATGATCACCGACTGGCGGTCGATCTTCCCGCATTCGAAGCTGCCGCTGAGCTGGCTTTGCCAGACGCGCGGCCCGTCGATGAACAGGATCGTCGAATCATCGATGCCGACCGGGTGCCCGGTCTTGTCCACGGCAAGGCAATGCTTGGTCTCGCCCGCGACACGGCCGGCAAGATATTTGTCGAGCTTTGCCTGAGCCGCGGCATCGTGCGGCGATCCCGCGCCGGTGCTCGCTCCGGCAAGTACCAGCGCGACTGCAATTGCTATTAACGGCTTCATTGCGCTTTCCCCCCGCGCGCAGACTATGCCGGCCCGCCGTCAGCGCAAGCCCTTGTTCCTACCGTCCGGGCGTCGTGTAGGGCACGAAGTCGTTGAACACGCAGGTCCCCACCGACGCGTGGTTCATCGTGTCGACCACCGAAGCGATGTCGCCGCGGCACGTGCTGCCGATCGACGTGTGGGTGACGAGGGCATAGGGGCCGGCACTCAGCAGGTTGCAACCGCCCTGCGGCTTGTTGATCCACACCCGGTTGGTGCCGTCGCGGAAGGCGATCGTGTAATCGTCGATCACGACCATGTCGTTGCCGCGATAGCTGGGGAGACAGGATTGCGGACGACCCGGCACCTTGCCGGCGAGAAGCTGGTTGAGCCGCGCCTGTGCACGTGCATCGACCATCGCCGCCTGTTGCGGCGGACCGTAGGTGCAGCCGGCTAGTGCAGCCAGTGTAAGAAGTGAAATGACGCTGCGCATTGCAACCTCCATGGTTGGCGTGTCAGCCCCGTTGGCAAAGGGCGCTTCCGATCATGAACGAAAGCTGTCTTTGGCGGCCCGGAGCCGTGCGAATTCCTGCCAATCCGCGGACCGAACGAAGGGATTGGTCGCGCGTTCCTCGGCGAGCGTGGTGGGCACGGTGATGGCGCCTTTGCGCCGCATTTCCTCGACGCGATCCAGGCGATCCGCGATGGCCGAATTGCCGGGCTCGGCGTGAGCGGCGAAGCGCGCATTCGAGAGCGTATATTCGTGCGCGCAGTAAAGCCGCGTGTCG
Organism: Sphingomonas anseongensis; assembly: GCF_023516495.1. Lineage (NCBI taxonomy): Bacteria > Pseudomonadati > Pseudomonadota > Alphaproteobacteria > Sphingomonadales > Sphingomonadaceae > Sphingomonas > Sphingomonas anseongensis. The sequence goes on from NZ_JAMGBC010000001.1 coordinate 2,090,369, forward strand.
TCGGGAAGAGCAGAAAGCCGCCGGAGCGAATCGAACATCTGCTGTGGAGTGCCTTCGAACAGCCGTCCGCAGCCCATTGCGAACAATGTATCGCCGACGAAGGCGATGCCGTCCTCGTCGAAGATCAGTGCAATATGGTCCAGCGTGTGGCCGGGAACGGCGATCACCCGGCCGACATGCTTGCCGAGGCGGACCGTATCGCCTTCGCCAAGGGCGACGTCGCGCCCCGGGATCCTGTCGCTCGCCGGGCCCGAGATGGTTGCGCCGGTCGCTTCCTTGACCGCGAGATTGCCGCCCGTGTGATCCGGGTGCCAGTGCGTGTTCCAAACCTGGCCAATGGTCCAGCCGCGGCGCTCCGCTTCCGCGATCACCGGCGCTGCGTCGCCCGGATCGACGACCGCCGTCTCGCCGCTTTCCTCGTCGTGGACGAGCCAAAGGTAGTTGTCGGCAAAAGCGGGGACCGGGACAACCTGAAGCATCACCATTCGCCCGTGTTCGGCATCGACGCCCAAGGCTCGGCCGGCGCCAGCGCCTCGCCCTTCTGCAGAAGCTCAATCGATATGGAATCCGGAGTCCGGACGAAGGCCATCCGGCCGTCGCGCGGCGGCCGGTTGATGGTCACGCCCGCGTCCATCAGCCGCCGGCAGGTGTCGTAGATATCGTCGACCGCATAAGCGAGGTGGCCGAAATTGCGGCCGCCCGAATAGCCGCTCTCGCCCCAATTGTGCGTGAGCTCGACCTCCGCATCGTCGCCCGGAACGCCGAGGAAGATGAGCGTGTAGCGGCCGGCCTCGTTCTTCATCCGACGCCGCTCCTCCAGTCCCAACACTCGGAAAAACTCAACAGTGACTTCGGGATCGGACACGCGGATCATCGAATGGAGGAATTTCATGGCGTCCGGTCCTTGTCAGTCCCTCGGCTCGCCTTTGACCGTGAGGGGCGCCGGAAGCAATCTCAGCGCTTCGCGCGCTGCTTTGCCGGCGGTCCCGTTCGGATCGCGGGCGACCACCCGTTCCCAATAATTGCGGGCACCGACGTTGTCGCCGCTGAACTGAGCGACATGGCCCGCCTCGAACAGGATCATCGCGTCCGCCGGAGCGAGCGCAAGTGCGCGCTCGATACTCGACTTGGCCGTCGCCGCGTCATTCTCGCGGATCGCCAACGCCGCGGAGAAGAACCACAGGAAGGGATCCTGCGAAATCGTCTGCGTCGCTTCGGTTAGCTTTGCACGGGCGGTCTTCAAATCGTCCTGGGCTTCGGCGGCGCGGGCCCGGTCAGGCAAGGCTTCGCCGCGTTGTGCAGCCTGGAGCGAAGTCCCGCTCAGAGCCCGGTCGAGATCGAGTGCCGCCTTGCCCGGTTGATCGGCGGCGATCCACGAATTGCCGGCCGCAGCGTAGAGCCGCGCCACTTGCGGGTCGGATGAATTGAGGGCCTGGGCAGCCTGTTCGAACGATTGCGCGGCTTCAGCCGGCTTGTCCTCGGCGGTTGCCCGGACCGCACGGCAGATGAATGCTTCTGCGGTGACGATCTCCGGACAGGGTGCGGGAGCTGCTGCGAGCGCTGCGGCGGCGAGAATGGCTATCAACGATGATCTCCCACGAGGGACGCGACCGAGCGGAGGATCGTCTCGATCTCATGGCGCTCGGACAGGCGGTGCCCGCCGCCTTTGATGATTGTCAGCTGGATATCGGCTGAACGCAGCCTCTGAAGCGTTCGAAGCGCGATCTCCACCGGAACGTCGCGATCGCATTCTCCGTGGATCAGCCGGACCGGGCAATCGACGACCGGTGCGCCGTCGAGGACACGGAGCGATTGGCCGGAGTCCCAGAAAGCGAAGGTCGTCAGCTGAGGCTCGCCGCCGTACGGATTCGGCTGCTCGACCCGCCCGGAGTGTCGGAGTTCCTCCTTGTCCGCGTCGGAATAGCCCCACTCCGTGAAGTCGGGAGCGGCTGCAATTCCAATGACTGCGGCCACCCGCTCAGGGCGGAGCTTCGCCAGAAGCAGCGCGAGCCATCCGCCCATCGACGATCCGAGGACCAATGCCGGCCCGTCGACGAGATGGTCGAGCATGTGCAGCGCTTCATCGAGCCAGATGCCCAGCGTGCGATCGGCGAATGAGCCCTCGGACGATCCGGTCCCCGAATAGTCGAAGCGAAGCATCGCCAGTCCCTCGACTTGCGCGAACGCATCGAGAGCAACCGCCTTGGTGCCGTCCATGTCCGATGCGTAGCCGGGAAGGAACATCAGCGTCGGCGACCGCCCCTCGCGAACGCGATAGGCGAGGCGCGTGCCGTTGAAGTCGAGGTGGCGCAGTTCCGGGGTCATCGTGGTCGCCGCATGCGGCGGCTTTTGCCACAGGAAACCGCGACAGGAACAGTGTGCTCCTGGCCGGTGCCCGTCCTGCTAGATCGCGCCGGAGTGGCGGCGGCTCGGGGAGACGAACACGTCCTCGATCGGGAGGCCGAACAGCTCGGCGATGCGGAACGCCAGCGGAAGGGAGGGATCGTACTTGCCGGTCTCGATCGCATTGACGCTCTGGCGGGAGACTTCGAGCCGCTCGGCAAGATCGGCCTGGCTCCAGGCGCGCTCGGCGCGAAGGACGCGAAGGCGGCTTTCCATCAGCAGCCCGATCCGGTGTCGCCGAAGGAAAGCTTGTTCACGGCTCCGCCGATGGCAAGGCCGAAAAACCAGGCGACGGCGACCCAATAGCCGTCGGCGTGGCCGACCAGGTCGAAGCTTTCAAGGAAGCCCCAGACGGTCGCGAGGCTAAGCGCAAATCCGCTTGCCCAAAGCGTTTGTCGCACCATCAGCATTCGGACATATTCGTCATCCTCCTCGACCAGGTAGCGGCCGATGGCGACGAAGATGCCGATGACAGGGACCGCGGGCAGCATCGCCACGACATATTGGACGGCGCTCGGGACGAGATCGTGCTTGAAGCCGTATCCAGCACCGACGAGGAACACCGCATATGTCAGGCTGAGCCAGATGACACGCCAGTTGTAGCGCTTCGAGGCGACAGTACGAGCCATGGTCAAGCTTCCTTACCTGTAAGACAAGGATGCTTTACGTTCCATCGGTTTGAATGTCAAGACTGCTTTACTCAACGCGAAGGGAGCATGTCCAGCACATCGGCTTGAGGCGGCGAAGCGGCACGGGTAAGGCGCGTTGAAATGACCAAGATGTTCAAGATCTCGCTTCCGGACGGATCGGTCCGCGAAGTCCCGGAAGGCTCGACGCCCGCCGACGTCGCCGCGGCGATCGGCCCCGGGCTGGCCAAGGCCGCGCTTGCCGCAAAGATCGATGGCGAGCTTCGCGACCTCAACCGGCCGATCGAGGCAGATTCGAGCCTGGCGCTGGTCACCTCGCGTGACGAGAAGGAGGCGCTCGAGCTCGTCCGCCACGACTTCGCGCATATCCTCGCCGAAGCGGTGCAGAACCTGTTCCCAGGGACCCAGATCACCTTCGGCCCGGCGACCGACGACGGTTTCTATTACGACTTCGCCCCGACCGCGGACCGAGGCCCGTTTACCGAAGAGGACTTGCCGGCGATCGAGGAGGAGATGCGGCGCATCATCGCCGCCGACAAGCCGCTCGTCCGCGAAGTGTGGGACCGCGCGCGCGTGCGCCAGTTCTTCCTCGACCACGGCGAGAGCTTCAAAGCCGAGTGGGTGATGGAGCTTCCGGAAGGCGAGCCGATCACGATGTACAAGACCGGTCATGGCGAGGCCGACTGGATCGACCTGTGCCGCGGGCCCCATCTCGCTTCGACAGGCAAGCTCGACCCGCAGGCTTTCAAGCTGACTCGCGTGTCAGGCGCTTACTGGCGCGGCGACCCGAAGAACCCGATGCTGTCGCGCATCTACGGCACCGCCTGGCTCAACAAGAAACAGCTCGACGCGTACGTCGTTCGGCTCGAGGAAGCGGGGAAGCGCGATCACCGAAAGATCGGGCAGGAGATGGATCTCTTCCACCTCCAGGCCGAGGCGCATGGGTCGGTCTTCTGGCACCCGAACGGCTACATCATCTGGCGCGAGCTGGAGGCGTATATGCGTCGCCGCATCGACGCCGCCGGCTACGACGAGGTGAAGACGCCCCAGCTGATGGACGCTCGCCAATGGGAGAAGAGCGGCCATTGGGGCAAGTATCGCGAGAACATGTTCGTCGTCCCAGACGAGATTCCCTCGACCGAAGACGAGGGGCCGGTACTGACCGGCGACGCCGACCTGATGGCGTTGAAGCCGATGAACTGCCCGGCACACATCCTGATCTTCAAGCAGGGCATCAAGAGCTACCGCGAGCTGCCGTTACGCATTTACGAGAACGGCTGTTGCCACAGGAACGAGCCGCACGGGGCGTTGCACGGCCTCATGCGGGTTCGCCAGTTCACGCAGGACGACGCGCACATCTTCTGCACCGACGACCAACTGGTCGACGAGGTCAGGGACTTCTGCCTGCTGTCGGATCGCGTCTATCGCGACCTCGGCTTCGAAAGTTACGCGATCAAGCTTGCGCTCCGGCCGGAGAAGCGCGCGGGGACTGACGAGCAATGGGACCGCGCCGAGCAGGAGCTTCGCGATGCGGTGAAAGCTGCGGGCTTCGCGACCGAGCAATATGGTTGGGAAGAGCTTCCCGGCGAAGGCGCCTTCTACGCGCCCAAGCTCGAATGGCATTTGACCGACGCGATCGGACGCACGTGGCAGGTCGGGACGATCCAGGCCGACCGGGTAATGCCCGGGTTGCTGGACGCCGCTTTCGTGGGTGAGGACGGGGAAAAGCACACGCCGGTGATGCTTCACCGCGCGATCTTCGGCTCTTACGAACGGTTCATCGGAATCCTGATCGAACATTATGCGGGCAAGTTCCCGCTGTGGCTTGCGCCGGTGCAGGCGGTTGTCGCGACGATCGTCTCGGAAGCCGACGATTATGCGCGCGAGGTCGCCGCGAAGCTCGCCGCGCGTGGAATCCGCGTCGAGACCGACCTCAGAAACGAGAAGATCAACTACAAGGTGCGCGAGCATTCGCTGGCCAAGGTCCCGCTGCTGCTGGTCGTCGGCAAGCGCGAGGCGGACGAAGGATCCGTTGCGATCCGGAGGCTCGGTTCTGACGACCACCAGAAGATGATGAGCGCCGACGACGCCATCGAGGCCATCGCTGCCGAGATCGTCCCGCCCGATCTGCGCGAGCCGGGAAACTCCTGACCGTTTGCGGCCACACCTGGCGGCGAAAATGACGCGCTTTCGCGCGCCCGCACTTTTCAACGGCGCGCCAAGCGCTTACTTCGCGACTCCAGCGTAACAACAATCGGAGACACTGCTATACCACCGCCCTATCCGCGCCGCCCGCAGGCGCCGCCGCAATTTTCCGGCCCCCGCTACAATGAGTTCATCCAGAGCCCGAAGGTGCGGGTCATCGATGAAAACGGCGAAAACCTGGGCGTGATGTATACGAAGGAGGCATTCGAGCAGGCGCAGAGCGTCGGGCTCGACCTGGTGGAAATCTCCCCCAACGCCGACCCTCCAGTCGCCAAGTTCCTCGACATCGGCCGCTACAAGTACGAGGCGCAGAAGAAGGCGGCCGAGCAGCGCAAGAAGCAGAAGACGCAGGAGATCAAGGAGATCAAGATGCGTCCGAACATCGACGATCACGACTATGACGTGAAGATGCGCAAGGTGTTCGAATTCCTCGAGGAAGGCGACAAGGTGAAGGTCACCATGCGCTTTCGCGGCCGCGAGATGGCGCACGGAGAGCTTGGAATGGCGGTGCTTCGGCGGGTCCAGGAGCAGACCGCTGAGATGGCCAAGATCGAGGCGCACCCTCGCATGGAAGGGCGCCAGATGCTGATGGTGCTCGCGCCCAAGTAAAAGACTTGCCCGTCGCCGCGGGCGTCGGTCCCCTAGCAAATGGTATCGGCCGCTGTTGCAATTTTACAGCAATGGTCCGCTATTCATGCGCACTATCCGACCGCAGCTTCCGTCCCGGTCTGACCTGAATTAGCTTTCCCGAAGCAGGCTCGGCTTCATGCGAGTCTGGGGAGGGCACCAATGCGCAAATCAGTATGGCTGCTTTCGGCAGCGCTCATCGCAGTTCCGGCACCGCTTTACGCACAGCAGTCAGACCCTGGTCAGCCGACCAATCCTAGCGGCCCGTCCGGCGACGCGCAGGTCAACCCGCCCAACACCGCGGAACAGGGCGCGGTGAAGACGACCGACGTCGGCCAGCAGCCGGTGGACAGCAGCGACATCGTCGTCACTGCCACGCGCCGCAACCAGGCGCTCTCCGACGTTCCGATCGCCGTCAGCGCGGTCACGGCCGAAAACCTCCGCAATTCCGGAGCGAGCGACATCCGCCAGCTCAACCAGCTGTCGCCCTCGCTCCTTGTCTCGTCCACTTCGTCGGAAGGCGGCGCGGCAGTCGCCCGAATCCGCGGCGTCGGCACCGTCGGCGACAACCCGGGCCTCGAAGGCTCGGTCGGTATCTTCGTCGATGGCGTTTATCGCGCTCGCGCCGGAATGGCGCTCACCGAGCTCGGGCCGTTGGAGCGGGTCGAGGTTCTGCGCGGACCGCAGGGCACGCTGTTCGGCCGCAATACGTCGGCGGGCCTGATCTCGATCATCACCGCACAGCCGCGCTTCGATCCGGAGATCAGCGGCGCGATCACCGTCGGCAATTATGATGACCGACGTGCGGAAGCGAGCGTGACGGGTCCGCTTTCGGACACGGTCGCGGCCCGAATTGACGGCGTGTGGCTCAAGCGTGACGGCTTCGTGAAGGACGTCATCTCCGGCCGCGACGTCAACGACCGCAACCGCTGGCTCCTTCGCGGACAGGTGCTGTTCCAGCCGAACGACAACATCACCGACCGGATCATCGCCGACTACACCCACCGTCGCGAGGAATGTTGTGCGGCGCCCTACCTGCCGGCCCACGACTTCGTCGCAGGTATAGGCGAGCAGCCGTCCACCATTGCGGCGATCGAGCGCGGACTTGGCGCGATCATCGAGGACAATCCGTTCCGCCGCCGGGTGTCGATCACGCCAGGGCGCGATTACGACAGCGACGTTGACGATTGGGGCCTGTCGAACGAGTTCGATTACGATTTCGGCGGGGCTGCGCTGACATCGATCACCGCCTATCGATTCAACAAATACACGCGCGGCCAGGACGCCGACTTCAACAACCTCGACATCCTGTTCCGTGCCAGCGACGGCAACTCGTTCAACCGGTTCAATACCTTCACCCAGGAGCTCCGGCTCAACGGCAAGGCGTTCGACAACCGGCTGGACTGGCTGGTCGGCGGATATTTCGCCGACGAGAAGCTGAAGGTTAAGGACAACCTGGCCTACGGCAACGACTACGCGCGCTATGCCAATTGCCTGGTGGCCGCGAACTTCGCCGCGTCGCCGCTTGTCCCGGACAGCATCGTTGCGCCGGGGGTATCGCCGACCTGCTTCAACACGGCGGTTGCGGCCGGCACTCGTGCCGGGCTCGAGGCACTCTTCCTGGCCAATGCAGGGAATCCGGCGGCGCAGCAGGCAATCGCGGCGCAGATCGGCGCACTTAGCGCCTTTGCCCGGCTGCCCAACGACGCATTCGTTCCGACCAACTTCGCGGGTGCGCCGTTCACCGATAGCGGATTCACGAATATCGCATTCGGGGCGCTTGGCCCGGCGTCGCTAAACGGCAACGCGCTTAGCGACGTGTGGAACCAGAAGAGCACCAACTGGGCGCTGTTCACGCACAATATCTTCTCGGTCACCTCGACGGTCGACCTCACCGTCGGCGCCCGCTTCACCCACGAGAGGAAGCGGCTGAACGGCAATTTGAGCGACACCAATTTGTTGTGCGGCTTCTACTCCAACTTCGTTCCGTCGCTGCAGACGCTTCCGTGCGTCAATCCGACCGTCGGTCCCGCTGGCTTCGCGATTTCCGACAGCAGGAGCGAGAACAAGCTCTCGGGAACGGCGGTCCTAAGCTGGAAGCCGACACCTGAAATTCTGACCTACGCGAGCTATTCGCGCGGCTACAAGGCGGGCGGGTTCAACCTCGATCGCTCGGCGCTGACCCGTGCGAACGGCAACGGCGCGGTGTGCGTCGCGGCCGGGCAGCCGGGCTGCGGTGGCGTCATCGCCTCCGGCGCGGACCTTCAATTCAAGCCCGAAACAAACGACGCGCTGGAGCTCGGAGCCAAATACAACGGTCGCGGCTTCGACGTGAATGTCGCCGTGTTCCACCAGCTCTTCTCGAACTTCCAGCTCAACACATTCAACGGGCTGAACTTCGTCGTCGAGAACATCAACGCGTGCAAGAACGACCTGAACGGCGCCGACACGGATAATAGTCCGGCAACCGGAGCCTGCACTGGCGGCACAAAGGCCGGCGTTCGAAGCCAGGGCTTCGAACTCGAGGCGTTCACCCGGCCGATGCGCTACCTCGACTTGAATGCGGGCGTTACCTACGCCGATACCAAATACCGGCACAATCTGGTCGGTGCGAACGGCCAGCCGTTGACCAACGCTCTCTTCCAGCTCCCCGGACGGAGAGTCTCCAACTCCAACCTGTGGACTCTGACCGGCGCCGCGGCCTGGACTCCGCCGATCCCCGGCACCGGCCTCAGCGCGCTCGTTTACGCTGACGCTCGCCACATGAGCGGGCTCAACACCGGTTCCGACCTGGACATCGAAAAGACCCAGGGTTCGTTTACCGTCGTCAACGGTCGCGTTGGCATCCGCGGTCCGGGCAACAGCTGGTCGGTCGAGCTTTGGGCGCAGAACCTGTTCGACGAGAAGTTCGAGCAGGTTGCGTTCGACGCCCCGATCCAGGGCACCTGCACCCAGCGCGGTGCGGAAGCGGGCTTCTGTTCGCCGACGCCCAACCGGTCGACGGCGCTCTACGGAAGCTTCCTCGGCGAGCCGAGGACGTTCGGTATCACCTTCCGGGCAGCCTTCTCGCCCAGGCGAGCACCGGCGGCTGCCTACGTTGCTCCGCCACCGCCGCCGCCGGCCGAAGCGCCGGCCACGCAGGTGTGCGCCGACGGAACGACGATCCTTGCGACCGCCGCTTGCCCGGCACCTCCGCCACCGCCGCCGGCGGCTCCGGAGCGCGGCAAGTAACGCCGCGGATCGGTCGAACTACAAGGGGCCTCGGCGGAAACGCCGGGGCCTTTTTCTTTTAGGAGACGAGCGGGCCGGCCAGCGCCACAAGGTCGAGCTCCGGCCGGGCGCCATAATGCTGGATTACCTCGCTTGCCGCGATCGCGCCCAGCCGCAGCGAATCCTCCAGCGACCGTCCGAGCGCCTGCCCGGCAAGGAAGCCCGCCGCGAACAGGTCACCGGCTCCGGTCGTGTCGACCAGCCGCTCGATCGGCTCCGCGGGGACGTCGACGCGCTTGCCGTCGCGAAGAGCCAGAGCGCCGTGCTCGCTTCGGGTGACGACAAGCGTCGGCACCTTGCCGGCGAATGCAGAGAGAGCCGAGTTGAGGTCGGTCGCCTGCGCAAGATGAAGGAACTCGCCCTCGTTGGCGAACAATATGTCGATGCTTCCGCTGTTGATCAGCCGGAGGAAGTCGTCACGGTGGCGCTCGACGACGAACCCGTCCGATAAGGTGAAGGCGACGCTCGTTCCCGCTGATCGGGCGATAGCGATGGCCGCTTCCATCGCGGCACGCGGCTCCGCCGGGTCCCACAGATAGCCTTCGAGATAGAGGATCTTGGCGCTCGAGATCCGCTCTTCCGTCACCGCCGACCTGTCGAGCCGCTGGGCGGCTCCGAGGAAGGTGCTCATCGTCCGCTGAGCGTCCGGAGTGACAAGGATCAGGCAGCGCGCAGTGGGGCCCGCGTCGCTCTTCGGTGGAGTGGCGAAATCGACCCCGAGCGCCCGAATGTCGTGGCTGAAGATCTGCCCGAGCTCGTCGTCGCCAAGCTGGCCGATGAAAGCCGTCCTAAGCCCCAAGGCCGCCAGCCCGGCGACGGTGTTGGCAGCCGATCCGCCGCTAAGCTCGCGCCCGGGCCCCATTGCCCCATAGAGCCGCTCCGCCTCATCGGCGTCGATCAGGCGCATCCCGCCCTTGTCGAGCCCGTTCGCTTGAAGGAAGCCGTCATCGGCGTCGGCAATCACGTCGACGATCGCATTGCCGATCGCCAGCACATCCAGGGTCTTTTCGGTCATTTCGGCGCGGTAGCGGGCAAGGTGGCGGCTAGCAACTTGCGCAGTGCGCGGCGTCTCGGCATGCAGTGGGCATGCGCAGATTTTTCGCCGTTTCGACACTGGTATTCCTCGCAGGCTGCGCCACGCGCCCGGTCGCGGTGCCCACGCCCGCCACTCCGGCCGAGCGGCCGTCGGAAGAGCATGGCGCGCTGATCGGGATGACGGCCGACGATCTGGTCCGAAAGTTCGGTACGCCCGCGCTCCAGGTTCGCGAGGGCGACAGCCTCAAGCTCCAGTTCCGCAATCCGCAATGCGTGCTCGACGCCTACCTCTATCCAGGCGGCGGCGCGGCCTATCGTGTCGCCCATGTCGACACGCGCACCCGCGCGCTGGCACCGATCGATCAGGGGACGTGCGCTACGTCGCTTCAGCTTCGCTGAGCTCCGACAGAGCCCACCGCGCAGCTTCGGAAATGACGGGGTCCGGGTCCGCCACATGCGGCTCGATCGAAGGAATCAGCGAGGGGTCGCGGCTGTTGCCCGCGGCGATCAGGCAGTTGCGGATCATCCGCTTCACGCCGATCCGCTTGATCGGCGAGCCGGAGAATTTCGCGCGGAAGGCGGCGTCGTCGAGGGCGAGCAGGGCTTCCAGCCTCGGCGCCTTGAGTTCTTCGCGCGCCACGAAGGCGCGGTTCGCCGCCGCTGAATCGGCAAAGCGGTTCCACGGGCAGACCGCCAGGCAATCGTCGCACCCATAGATACGGTTGCCGATTGGGCGCCGAAATTCCTCCGGGATCGGACCCTTATGCTCGATCGTCAGGTAGGAAATGCACTTGCGGGCATCGATCCGGCGGGCGCCGTCGAACGCGCCGGTCGGGCAGACGTCGAGGCAGCGGGTACAGGTTCCGCACGTATCGGCCGCCGGGGAATCCGGTTCGATGTCCAGGCTCGTGAGGATGATCCCCAGGAACAGCCAGCTCCCGTGCTGCCTCGACACCAGATTGGTGTGCTTGCCTTGCCAGCCGATTCCGGACGCTGCGGAAAGCGGCTTTTCCATAACCGGCGCAGTGTCGACGAAAACCTTGAGCTTGCCGCCTTCGCGCTCGACCAGCCAGCGGGCGAGCGCCTTGAGCGCCTTCTTCACGGTGTCGTGATAATCGCGGCCCTGCGCGTAGACCGAGATTCTGCCCACGGAGCCATCGCCCGCAAGCGCCAGCGGATCGCTTTCAGGCGCATAGCTCATCGCCAGCGCGATGGCGGATTTTGCCTCCGGCCAAAGCGCGGTGGGCGCAACGCGATGGTGAGCCCGCGCCTCGAACCACTCCATGCTTCCGTGGCGGCCGTCCTCGATCCAGCGCATCAGGTTCGCGCCATGCTCGTCGTGGCCGGACGCGCTTGCGAAGCCGCACGCGACGAAGCCGAGCTGCTCCGCCTCGGTCCGTATTGCTTCCTTGATGCCTTCGCCTCTATCCACTTGCCCGCAATACTCTGGTCGGCTCGTTTCTCTAGGGAATTCCGGTGCTTCGTCAGGTTGGGAACGATCGACAGGATTCCGCGACCGCGGTCGAGGCGCGCAACCTGGTCAAGGATTTCGGCGATACCCGGGCGGTCGACGGAGTCAGCCTCGCCGTCCCGACCGGCTCGATCTACGGGCTTCTCGGCCCCAACGGCGCGGGCAAGACCACTACTTTAAGGATGCTCCTCGGGATCATCGACCCTTCAAGCGGTACCCGCAAGGTTCTGGGTCGCGACCGGCCGCTCGAGGCGGCACGCGAGATCGGCTACCTTCCGGAAGAGCGCGGTCTCTACCCGGCCATGCACTGTCGCGAGGCCATCGCCTTCATGGGTGCATTGCGTGGAGTGCCGCTCGGCGAGGGCCGGCGGCGCGCCGACGCGCTGATGGAAGAGCATGGTCTCGGCAAATGGGCGAAGAAGCCGATCCGCACATTGTCCAAAGGGATGGCGCAGACGGTCCAGCTGCTTGGCACGATCATCCACAAGCCACGGCTGCTCGTCCTGGACGAGCCGTTCGCCGGCCTGGATGCGATCAACCAGGCCCGACTGGAGGAATTGATCCGGCGCGAGGCACGTGGCGGCGTCACGGTAATCTTCTCGACGCATGTCATCGCCCACGCCGAGCGGCTGTGCGAGCGGATCGCTATCATCGCCAAGGGCAAAGTCGCGTTCGAAGGGGCGGTGGACGAAGCGAGGGAAACTCTTCGCCCCATCGTTCGGCTCCGCACGCGCAACGAGGACGGGCCATGGCGGCGTGCTATCCCGGCCGGCTCCCGGCGCGAAGGACGCGAATGGGTGTTCGAGCTTCCCGCCAGCGGCCCAGAGCCCTTGCTCAAGGCGCTGATCGACGGCGAGGCAGGGATCGAGACTTTGGCGATCGAGCGGCCGGGCTTGCATGACGCCTTCGTCGCCATCGCCGGGCCCAAGGCGGCCGCGGCAATGAACGAAGAGGCTCCGGAATGACCCGCCTTTTCCGTTCCGCCTGGGTCGTCGGCCGCCGTGATTTTACCGCCACGGTGGTGTCGAAGGCCTTCATCTTCTTCCTCATCGGGCCGCTGTTCCCGGTCCTGCTCGGGGCGATGTTCGGCGGCATCGGCGCCCGTGTCGCAAGCCACGCCGAGCAGTCGCGGATCGCAGTCGTCGCTTCGCAGGCGGAGTTCGAACGGCTGATGTCGGCACGTCCGCAGCTGGCCCAAGCGTTGGGTGGGCGGCCGACGCTCGAGCTCATCGGAGTCACGCCCCAGGCCGACGTGGACCGGCAAACGAAGGAGCTGCTTGCGTCCAAGGACCACTCGGTGGTCGCCGTTCTCACCGGAGTGCCGGACAGGCCACACCTGAGCGGAGGGGTAGATTCCGATGGCAGCATAGCCGGCCAGGTCGCGCTTCTTCTCACCGCGGCGAAAGCTTCGGAAGGCGAAGCTCAGCTCACCGTCACGTCGACCGAGCGCTCGACCGGATCGATCGACCGGTCGCGGTCGATCACCGCCCAGATCGGCCAGATGATCCTGTTCTTCCTGACCATCATCCTCGCCGGCATGACGCTTTCGCAGCTGATCGAGGAAAAATCGAACAAGGTGATAGAAGTGCTCGCCGCGGCGGTTCCGATCGAGGCCATCTTCGTCGGCAAGCTGTTCGCGATGCTCGCGGCGTCGATCGTCGGCATCGTCGTCTGGGTGTCCGTGGGAGTCGCAGCCATGTCGATGCTGATGCAAGGCGGCGGCCAGACGATCCCGACTCCCGCTGTCGGCTCGGCCGCTTTCCTGGTGCTCACCATCGTCTATTTCGCGATGAACTACCTGCTTCTCGGCTCGGTGTTCCTAAGCATCGGAGCGCAGGCGTCGACCGTGCGCGAGGTCCAGACCCTGTCCATGCCGGTGACGGTGGCGCAGGTGCTGATCTTCGGTTTCGCCTCCTTCGCGATCGGTTCGCCCGACTCGCCGGTTGCCATTGCCGGAGCGCTATTCCCGCTGTCCTCGCCGCTGGTGATGGTGGCTCGAGCGGCTGAGAGGCCGGAGCTGTGGCCGCACCTTCTCGCAATCGTCTGGCAGGCGGTGTGGATCGGGATCGTGGTGTGGGTGTCGGCCGGGCTGTTCCGGCGCACGGTGCTCAAGTCCGGGCCGGTGAAGCGCCGCTGGTGGAAGCGGGCGGCCGCCTAGACGGTTGAAATATCCGGCGCGTCCTCGGCCTTCATTCCCACGACATTGTAGCCGGCATCGACATGGTGGATTTCGCCGGTCACTCCGGAGGCGAGATCGGACAGAAGGTAGAGACCGGCGCCGCCGACGTCCTCGATCGTCACGTTGCGGCGGAGCGGCGAATTATATTCGTTCCACTTCATGATGTAGCGGAAGTCGCCGATCCCGCTCGCAGCGAGAGTCTTGATCGGACCGGCGGAAATACCGTTCACCCGGATGCCTTCGGGGCCAAGGTCCATCGCCAGATATTTGACGCTCGCCTCCAGCCCCGCCTTGGCGACTCCCATGACGTTGTAATGGGGGATGACCTTTTCTGCGCCGTAGTAAGTGAGCGTGAGGAGCGAGCCGCCAGGCTTCATCATAGGCCGCGCCCGCTGCGCGACCGCGATGAAGCTGTAGACGGAGATGTTCATCGTCAGCAGGAAGTTGTCCATCGTCGTATCGACGAACTTCCCGCGAAGCTCGTTCTTGTCCGAAAAGCCGATCGCGTGGACGACGAAGTCGAGCGTCTCCCACTTCTTGGCGAGCTGCGCGAAGCTCTCGTCGAGCGCGTCCATGCTACTGACGTCGCAATCGAGAAGCATGTTGGACCCGAGCTGCTCGGCGAGCGGACGGACCCGCTTCTCGAGCGCTTCGCCCTGGTAGGAAAAGGCGAGCTCCGCGCCCGCGTCGCCGAGCGCCTTGGCAATCCCCCAGGCCAGCGAACGGTCGTTCGCAAGGCCCATGATCAAGCCGCGCTTACCCTGCATGAGTCCGCTCAAAGCTGTGGCTCCCTCTCAAGCTCGACCGCGACGTCTTCGCCCGGCTGCGGTTCCTCGATCTCGAGCTCGTCCTTGAACGGCCCGCTGTAGATTTCGCCCTTTAGTGCAGTCGGCGCATAATCCGCCAGCGCCGCATTCAACTCGGCCCCGATCACCACCCCCAGGCCTACGACGAAGAAGAAGAGCAGGGCGATCATGACTCCGGCCAGACTTCCGTAGGTCAGGCTGTAGCCGCCGAAGAGCCCGAGCGCGAATGGGAGCAGTTCAACGGTCGCCAACCACCAGACCGTGATCAGCAGCGCTCCGGGCCACTTCCTGCAGCCGTGCTTGCGGTAGCGCGCAGGAGTCAGGGCAAAGAACAAAGCGTAGAAAGTGATGAACAGGGTCGCGGCTGGAACGAGCCGGTAAAGGCCGAGCGTCGATGCAACTCCCTGGGCGAACGGAAACCACTCGACAATCAGATGGTGCGCCGAACTGAGCGTCACACTTGCTGCGAATGCGATCATCAGCAGCAGGACGGCGCCGAGGATCAGGAGCATCGACCCGAACCGATATTCCCAGAAGGGCGCGCAATATCTGACGCCGTAGCAGCGGCGAAGGATGTCGCGAATGGTCTCGATGAAACTGGTCGCCGTCCACAGGCCGACGATGGCGCCGAACCAGAGTAGGG
Organism: Sphingomonas anseongensis; assembly: GCF_023516495.1. Taxonomy (NCBI): domain Bacteria; kingdom Pseudomonadati; phylum Pseudomonadota; class Alphaproteobacteria; order Sphingomonadales; family Sphingomonadaceae; genus Sphingomonas; species Sphingomonas anseongensis. The sequence goes on from NZ_JAMGBC010000001.1 coordinate 2,105,655, forward strand.
CCCCGGTGCGAACGCTGAGCACTTCATCGATCGGCTCGCGAAGCGTTGCAGCGACATTTTGGGGCAGGCGAGCGAGAACATTGGCGACGGTCAGCTGCGCGTCCTGACCCTGGCCCAGCAAATGGGCGATCGCCGCGGCGAGGATGATGAACGGGAAAAGCGCCAGGATGGATAGATAGGCAAGGTTACCGGCGTGGATGAAGCCGTCGTTGTAAACTCCGACGGCGACACGCTTGATGACTTCCCACGCGTAGTGGCGCGGTTTCAGTCGCCGGGCGACGTCCGGTCCGAATGCGGCGCTCGCGCTGGCCAGCCGCTTGCGCCGCTGTTCCGGAGAAAGTGGAGAAACGTCCCGCATCTAGACTCCGAGGCTGGAGCGGGGGTTGCCGCCGCCGTTCCATTTCTCGGCGAAGGATTCGAGCTCGCTGTCGCCTGCGGGAAGATCGACTTCCAGCGTGACGAGTTCGTCGCCTCGAGCACCGGACTTGCCGGTGAAGCCCCGACCCTTGATCCGCAGCACCCGCCCCGACGAGCTGCCCTTGGGGATGGTCATCATCACCGGCCCCTCGGGTGTCGGAACCTTCACCTTCGCCCCCAGCACCGCTTCCTTAAGCGTCACCGGTAGCCGGAGGCGGATGTCATTGCCCTCGCGTGTGAAGAAGGCGTGAGGGGCGATCGCTATGGTGACGATGGCGTCGCCCGCGCCGCCCGTCCCGGGCTCGCCCTTGCCGGGGATCCGGATCTTGGTCCCATCCTCCACACCCTTGGGAAGCTTGAGGTCGATCGTCTTGCCGTCGGCCAGCTTGATCCGCTGCGGCGCAAGCGTTGCGGCATCGACGAATGCGACCTTCAGCCGGTAGGCGATGTCGGCGCCCTTGAGTGGTTGCTGGGCGCGTTGGCGAAAGCCGCCGAAGCGTCCAGAGCGCCCCGCGCTCGCCGCTCCGAACAGCCCTTCGAACAGGTCGCTGAGGTCCGCGGTGTCGGCAAAATTGGTCTCGAACCCCTCGAATCCGGGAGGAGGTGCGCCAGCGGCGCCGCCCGGACGTCCGCCGTAGCCGCCACCGAACGGCATCTTGGGATTGCCTTCCTCGTCGATCTCGCCGCGGTCGTAGCGCGCCCGCTTGTCCTTGTCGGACAGCAAGTCGTAGGCCTGCGTGATCTCCCCGAAGCGCCTAGCGGCGTCAGGGTTGTCCTTGTTGCGGTCGGGATGGAGCTGCTTGGCGAGGCTTCGGTACGCCTTCTTGATCTCGGCCTCGCTCGCGCCCCTCTTCAGCCCCAGTCTTTGGTATAGGTCCAACGCCATTGCTCGCTCGTTCACCCAGCCGAACGGAAATGTCCACCTTTGCTCGGCGGCGGAAATGGGCGAGCGAGCGATTGGCTGCAAGCCGGGCTTAGCGCTAAGGCCCTGCGCATGTTCGTCACCCACCTCGAATGCTCGCTGACCGGCGAGCGCTACCCAGCCGACCAACTGCAGGGCCTCAGCAACGCAGGAAAGCCGCTTCTCGTCCGCTACGACCTTGAAGCCGCTGCCGCGAAGTTGAGTCGCGAGGAGCTGGCCGGGCGGCTAACCGGAATGTGGAAGTGGCGCGAGCTTCTGCCGATGCCGGCCGGCGTCGAGCCGGTTTCGCTCGGAGAGCCGCAAACTCCACTTATCCCGCTGTCCAAAACCGCGTCGCGAGCAGGAGCCGCCGATGTGCTGGTCAAGGACGAGGGGCGGCTTCCGACCGGATCGTTCAAGGCGCGCGGTCTGGCGATGGCGGTGACGATGGCGAAGCATTTCGGCGTCGAGCGGATCGCGATGCCGACCAACGGCAACGCGGGAGCGGCGCTCGCCGCCTACGGCGCGCGCGCGGGGATGAAGACATTGGTGATCTGCCCCGCCGAAACTCCGGAGATCAACGTTCGCGAGACCGCAGCCTATGGCGCGGAAGTGTGGGTTGCCGACGGGCAGATCGACGAATGCGGGCGGCTGGTGCGGGAGGGCGCCGCCGAAGGCCGCTGGTTCGACTGCTCGACCCTGAAGGAGCCCTACCGCCTGGAAGGGAAGAAGGTGATGGGGCTGGAGCTGGTCGAGCAGCTGGGCTGGAAGGTGCCCGACGCCATATTCTACCCGACCGGCGGCGGCACCGGCCTCATCGGCATGTGGAAGGCCTTCGATGAGATGGAGGCGGTCGGCCTGATCGGGCCGGAGCGGCCGCGAATGTATGCCGTTCAGGCGGCCGGCTGCGCGCCGATGGTCCGCGCCTTCGGGCGGGGCGACGAGTTTGCCGAGCGCTGGGAGGGGGCCGCCACCGTCGCGACGGGAATCCGCGTTCCGAGCGCGGTCGGCGATTTCCTGATCCTGAGAGCCGTGCGCGAAAGCGGCGGAGCTGCAATCGCGGTCGAGGAGGAAGCGATCCTTCAGGCAGTCGAGGATTCGGCGCGCGACGACGGAATGCTGCTTTGTCCGGAGGGCGGGGCGGTGCTCGCCGCCTGGCGAAAGGCACTCGACGGTGGGCTGGTCAGCGGCGAAGAGCGGGTGGTGCTGTTCAACTGTGCGAACGGAAACAAATATCCGCTGTCCGACCGCTCGCGGCGCCTTCAGCTCGCCGGTGCGACGGCGGCGATGCTCTAATATGGAAAGAGCCCCGGCGACCGGACGGTCGACGGGGCTCCCGTGCTTCCTGATCCGCACGATCCGCATCGCCGTGGCGATCATGGACTTTCGTCCGAGACCCGCCTCACGGGGACGCGCCCGGGATCTGGCGCACGATGAGAGAACGGTTTGCCCGCCCGCGGGTTCCTACCCCTGATGGCCAGCAAGAAAACGCTTCGGATCGCGACCTACAACATCAACGGAATCGGCAGCCGGCTCGGAATCCTGTTGCGCTGGCTGGAAGAATTCCAGCCGGACGTGGTGGGCCTCCAGGAGCTGAAGACGATCGACGATAAATTTCCGTCGGACGAGCTCGAGGCCGCCGGCTATTCGGCAATCTGGCACGGGCAGAAGAGCTGGAACGGGGTCGCGCTGCTCAGCCGTGTCGGCGAGCTCCATGAGACCCGCCGTTGCCTTCCCGGCGATCCCGACATGGACCAGAGTCGCTACATCGAGGCGGCGGTCTGCGGGATCCTGATCGGCAACATGTATGCGCCCAACGGGAATCCGTGGCCGGGCCCGAAGTTCGACTACAAGCTCGCCTGGCTCGACCGCCTGTTCGACCATGCGAAGGAGCTGATCGACAATGACGTGCCCGCGATCCTGATGGGCGACTATAACGTCATCCCGACCGACTTCGACGTCTACAAGCCGGAGCGTTGGGCAAAGGACGCACTGTTCTCACCCGAGGCGCGGGAGAAATATGCGAAGCTCGTCGCGCAGGGATGGACCGACGCCCTTCGCGAACTCCATCCCGGCGAGCCGATGTACACCTTTTGGCACTACTGGCGCCGCTCGTTCGAGCGCGACGCGGGGATCCGCATCGACCATGCGCTGGTGAGTCCGGCATTGGCGCCCAAGCTAAAGGCTGCAGGCGTGGACCGCACCCCGCGCGGCTGGGAGAAGACCAGCGACCATGCGCCGATGTGGGTGGAGGTGGAGGTTTGAGGGCGACGGGGCACCGTCCTCGCCAGTGCCCCGCACTGGCTGCGGGCGGTGCCGGATGCAGGATTCGAACCCGCGACCTTCGGTTTACAAAACCGCTGCTCTACCAACTGAGCTAATCCGGCCCAAAGCGCACTAACACTCGCGCATTTGGGTCAAAGGATGCCGAAGGTCCAGCCTTCGGTTCGCGCAATGTCGGCGGTGAGGCCGTGCGGCGCGAAGGCGCGAGGCTCGCTGCTGGCAAGCTCGCGCATTCCCGCAGCCGTCACCAGAGCGTCGGTCTGGTGGTCGTTCGGCTCGAAGCGGAGCCGCGCCGGTTTGCTTCCCAAGCCCAAGAGCGCTTCGTTGAGTGCCTCTCGCGTTCGAAGCTTGGTCCCCGGCATTCCGGCGCGGCGGAGGTAGATCCGCGTATAGATCTCGACCACCGCGCTGCCGCGCTCGGGGAGGGGGTCCATCGGCCAGATCGCGACCTTGCCGTCGATCCGATGGAGAAGCCGCATCCCCGAAAAGCTCGCCTTCGCCACCTGTGCCGCGCCGATCGCATCGAAGGCGCTGGCGGTCTTTCGGCCGCCCTGCCGGTTGAGCTGCTGGTCGCACAGGCGAAAGCGCATGAAGTCCGCCTTCACCCCGTCGGCGATGCCGAAATAGAAGTGCGGCCGGTGCACGTGCTCGAGGAAGCTTGCCGCACCGAGATCCTCGTCGTCGCTCTTCTCGTCCACATAGGCCCAAAGGCCGCGGGCCGTTTTCGGGACTCCAGCCTCGCCGGGCAGATAGTCGCCTCGCTCGAGGAACGGCGCGGCAAAGCTGAAGTCGAAACCGAAGAGGGTCGGCTCCTTTTCGGCCCGCCGAAGCAGCCACTTAAGCACCTCCTCGCGCGACCAGACCTGCCCGGGGCGGACCAGCCTCGGCGGCGCATCTCCGCGCGCCTCGGCTATGGCGATGCCCTTGTGCCTTTTGCCCTTCGCGCCCGACCAGTCGATCGCGACATAGGCTTGGAAGTGCGGCTTCACACCAGCGGCGGCTGGCGCTCGTCCTCTTCATCGGCGGCGCTGCTGCGTTCGATCCGGGGCGGGCGCGGTGCGCGCGTGCGGGGAGGCGAATTCTCGTCCACGTAGCGCTCCAGCATCCGAGCGGCCGCATCGCGTCCGCCGAGGCCGAAGGCCAGCGCCACGGCGACCGCCGCCGAGCCGAGGATCAACCCGAAGGCGAGGATGACGATCTGGTCGGCGAGGCCCATGAAGGTAAGGCCGATCGCGGTGAACAGAGCGATGATCGCATATTTGACGATCTCCTCGGCGTAGCTGCCTTCGCCGGTGGAGCTTCCGACCAGTCCGGCGATGATCCGCGCCAGGAAGATTCCCGACACGATGATCAAGGTGCCGAAGATCACCTTGCCGCCAAGCTCGGTGATCTGGGCGAGGAAGATCGCGACAGTTCCGCCGCCGAGTTGCTGAGCAGCCTCGATCGCCGCGCCGAGCATCACCGCGATGAAGGCGATGTTGGCGACGATCCGGGACGGACTGCTCGCCGCCGGCAGGATGCCGGTCGACCGGATCGCATTGTCGAAGCCTGTCGGCGGAAGGATCCCTTCGATGATCGTCTTGATGAACCGCGCGAGGATGAAGGCGATTCCGAGCCACAGTGCTGCAGTGAGGATGTGCGGGATCGCCGTCAGCACCTCGTTGAGCATGTTGGTCGCCGGGACCGAGATCGCCTCGATATCCAGGACGTTGAGGGCCGCGATGGCCGCTGGGATGATAATGAGCGCGTAGAGAAGGATGCCGGCGGCTCGGGCGAGGGTGGCGCGCGTGGCTCCTGGAGCAGCGCCCGGAGGGACGGCTTCGGGGTCGGCGCGAACGGTGCCGCTGGTGTCTCCGATTCCGATCCGCGCCAACAACCCGTCGACGTTGGCCGCGATCAGCACTGTCTCCGTCAGCTGGCGGACGATGCGGGCGACGATCAGGCCGACGAAGAAGATCAGGCCGGCGCCGATCAGCTTGGGCAGGAAGGTGAAGATCTGGGTGACGAGCGCGTTTATCGGCTCGAGGATCTGTCCGACGCCCAGATAATTCAGCGCAGCCATGATTCCGACCAGCCAGATGATCAGCTTGGCGATGGTGCCGAGCTGGTGGCCGACGGTTTCCTTCGGCCCGCCGGTGACATGCTTCTGAAGCGCGGGGATTCGGTCGATCGCCTTCTGCAGCGCCCATTTGACCGCCCGTGCAACCACCCATGTGGCGACAAGGATCAGAAGCGCGATCAGGACCTTGGGGCCCCAATAGACAAGCTGGCCCTGCCAATAACCGTTCGCCCTGGCCATATCGTACATGCGCTTCAGCTCCCCTGTTTCAGGATGACTTCGAATTTAGCTCTTTGCGCCGTTCGGCCCAATATTCCAGCCGCTCACGAACGCGCGCCTCGAAGCCTCGGTCCGTCGGGCGGTAAAATTCCTGGGGCTCCAGTTCGTCCGGCCAGTAATTCGCGCCCGAGAATCCTTCCTCGGCATCGTGATCGTAGGCATAGCCCTTGCCGTAGCCGATATCCTTCATCAGCTTGGTGGGTGCATTGAGGATGTTCGCCGGCGGCATCAGCGAGCCGCTATCCTTCGCGGTCCGCCACGCTGCCTTCTGCGCCATGTAGGTCGCATTCGATTTGGGCGCGGTCGCCAGATAGAGGCACGCTTGGACGATTCCGATCTCGCCTTCGGGGGAGCCGAGGAAATCGTACATTTCCTTCGCCGCCAGGCACTGAAGCAACGCGTTCGGGTCCGCCATGCCGATGTCCTCGACCGCGGCGCGCGTCAGCCGGCGAAGGACGTAGAGCGGCTCCTCGCCGGCCACGAGCATCCGCGCGAGATAGTAAAGCGAGGCCTGTGGATCCGATCCGCGAAGGCTTTTGTGAAGCGCCGAGATGAGGTTGTAATGGCCTTCGCGGTCCTTGTCGTAGACCGGCACGCGGCGGTGAAGGAGCGCGGCCATTCCGGCCGGATCGAGCGGGGCCTCAGGCTCGACGTCGAACACGGTTTCCACCTGGTTGAGGAGGAAGCGGCCGTCGCCGTCGGCGGACGCGATCAACGCTTCGCGGGCTTCGCGAGTGAGCGGCAGGGGCTTGCCGAACTCATGCTCGGCTCGCTCGATCAACGTCCCCAGCGCCTTTTCGTCGAGGCGGTGGAGGATCAGCACCTGGCAGCGCGAGAGGAGCGCGGCGTTGAGCTCGAAGCTCGGGTTCTCCGTGGTCGCTCCGACTAGCGTCACCGTTCCGTCTTCGACGAAGGGCAGGAAGCCGTCCTGCTGCGAGCGGTTGAAGCGGTGGACCTCGTCGACGAACAGCAAGGTCTGCTGGCCGGCCTTGGCCATCTGGCGCGCCTCGGCGAAGATCTTCTTGAGGTCGGCGACCCCTGAAAAGACGGCTGATATCGCGACGAAGCGAAGGCCGACCGCATCGGCGAGCAGGCGGGCGATGCTGGTCTTCCCGGTGCCCGGCGGTCCCCATAGGATCATCGAGCTCAGCTTGCCGGCCGCGACCATGCGGCCGATCGCGCCGTCGGGGCCGGTGAGATGCTCCTGTCCGACGATGTCGTCGAGCGACCGCGGCCGAAGCCGGTCGGCCAAAGGCGCATTGGCCGAAGCTTCCTGACGCGGAGCAGCGGGGGCGGAATCGCCAAACAGGTCGGCCATCCGCTCAGAATAGAAGGACGCCGGCAAATTGCCCATGGCTCTTGCGGTCGATGCATCTAAGATATATCTAAGAGCTATCGAGGAGAGGGCATATGCGAATTCATTCCAATTGCGATTCCCGCTGGGCCGGCCGGCGCGGCTTCAGCTTCGGCCCCGGCGGCTTCCATTTTGATTTCGGCGACGGTCCCGGACCGGGCGGCTGGGGCGGCGGTCATCGCGGCCGCGACAGGAAGCGGATGTTCGAGGGCGGCGAGCTCCGGCTTGTGCTGCTCAAGCTGATCGCCGACGAGCCTCGCCACGGCTACCAGCTGATCAAGGCTATCGAGGACCTGACCGAGGGCGAGTATGCGCCGAGCCCCGGCGTCGTCTATCCGACGCTGACGATGCTCGAGGACATGGGTTTCGTCCGCGAGCAGAAGTCCAAGGACAGCAAGAAGGTGTTCGAGGCGACCGACGAGGGCCGGGCGCATCTCGAGGAGAATGAGGACGAGGTCGCCGAGCTGATCGACAAGCTGGAGGGGCACGGCGAGGGACGCCGCAGCCGCCACCGGCCGGAGATCGGCCGGGCGGTCGGCAACCTGATGACCGCGCTTCGCAACCGAGTCGCCCACGGCGGGTGGAACGAGGAGCTTCTGCGCGAGGTCATCGACATCCTCGACGAGGCCGCGCAGCGGATCGAACGCGCCAAATAATTAAGCGCGGCGGCGGCGCTCGATAACGCTTTCGTAGACGTGCAGGACCGACGCATTGATCGCGTCCCAGTCCTGGGTGCGGGCATAATCGAGCCCTGCCTCGCCGTGGCGGCGCCTCAGATCGGGGTCCAGCGCGTAGGCTTCCAGAGCTCGGGCGAACGCGTCGATGTCGCCGGGCTCGACCAGGGTCCCGGTCACGCCGTCGCGGACAAGGCTGGTGGCCCCGGTCGCTGACGCGGCGACCACGGGAAGGGCGCAGGCCATCGCTTCGAGAGTGACGTTGCCGAATGTCTCAGTCAGCGACGGGTTGAGGAACACGTCGGCGCTGGCGAGCGCTCGGGCGAGGTCGGCGCCCTCCTGGTGACCCACGAAGACTCCGGTCGGCATCTGCTGCTCGAACCAGGCGCGCGCCGGACCCTCGCCGATCACCAGCGGGCGATGCGGCACTCCCAGCTCGCGAAGCGCGTTGATCGCCGCCGCGAAGACATCGAGCCCCTTTTCCAGCACCAGCCGGCCGAGGAATGCGATTGCCAGCTCATTGTCGGCAATCCCCAAGCTTCGCCGCCACTCCATGTCGCGGCGCTCGGGGTTGAATTGCTCCCGGTCGACTCCGCGGCTCCAGATATGGATGTTGCTGTTCATCCTCTGCGCCAGGAGCACGGCCGCCGTGGACCTGGCGGGCACGAGCAAGGCGTCGCAGCGCCGATAGAGCCGCCTCAGCGCCGCACGCATCATCGGTTCGAACAGCTGGAGGTTGTAGTAGCTGAGGTAAGTCTCGAACCGCGTGTGCACCGACCCGACGACGGGGATTCCGCGCCTCCGGGCCCATGTCACTGCCCTATGAGCGGCGATGTCGGGGCTGGAGATCTGCAGGACATTCGGATTGAATTGCGCAAGGTCGCGGCGGACCCGAGCCGGAACTCCGAGTGGAATCCGATACTCGGGTCTCCGCGGGATCGGCGCGGAAGGCAGCGACACCAGGTCGCCGGTGGGCTCGAATGCCGGCTTTTCGACCGTCGGCGCATAGACCCGGACGTTCACGCCTTGGCGGATCAGATAGCCCGCCAGCCGGTTCAGCGCCTGGTTGGCACCGTCGCGGACGTAATTGTAATTGCCTGAAAAGAGGGCGAGTCGAAGGTCGTGAGGGTCCACGGGGCTCAGCACTTAGTCGTGGAGGCTGCAAAGGCAAATCCGTGGACGTGACGATCAAGCATGGGTTGCCGCCGGTCGCGCGCTCCGACGCCCGCCTGTTCATCCTCGGCAGCCTGCCTGGAGACGCGTCGCTCGCCGCCGCCCGATACTACGCCCATCCGCGCAACGGCTTCTGGCGGCTGGTCGGGCAGGTGATCGGCGAGGACCTGGCTTCGCTCGATTATCCCGCTCGTCTCGAGCGGTTGAAGGCGCATCGGATCGGGTTGTGGGACGTCGTAGCCCACGCCACCCGCCCAGGAAGCCTCGACCAGGCGATCCGCGGCGCCGGCCACAATCCACTGGCAGATTACTTCGGCGGCTTTCCGCAGCTCGAAGCCATCGCGTTCAACGGTGCGACAGCTGCCGCCGCAGGTCGAAGGGTGCTCCAGGGTGCCACGGCACTGACGCTGATCGACCTTCCGTCATCGAGCCCGGCGAACACCCGTCCGTTCGAGGAAAAGGCCCGCGCATGGGCCGCGCTTCGCCGATATTGCGGCGAGTGATCTTGCCCTTCGCGCCAATCGCGCCACATTGGCGCGGATGAACATCGATAGCGAAACCGACGACGCCGAGACCGACGACCGTCTCTCGATGGTCGACGAGGCGCTGGTTGCCGGGACCATCGCCAACACCAACGGCCTCCTGGTGATCCTCGCCAAGCTTGTCGCCAAGGGCGTGTTCGACCGCGACGACCTCAAGGCCTTTTCCGACAGCTATTCCAAGCCGCTCGACCATGTCGGGATGCGCGAGAACGAGCTCGTCGGTCAGATGCAGGACCAGATGGAATCCACGCTCGCCGAGCTGATGCGCTACCTGAGCGAGCGCGACGACTGACGCGCACTTGACCTTGACACGATGTCAAGGTGCACAGGGACTCACATGACGAGTCGAAATCACGCTCACCACCACGATCATGGCGCTTCCTCCTCGCATGGCGGAGACGGGGCCATCGAGCACGGGACGGTGGTCCGCGATCCCGTTTGCGGCATGAATGTCGATACCCGTGACGCGAAGTTCCGCCACGAGCTGGGCGGCACAAGCTATTATTTCTGCAGCGCTGGTTGCCTGGACAAGTTCAAGGCGGACCCTGACCGCTATCTCAATCCGCCGGAGTCGGCGGCTCCCGAAGACGCGCGGGAAGGCGTGATCTGGACCTGTCCCATGCACCCGGAGATCCGCCGCGACGTGCCGGGTGCCTGCCCGATTTGCGGCATGGCGCTCGAGCCGCTCGAGCCCACCGTCGAAGAAGAGGCCAATCCCGAGCTGATCGACATGAGCAGGCGGTTCTGGATCAGTGCGGCTCTGACCTTGCCGATCCTTGTGGTCGTCATGAGCGGGGAATTGCTGGGCATCGAGCTAATGCCGATGCGCACGTCGGTCTGGCTCCAGCTACTGCTATCGACACCGGTCGTGCTGTGGGGCGGCTGGCCGTTCTTCGAGCGCATGTGGGCGAGCCTCAAGACGCGCAACCTCAACATGTTCACCCTGATCGGTTTGGGCGTCGGCGCGGCCTATGGCTACAGCCTCGTTGCCGCGCTCGCCCCTGACCTCTTTCCTCCGGCGCTGCGGACCATGGGCGGTTATGTCCCCGTCTACTTCGAGGCGGCAGCAGTCATCACGACGCTGGTCCTTCTCGGCCAGGTGCTTGAGCTTCGCGCTCGGGCTGCGACCGGGAAAGCGATCCGCGCATTGCTTGGCCTGGCTCCCAAGACCGCGCGGCGCGTAAGCGAGGGGCGAGAGGAAGACGTATCGATCGCGGACGTGCACGTCGGCGACATCCTGCGGATCCGGCCGGGCGAGAAGATCCCGGTCGACGGCGTGGTGACCAAAGGCCGAAGCCCGGTCGACGAATCGATGATCACGGGTGAGCCGGTCCCGGTCCAAAAAAGCGAAGGCGACAAGGTTACGGGTGCGACCATCAACGGCACTGGCACCCTGCTGATGCGGGCGGAGCGGGTCGGACGCGACACGATGCTTTCGCAGATCGTCCGGATGGTTGCCGCCGCGCAAAGGTCGCGTGCTCCGATTCAGAAACTCGCCGACAAAGTCTCCGCCTGGTTCGTGCCGAGCGTGGTGCTGGTGTCGTTGATTGCCTTCATCGCCTGGAGCCTGTTCGGCCCCGCTCCGCCGCTGAGCCACGCGATCGTCAACGCAATCGCGGTCCTGATCATAGCCTGTCCCTGCGCACTTGGACTTGCCACGCCGATTGCGATCATGGTCGGAACCGGCCGGGGCGCGAGCGCGGGCGTCCTGATCAAGAATGCCGAAGCTCTCGAACTGATGGAAAAGATCGACACGCTGGTCGTCGACAAGACGGGCACCATCACCATGGGCAAGCCGAAGCTTGTCGCCGTGAAGACTGCGGGCGGGTTTTCCGAAGACGAAGTCCTGCGGCTCGCCGCTGCCCTCGAAAAGGGCAGCGAGCATCCGTTGGCGGCGGCGGTCGTGGAGGGCGCCGAAGACCGGAAGATAGCGATTCCTTCCGCCAGCAATTTTCAATCCCACACAGGCAAGGGCGTCACCGGAACCGTCGACGGTCGTCAGCTCGCTCTCGGCAATGCGGCCCTTCTGCTCGATGCCGGAGCGGACCCGTCCAGCCTAGAGAGTCAGGCCGACCAACACAGGGCGCGGGCCGAAGGCGTGATGTTCGTCGCGATCGACGGCGAGCCAGCCGGCCTGCTTGTCGTGGCCGATCCGATCAAGGAAACGGCAGCCGAAGCGATTGCCGAGCTTCATCGCGGCCAAATCAGGATCGTCATGCTGACCGGCGACAACCGCCGAACCGCCGAGGCCGTCGCCCGCCAGGTCGGAATCGACGAAGTGATGGCCGAGGTCCTGCCCGACCAGAAGCAGGCGAAGGTCGCACAGCTGAGGAAGGAAGGGCGAAGGGTCGCCATGGCCGGCGACGGGATCAACGACGCGCCCGCGCTTGCTGCCGCTGACGTCGGGATCGCGATGGGCACCGGGACCGACGTGGCGATGGAAAGCGCTGCAGTCACCCTGGTCAAAGGCGACCTCCGCGGGATCGTTCGGGCGCGTCACCTGAGCCGGGCGACTATGCGCAACATCCGCCAGAACCTGTTCTTCGCCTTCATCTTCAACGCGGCCGGAGTGCCCATCGCCGCCGGCGTTCTCTATCCGTGGTTCGGAATCCTGCTGTCGCCGATCATCGCCGGCGCGGCGATGTCGCTGAGCTCAGTGACCGTGATCGGCAACTCGCTTCGGCTCCGGGGAGTGAAGCTGTGAAGATCGGCGAAGCAGCGGCCGCCTCGGGCATCAGCGAACGGATGATCCGCCATTATGAGAAGATCGGGCTCCTCGACCCGGCTCCGCGCCGCGATTCCGGATACCGCGATTATGACGAGCGTGACCTCCACACGTTGCGCTTCGTCGCCCGGGCTCGCGACCTCGGCTTCCCGATTGACGAGATCAAGAAGCTGCTTGCCTTGTGGAACGACCGAAGTCGGGCGAGTTCCGACGTCAAGGCGCTGGCACTCGCGCGGGCCGCCCAACTGAAACGAAAGGAGCGGGAGCTTCACGAAATGCGCCGCTCGCTCGAGCACCTCGCGAAGAGTTGCCACGGCGACGACCGCCCGGATTGCCCGATCCTCGGCGATCTCGAAGGACCGGGGAGGTGATCGCCGCAATTGAGCAGGTCCACATGACCTCCTATGGTCGGAGAATGCGTTCGGCCGCCTTGCGCCTGCTTACGTTTATCGCGGTGCTGCTAATGCCTCTGGGCATGCAGGCGGCGCCGGCGGAGACGCATCGCCAGCAGTCGACCGCGGCGATGCCAATGGAGCATTGTCCCGACGGTCAGTCGAACACTAAGGGGTCCGGTGCGCTCCATAGCTGCACCATGGCCTGCTCGGCGGCACTCCCGGCTGCCGATTTGGGACCGGTAGCGGCGGAGCAACCGGTACGGACTCCGGCCGAGCCTTGGTTTGCGCCCGCGTTGGCCGGCATTGAACTGGAGATCGCCACTCCTCCTCCGCGACTTTCCTGAGTTTCACGAACGGACACCATTCGAATTCAGGAGAATGAAAATGATCACTCTGATTGCCGCTGCGATCGCCGCAGCCGCTCCCGCTCCCGCTGCTCCGATGCAGATGCCGGCCGATGCTCACGCACAGCATCAGCAGGCTCCGCAGGGCCACGAACAGCACGGCCAGATGGCCGCGATGGGCGATGACTGCTGCTGCAAGGAGATGATGGAGAAGATGCATTCCGGCCACGACATGGACGGAAAGAAGGGCCATCAGGAGCACACCGGCCGCTAGGCCGTTGAACCGCTGAGTGGGAGGCGGCGTCCAGGCGCCGCCTCCCGTTACCGGAGACGTTTCGTGAAAATGAGATTCTACGTTGCGGCGAGCGCGATGGCGCTCGCCTGCCTTCCAGGCGCCGCGTTCGCACAACACCAGCACACACCCGGAATGGCGATGCCGGCCGAGCCGAAATCTGCGACGAAGGCGCCTGAGCAGCCCGCCGCACCGGCGCCGATGGACCACAGCCAGATGGACCACAGCCAGATGCACCACGAGCCGGCCCCGATCAGCGCCGGCCCGGCCGAAGAGATGCATATGATGACTGCCGCTCTCGGCCCCTATCCGACGACTCGTGAATCGTCGGGGACGGCGTGGCAGCCGGATTCGTCGCGGCACGAGGGCCTGATGACGATGTCAGGCGACTGGATGCTGATGGGGCACGGGGTGCTCAACCTCGTGTACGACCATCAGTCCGGCCCGCGCGGCGACGACAAGGCGTTCGCGAGCGGGATGCTGATGGGCATGGCGCAACATCCACTCGGCAACGGGACGCTGGAGTTCAAGGCGATGGTCAGCCCGGACCCGTTGATGGGCAAGCGAGGCTACCCACTGCTTCTCGCCACCGGCGAGACGGCGAATGGAGTGGATCCGCTGACCGACCGCCAGCACCCGCACGATTTCTTCATGGAGCTGTCGGCGTCGGTGTCGCAGAACGTCGGAGCGAAGAGCAGCGTCTTCCTCTACGGGGGTCTCCCTGGCGAACCGGCGTTCGGGCCGCCCGCCTTCATGCACCGCGAATCGATCATGGATTCGCCCGAAGCACCGATCACTCACCATTGGCTGGACTCGACGCACATCAGCTTCGGAGTGCTGACGGCGGGCCTCGTGCTCGACCGGTTCAAGCTCGAAGTCAGCCGCTTCAACGCGCGCGAGCCCGACCAGCATCGCTGGGACATCGAGACGGGCGCGCTCGATTCGACCGCCGTGCGCGTCTCCTGGAATCCGGTGCGGACTCTCGCGCTTCAAGGCAGCTGGGGCCGATTCAAGGATCCCGAGCAACTCGAGCCGGGCGTGAACCAGAAGAGGCTGTCCGCAAGCGCGCTTTGGGCGGACGAAGTCGCGCCCGGCTGGCATGCGGCGGCGACCCTCGCCTGGGGGCGAAAGAGTGTCGAGCACCACAAGGATGATGCCTTCGCCGCGGAAGCTTCGGTCAGGCATTCGGGCTGGACGGTCTTCGGCCGCGGCGAGCTGACCGAGAACCGCGAGCTGCTCGGCCTTCACGAGCACGGGCCTGCTTTTACGGTCGGCAAGGTCAGCCTTGGCGCAGTCCGCGATTTCAGGATTGCGAAGCATCTTTCGCTCGGCGCGGGCGGCCTCTTCGCGGTCAATTTCGTGCCGAGCTCGATCGCTCAGCTCTACGGCGGAAACAATCCGGTAGGCGCAATGGCTTTCGTTCGGCTGAAGCTGAATTGACTAGAGCGGCATCAGCCCACATATGGCCGCCTCGCTTTAGCGATGGCCCCTTCGTCTAGCGGTCTAGGACGTCGCCCTCTCACGGCGAAAACACGGGTTCGAGTCCCGTAGGGGTCACCAATTTCCGACCTGCCGGGGGCAGGTCGCGGAAATTGGTGACAGCGCCTGCCTGTCCTTCAGCCATTCTTCGACGATCGCGGCGATCCGCTCTCCGGCTCGTCCGTCGCCGTACGGAAATGCGGGCGACACCGACGAGGTCGACCCAAGCCGCCGCTTCACGGCGCTCACGATCCGGGCAGCGTCTGTTCCGACCAGCTCCAGGTTTCCGCAAGCGATGGCTTCGGGGCGCTCAGTCCGGTCGCGGAGCACGAGAAGCGGAACGCCGAGCGCGGCCGCTTCCTCCTGGATTCCACCCGAATCGCTGAGGACGAGATCGGAGCTGAGCATCGCGGCGATCGCCTCGCCGTGGCTGCACGGCGGCCGGAAGACGATTCCCGCTTGGTAGGCAAGCATCGCGCGTATGCTCGCCGCGAGAGCCGGGTTGGGGTGGAGCACGACCTCGACCTGCGCCAGCTTCTCCGCTGCGATCTGCATCAGAGCCGCGGCGACGCCGGCCAGGCCTTCGCCCCAATTTTCCCGCCGGTGACAGGTGACCAGCAGCCGCTTCGGTCCCGCGCGAGCCGCTTCGAGCCCGCTGCTCGCGGCGAGCACTGAGTCGATTCCGCTATTGCCGGTGACGTGGATTTGTCCGCGAACCTTTTCGCGCCGGAGGTTGGCTGCGCTTAGCTCGGTCGGGGCGAACAAAAGGTCGGCTTCGGCGTCGATCGCAACCCGAAACTCCTCCTCCGGCCAGGGGCGGCGGCGGTCGTGGCTCCTCAGTCCGGCTTCGACATGCCCGAGGGAAACGTGCGCCAACCTCGCCGCGAGCGCCCCGCCGAGAGCGCTCGACGTATCGCCCTGCACCAGCACCAGCGCCGCTTCACGCAGCACAGGCACTGCGACCTTTGTGACTTCGCCCACGTGGCGGTGTGGATCGTCCTGTCCCGGGCATTCGAGCCTGGTCGCGGGGAAACGATCGAGCCCGAAATCGGCCGGGCGCAATTGCGGATGCTGCCCGGTGAATATCAGCAACGGCGTAAGGCCGCGGCCAGCGAGAGCCAGTGCTACAGGCTGGAGCTTGATCGCTTCGGGACGGGTTCCGACAATCAGAACTACGCTACTGGACAGCCTTCCCCCTAGCTCGGCGGGACGACCCTGCCGCCCGCGGGGTCAGGACTCAACGAAAATTGTCGGCGTAGGCCTGGAGCTTGAGTTTTACCGGCGTCGCCGGGACCAGATGATAGGTGATGTTGTGGCGCTCGGCATAAGCGATCGCCTCGTCCTTGGTGGCAAAGGTGATCCGCACCTGTGTCTTGGTGTCGCCCGATCCGTTCCAGCCGGTCAGAGGGTCCGGACGCTGCGCCTCCTTCCGCTCGAACTCCAGAAGCCAAAGGCCGGAATTGGCGCGCCCGGCCTGCGTGGTCCGGCGATCGAGCTCTGAGATACGGGCGACGTTCATGCGGCTGGACGTGGCAAAGCGCGCGGTCGGAATCAATAGGCCCGGGCGATCGCGAACTCGACCGCCTCGGCCAGAGCGCTCTTCGCCTTGCCCGCGGGGAAGTTGGCGAGGGCGTCGATCGCGCGGCGGCCGTAATGGCGGGCGCATTCGATCGTGTCGGCCAAAGCCTCGGTCGATCGCATCAGCGAGATCGCTTTGGCGAGGTCGTCGTCGCTGACCCGCTCGCCGGAAACCGCGGAGCGCCAGAACGCCCGGTCGTCCTCGCCCGCGCGGGCGTAGGCGAGGATCAAAGGTAGCGTCATCTTGCCGTCGCGGAAGTCGTCGCCGACGCCCTTGCCCATGACCTCCGCGTCGGAATCGTAATCGATCACGTCGTCGGCTAGCTGGAAGGCGATGCCGAGGTTGCGGCCATAGCTTTCGAGCGCCAGCTCAACCTCCTCGTCGGCCTCGGCGACGACCGGGGCGACGCGGCACGCGGCGGCGAACAAAGCGGCGGTCTTGGCGCCGATGATCGACAGATACTGGTCTTCGTCGGTTTCGATCCGTCGCTGGGCGGTCAGCTGCTCGACCTCGCCCTCGGCGATGATGCTCGACGCGGAGCTGAGGATCTTGAGCACCTTGAGGCTGCCGTCCTCGACCATCAGCTCGAAGGCGCGGCTGAACAGGAAGTCGCCGACCAGCACGCTCGCCGGATTGCCCCAAATGAGATTGGCAGTCCGCTTGCCCCTGCGCATCCCCGACCCGTCGACGACATCGTCGTGGAGTAGGGTGGCGGTGTGGATGAATTCGACCGCCGCTGCCAGCTTGTGATGGCGGGTGCCAGGGTAGCCGAGCAGCCTCGCGCAAGCGAGAGTCAGCATGGGTCGCATTCGCTTGCCGCCCCCGGCGATCAAGTGCCCCGCAAGCTCGGGGATCAGCGCAACCTTGCTCTGCATCCGCTCGAGGATGACGGCGTTCACGCCGTTCATGTCCTCGCCGACGATCTGCATCAGCGGCTCGAGCGACGGCTCGGGCTTGGCGTGCAGCGGATGGACGGTAGCGGTCACCGCCCCGCCGTAGCGGGGACGGTGCCGAATTTCAAAAGCCGCCGTTACCAGACGTGGACGCGCTCTTCGGGCGGCAGGTAGAGCTTGTCGCCGGGCTGCACGTTGAACGCTTTGTACCAGGGGTCGAAGTTGCGGACGATTCCGTTGACCCGATACTTCTCCGGGCTGTGCGGGTCGCTCAGCAGCTGCTGGCGAACAGCACCTTCGCGGCGCTTGCCCTGCCAGGCTTGCGCATAGGCGATGAAGAAGCGCTGGTCGCCGGTATAACCGTCGATGACCGGCGGCTCGCCGTGGCGGGACACGTAGCGGCGATAGGCGTCATAGGCCGCTTCAAGCCCGCCCAAGTCCGCGAGGTTCTCGCCGAGCGTCAGCTTGCCCTTGATATGGACTCCGGGGATCGGCTCATACTGGTCGAACTGCGCGGCCAGCTTCTCCGCTTTCACCTTGTACTTGTCGGCCGTCGCCTTGCTCCACCAGTCGCGAAGCCGGCCCTTGGCATCATATTGCCGGCCCTGGTCGTCGAAGCCGTGGCCCATTTCGTGCCCGATCGTCGTCGCGCCCGTCTCGGCATAATTGACCGCCGGATCGGCATTGGCGTCGAAGAAGGGCGGCTGAAGGATCGCCGCCGGAACCGTGATCTGGTTCATGGTCGGGTCGTAATAAGCGTTCACTGTCTGGGCGTTCATGTACCAGAGATCGCGATCGACCGGCTTGGGATAGCGCGAAAGATCGAGCTCCCAGCCGAACTTCTCGCTGGCGATCGCATTGGCCAGCGGATCGGTGCGGCTGATCTGCAGGTTCGAATAATCGATCCACTTCACCGGGTGGCCGATCCGCGGATCGAAGGTGCCGAGCTTCTCGAGCGCCGCCTTGCGCGTCGGCTCGTCCATCCAGTCGGCATGGGCGATCTTGTCGGCATAGGCCGCGCGGACGTCGTCGACGAGTTCCTGCGCCTGCTTTGCAGTTGCGTCCGGCCAATGCTCGGCGACGTAGAGCTGCCCGACCGCCTCGCCCAGGCTGTTGTCGAGCATCTGGATTCCGCGCTTCCAGCGGGCCCGCTGCTCCGGCACGTCGTTGAGCGTGTGGCTGTAAAAGCCGAAGCGCGCGTCGTCGAACGGCTTGGGAAGGTAGGTGGCGTGGTCGCTGATGAAGCGGAAGGTGAGATATTCCTTCCAGGTGCTGAGGGCCACGTCAGCAATTTGCTTGCCGGCCGCGGTCACCGCCGTCGTCTCGGCGACGTCGACCTTGTTCGGCGAACCGAGGCCCATCGACCGAAGGGTCTCCGCCCAGTTGAACTCGGGCGCCAGCTTCTGAAGCTGGGCGACCGTCATCGGGTTGTGTGTCGCTACCGGGTCGCGGCGGCGCTCGGGGGTCCACTGGTCCTTCGAAATCGAGGTTTCGAGGGCGAGGATCCGGTCGGCGCGGCCTTCGGGATCGGACAGGCCGGCAAGCCTGCCGAGCTGGACGATATAGTCGCGATACGCCTTGCGGATCGCGTCGTACTTCTCGCCTTTCAGAAGGTAATAATCTCGGGTCGGGAGGCCGAGGCGGGCCTGCCCCGTGGCCACTGTGTAGCGAGTCGGATCGTCCTGGTCCGTGCTGATGCCGATGCCGATCGGCGCTGCATAACCCGGCTGGGCCATCAGCTCGACGAGCGCATTGCGGCTGTTCACCGCATCGATCTTCGCGAGATAGGGTTTTAGCGGCTCCAGCCCGCGTTGCTGGATTCCCGCCTCGTCCATCCATGCGGCATAAGCATCGCCGATCTTCCGCGCGATCGGCGTGTCGGCCTTGGCGGCCACGCGCTCAACCATCGTCCGCACCTGCTGCTCGATCTCGTCCGGAAGCTCGTAATTGTAGCCGGCGCCGGTCTTGTCGCTAGGGATAGGGTGGTTCTTCAGCCAGGTCCCTTCGGCATATTCAAAGAAATCGTCGCCCGGCTTGACGGACATATCCATGTCCTCGGTCGCCACGCCCCAGGTGCCGTATCGGGGCGCCGGGTCCGCGGCCAGCGCGGGAGTTGCGGCGATGACGGCGCCCGCAAGCAGCAAGTAACGGAAACGCATAGGAAAATTCCCCTCCGGAATCGTGTGACGAGACCCTATCCCCGCGGCGGCCGCTTGCAAGCGGCTTTTCGATGAAAGTGCGGTTGGCGCCGCTAACGGGCTGGCAGTGACAGCCTTGCGAGAAGGCCGCCCAGGTCCTCGCTTTCCTGGAGCGTGACCGTGCCGCCATAGATGTCGGCGACGTCGCGGACGATGGCGAGGCCAAGGCCCGTACCGGGCTTGTCCGTGTCGAGCCGCGCCCCGCGCGCGAACAGCGCCTCGCGTTCCTTTTCCGGGATTCCGCGCCCGTCGTCCTCGACCACGACGTCCACCGTCGTGCCCTGGCGCTCGACTGTGATGAACACCCGGCCGCCGCCATATTTGGCCGCGTTCTCGACGAGGTTGCCGATCATCTCGTCCAGGTCCTGCCGTTCGACCCGGATCTCGGCAGTTTTGTCTCCGGCGATGTCCACCGTGACGTTTTCGTAGAGCCGCTCGACGGCGCGCTGGACCGCGCAGACACTCTCCCAGACGCAGGCGCGAGCCTGCCCTGACGCGCGCCGGCCGATCGCCCGGGCCCTGGCGAGGTGGTGATCGACCTGCCGCCGCATCAGCGCGGCCTCGCGGATCACCGTCTCGTCCAGCTGGGGGCTGTGGGCGGTCGCCGCATTGGTGATGACAGTCAGCGGTGTCTTGAGCGCGTGGGCGAGATTCCCCGCATGTCTTCGCGCTTCCTCCGCCTGCTCCTCGCTGTGAGCCAGGAGCTGGTTGATCTCCTCGGCCAGCGGCTCGATCTCGCTCGGGAAGGTGTCGGAGATGCGCTGCTTCTGGCCCGACCGGATGGCCGCGACCTCCCGCTGGACCCGCCGCAACGGCCAAAGCCCATAGACGGTCTGAAGCGCCGCCAGGACGAGAAGCCCGGCGCCAAGCGCCGCGAAGCTCCAGAACAGGGTCTCGCGAAGATCGTGGATCTGGCTGTCGATCATCTCGCGCGATTGCGCGACCTGGAACCGCCATCGGACGTTGGACCCGGGAAGAACCGCGTCCATCTCCGCGACCCTAAGCGGCTCGCCGGCGAATTCATTGCTGTTGTAGACGTGCGGCTCCAGGTCGAGATGGCCGCCGGCTACGCGCAGCCGCCGGTCCCACAGCGACCTGGAGACGAACGGCTCGGCGCCCTTGCCTGAAACCTGGAAATAGACGCCGGAATAGGGGCGGAGGAATCTCTGATCGGCGGGCTGGCGGCTAAACCGGACTTCGCCGTCAGGGCCGATCTCCGCGGCGGACACCAATGCATATTTCAGCACGTAGGTGAGCTGGTCGTCGAAGTTCCGGACGATGGACGTCGTCAGCACGCGGTCGAGGGCGAAGCCGCCGGTCAGCAGGAGGATCGAAATCCACAGCGCCGCGACGACGATCATTCGCCGCGTGATCGACCCGATTCTAGGCCGCCTGCGCCGAGGTTTCACGCTTTGGGTCCCGGCCGGTTTGGCCGCCTCGTTCAAAGGTGCCGTTCCTCCGGCTCCTCGAGGCTGTAGCCGAGGCCGCGAATGGTGGTGATGACGTCGGCGCCGAGCTTCTTTCGGATGCGCGTCACGAATACCTCGATCGTGTTCGAATCGCGGTCGAAATCCTGGTCGTAGATATGCTCGATCAGCTCGGTCCTGCTCACCACCTTGCCCTTGTGGTGCATCAGGTAGGACAGGAGCTTGTACTCCTGCGCGGTGAGCTTCACCGGCTCGCCGTCCTTGGTCACCTTGCCCGATCGGGTGTCGAGCCGAATGTCGCCGGCGCGAAGCTCGGAGCTAGCATTGCCCGAGGCGCGCCTGATGAGTGCGCGGAGGCGCGCGATCAGTTCCTCGGTCTGGAAAGGCTTGGCGAGATAGTCGTCGGCGCCAGCATCGAGCCCTGCGACCTTGTCGGACCAGCTGTCCCGGGCGGTCAGGATCAGCACCGGCATCTTGCGGCCTTCCTTGCGCCAACGGTCGAGAACGGTGAGTCCGTCAACCTCGGGAAGGCCGAGATCGAGGACGATCGCGTCATAATCCTCGGTCGAGCCGAGATAATGGCCGTCCTCGCCATCCGTGGCGAGGTCGACCGCATAGCCCGCACCCTCCAGGGTCGAACGGAGCTGCCGCCCGAGGTTGGGTTCGTCTTCGACGATCAGAACGCGCATTGTTTAATCCCCTGGAGCAGTTCTGCGTTCAACACGTGCGAAGCTGAACGGTTGCTTGTCCGGAATGAAAGCTGGGGAGAGCGGGGCAAATGTCAATGCGGCTTTCACCTGTCACGGCAGTAAGCGTGACGGCGCAGCTGCGCTAGCGAAGGCTAGTGGGAGCGGCCCTTGATGCGGCCGGTGGCGGCGTCGACGTCCACCCAGATGACGCGGCCGTTCTTCATGAACTTCAGCCGGTAGGTCGAGCCGTTGAACTCAGGCCCCAGATAGTCGGCGCCCGGCAGAAGCGGCATCACCCGCCGCTCGATCTTTGGAAGCGGCATCGAGCGGCCTTCGCGGGTCGCCTGGAAGGCGCGCTCGGCATCGCGCGGCGGATCGGCAAGGGCCGGTCCGGCAATCAGGCTGGCGGCGAGCGCGGCCGGGATAAGGGTACGAAACAGGCGCATGGCAATTCTCTTTGCGTGGCTTGTATCACAAAGCATTGAATGGCCTATGAATGCTGCCGATTGGGAGCGTTCAGGGAATGGATGTTGCCATAAAGCACCACTCACGCGCGAGTCCGGGCGGCTACATGCCTGCGGGGCTCGCGAGGGGCCGGCTCGAACCCGACACTCGAGCGTCCCAGAAAAGCTCCCCGTTGCTCTTGAACGACGACCAGGCCCAACTTTCCTGCGGCTTGAGGCCCCAATTGACGCCGCAATTCCATCCGCCCTCGCGAAGCAGGCAGATGCGGATATCGACGGCGGTCGGGCATCCGTTGATCACCGTGGCCGCAATGGCGTCCTTCCACGTCGTGCTTTGGCCGACCACGGGGCTGGAGACGCAGCGCGTTGCATCGCTGTCCGTCGAGGCCTTGCCGGCATCGGCCACTTCGGTTGCCACCGGTTTGCCGGCCGCGATATCCGCGCAGGCCTGCGCATTGCCCGTGATGCACAGCGAGTGCCGCTTCTGAGCCGCGTCATATTCCTTCTGCAGCCGCTCGGCCGCGGCGGCTTTCAGCCGATAGGCTTCCAGCTCGCGGGCGGCGGCCTCCTTGGCAGCGGATTGCTGCGCATTTTGACGGGCGATCTCCGCCTCGCGCTCGGCAACCTTGCGATTGTACTCGGCGACGCCGGCTTCGTGCTCGGCCATCTTCGCCTGGAATTCGGCTTCACGCTGTTCGCGAGCCTGCTGACGGGCGAGTTCAGCTTCCTTGGCCTTCTGCTTGCGGGCCTCCGCGTCGCTCTCGCCCTGCGAAGCGCCACCAGGAGCAACGATGGTCAGCTCCGACGTTGGCGTGCTTGGCTTCTTCGTCGCCGGCTTGCTGGGCTTGATGTTGCCAGAGAAGGCGACTTCGCCGGTATAATCGCGGGCATATTCGCGGGTGGAAATCCAGGCCTCGGCGAAGCTCGGCACGAAATCCGAACGGAAAACGCCCTGCGAGGTTACCGGCTCTTTGTGGTGCGCTCCATATGCGGGGAAATCGCTTCGATCATAATAGCTTCCGCAACGGGCGTCATAAACTTCGCCGTTCGCCATGCGCGGTACGTATCCTGGAAATTCGGCTGGGATCCGGTCGAGATATTCATCTAGCCACTGCGCCTTCAGCCGATCGAGGGTCTCCTTGCGCGTTCCCTCGGGCACATCGATCAGCCAATAGCCGCCGAGCGCGATCGGGTTCTTCGCGCCATATTCCGTATCTTTCAGCGATACGAAACAACTCATCCACATCTTCCCATCCGGCGCATAGTCGGGGAAGGCTCCCGCCTGCGCAGCCGAGCTCAAAGCCGCGGCCAGGACGGCCGCCACACCCAAATGAAAACGCATGAATTCCCCCACCCAAATGGCCGCGACCAATGTCTAATATGGTCAAACCTTAATCGGCGTTACGATTCGGGCAAGTGGGCAACCAGGGGTGACTTCGCCCGCCCTGCTCGCCTAGGGCGCCGCTATGGCAGCTCCCGTTCTCTCCTACGAAGACCTCGGCCTTATCCAGGGCGAAGGATGGCTGTTTCGCGGCCTCGACATCTACGTCGGGCCCCGCGACCGACTTGCGCTGATCGGCCGCAACGGCGCGGGCAAGACGACCCTGCTTCGCTGCCTCACCGGCCAGATCGACCCCGACAAGGGGCTGCGGACCATCGTTCCGGGCACCAAGGTCGTGCTGCTGGAGCAGGATCCGGACATCGGCGCGTCGGGCTCGCTCCTGGATTGGGTGCTCGCGGGAGACGATGCTCCCGCGCCCCATGAAGCGGCCGCGATCGCCGACCAGATCGGGATCGACCTCGACCGGCCGGCGGCGACCGCCAGCGGCGGCGAGCGGCGGCGGGCGGCGATCGTCCGAGCGCTCGCCCAGGCGCCCGACGTCCTTCTTCTCGACGAGCCGACCAACCACCTCGATCTCGGCGCGATCGAATGGCTCGAGCAGTGGCTCGGCCGCTTCACCGGCGCCTTCATCGTCATCAGCCACGACCGGACGTTCCTGAGGCGGCTGACCAAGAGCTGCCTGTGGCTCGACCGCGGAACACTCCGCCGGGCGGAGATCGGCTTCGGCGGCTTCGAGGCGTGGACCGAGAAGGTCTATGAGGAAGAGGCGAGGGCGGCCGAGAAGCTCGACGCCAAGCTTGCGCTCGAGCTCCGCTGGCTGGAACGCGGAGTTACGGCCCGGCGCCGCCGCAACCAGGGGCGGCTGGCGAAACTCCAGGAAATGCGCGCGGACCGGGCGGCGATGCTCGGCGGACCCGGAGCGGCCAAGCTCGCCCTCGCCAAGGACCAGGTGCGGTCGAAGGCAGTGATCGAGGCCGACCACGTGTCGAAGAGCTACGGCGAGCGGCCGATCGTCCGCGACTTCTCGCTGCGGATCCAGCGCGGCGACAGGATTGGCCTCGTCGGTCCCAATGGGGCCGGCAAGACGACCCTTCTAAAGCTCCTCACCGGAGAGCTTCCGCCGGACAGCGGAAGGGTGGCCCTTGCGAAGACCCTGTCGGGGATCGTCATCGACCAGCAGCGCAAGCTGATGGAGCCCGGCAAAAAGGTGCGCGACGTCCTTGCCCACGGTGGCGACTGGATCGACGTCCGCGGGCACAAGAAGCACATCATGGGCTATCTGAAAGAATTCCTGTTCGACCCGGCGATCGCCGACGCTCCGGTCGGCTCGCTCTCCGGCGGAGAGCGGTCGCGGCTGTTGCTTGCCCGCGAGTTTGCACGCGAGGCGAACTTGCTCGTCCTCGACGAACCGACCAACGATCTCGACCTCGAAACCCTCGACCTGCTCCAGGAAGTGATCGCGGACTATGAGGGCACGGTGCTGCTCGTCAGCCACGACCGTGATTTCCTCGACCGGACCGTGACGATCACGCTCGGCCTCGACGGGTCGGGAAAGGTGGACATCGTTGCCGGCGGCTATGGCGATTGGGAGAAGAGGCGGCAGCCGCGCAAGGCGGCGTCAAAGCCTGCCCCGGCAAGGCCGCAGCGAGTCACCCCTGCGCAGGCGGCGGTGAAGTTGACCTACAAGGATCAGCGCGACCTTGATCGGCTGCCGGGCGAGGTCGAGCGGATCGAGGCCGAAATCGCTGCGGCGGAAGACGCGCTCCACGACCCGGACCTCTACACCAGCGATCCCGCCCGCTTCGCCGACCTTACAAAGCGCGTCGCGGATTTGCGCGCCGAGAAACACGCCGCCGAGGAGCGCTGGCTGGAGGTCGCAGCAATGGCGGATGAGCTGCAACGTCAGGCTAGCTGAGCGCGGGCCCTTTCCTCGACGCGCTTCTCCAGGATCGTCAGCGGCATCGCACCGTCCTTGATGATCTCGTGGAATTCGCGAATGTCGAACTTGGACCCGAGGATCGCCTTCGCCTTCTCCCGCGCTCGGAGCCAGGCGAGA
Organism: Sphingomonas anseongensis; assembly: GCF_023516495.1. Classification (NCBI taxonomy): domain Bacteria; kingdom Pseudomonadati; phylum Pseudomonadota; class Alphaproteobacteria; order Sphingomonadales; family Sphingomonadaceae; genus Sphingomonas; species Sphingomonas anseongensis. The sequence goes on from NZ_JAMGBC010000001.1 coordinate 2,131,220, forward strand.
TGCCCGATCTTGTAGCTGCAGGCCTGCCCGATCGAGCAGCAATAACGCTCGACTTCGCGCTGGACTCGCGGCCTCGGGAAGCCGGTCGTCGCGGTCATGTAATCGACCGCCTTCTCACGGCTCCAGCCCTTCGAATTTAGCCCGGTGTCCACGACGAGGCGCGACGCGCGGAAGAGGAAGGACTGCAGATATCCGGCGTTCTCGATTCCGCTGTAGCCGCCGATCTCGTCGGATAGCTGCTCGGCGTAGAGCGCCCAGCCTTCGAGGTAGCTGTTGAAGAAGCTGATCTTGCGCAGCATCGGGATGTCCTTCGACGTCTGCGACAGGCTGATCTGAAGATGATGGCCTGGAACGCCCTCGTGATAGGTGAGCGAGGGGAGCGAATATTTCGGCCAGTCGTGCGTGGACTTCAGGTTGATCCAGTAGATCGCAGGGCGTGAACCATCGAGCGACGCCGGATTGTAATAGCCGTTGGACGCTCCGTCCTGGATCTCGACCGGGACCCGCCGGATTTCCAGCGGCTGAGTCGGCATGGTCTTGAACGCTTTTGGAAGCAGGCCGGTCATCTGCTTCACGTTCGCGTTCAGGCTCGCCAGCAAGGCGGCACGTCCTTCGTCATTGTCCGCATAAAGCTGCGCCGGCGACGCGTTCAGGGCCGCGAGCCGTTCACCGACCGAGCCCTTGGTGAAGCCAGCCGTCTTCAAGATCGCGTCGAGCTTGCCAGTATATTCCGCGACCTGGTCCAGCCCCAGCTTGTGCACCTCTTCGGGCGTCATGTTCGTCGTCGTCGCTTCGGCGAGCGCCGCGGCATATATCGCTTCACCGTTCGGAAGCCGGGTTGCGCCGTCGCCGGGGCGAGTGGTCGGCTTCAACTGGTTGAGCATCGCCACCTGACGGTCGAGCGCCGGATAGACGTCGCCTTCGACGATCTTGGTTGCGCGTGCAGCCCAGTCGCCCGGGATATTCTTGGCCTTCGCGCGATCGGCAAGCGAAGTGACCAGGCCGTTGCTTACGGCCGGCTGGTTGCGAAGCTTTGCGATCTGGCCGAGCGCGAGGTCTAGCGCCCAGGCGGGAGCGAGAAAGCCGCGCGCGGCCTGCGCCCTCTGGTCCTCGGTTTCGAAATCCAGCAGCTTCGCGAAGTCGGAAAGCCGCGACAGATACGCCTCCGCGTCCGCCGCATTGTTCACAGGATGCGTGCTGTTGAGGAAGTCGGGAATCCCGAAATAGATGCCGTCCTGCTGGGTGATGTCATAGGGGCTTTGGACGCTGCTGATCCCGAACTTCGGATAGGCGACCAGATTCTGCTCGAGCCCGTACATCACGATCTCGCGGTTCAGCGCGGCGGCTGGCGAAAGGGTCGCCGGGTCCATCGAGCGAAGCAGCGCGAGCGACGCCTGGTCCTTGGCAACGCTTTCCCGGCGCGACTGGTCGAACGGCTTCGGATCGAACGTCGAATGGAGATAGGCGAGCTCGCCTACGTCGACGCCAAGGGCAGTGGCGTAGCCGGGGCTATCCTTCATCGTTTCTGTGAAGATCTTGTCGAAGGCGGCGTTGAGCGCAGCATCGCCGGTTCCGGCAGCACCCTGGACCAGAGCCAGCGCTTTTCCTGGAACAACCGACGAAACAAGGGGTGCGGCAAGCGCGGCAGTGCTCGTGGAAAGGAAAGTGCGGCGGTCCATCGGCGAGTCCTTTTAGGAGAAGCAGTCGGCCACAGGTTCGGACGCTTTTGACGCGGGAGCAACAGCCATTCGTCGAACGAGCGTGGCCGCCCGTAGCCGCTACGGTCACGCCCATGACACTTGAAGCCCGACTGCGGGTCGCCATCTTGGTCGCATGATCGACATTCGCACTTTCGACAGCCTCGGCAGCGCCGACCATGGGTGGCTGGATGCCCACCACCATTTCTCCTTCGCCAATTATTACGATCCAGCGCGAATGGGCTGGGGCGCGATCCGCGTGTGGAACGACGACCGAATCGCTCCGAAGAGCGGCTTCCCGCCGCATCCCCATCGCGACATGGAGATCATCACCTATGTCCGCACCGGCGCGATCACCCACCAGGATTCGATGGGCAACAAGGGCCGCACCGGCGCGGGCGACGTCCAGGTGATGAGCGCCGGCACCGGAGTGACGCATTCCGAATATAATCTGGAGGAGGAGGAAACGACCCTGTTCCAGATCTGGGTCGAAACCGACCGAATGGGGGCTGATCCGGCGTGGGGCGCGATGCCGTTCCCGAAGGAAAGCCGCGAAGGCAAGTTCCAGTTGCTGGCGAGCGGCAAGGCCGACGACGGCGCGCTCACGATCAATTCCGACGCCAAGGTGTTTGGGGCGACTGTTCCCGCGGGAGAGAGCATCACGTTCGCGACCAGTCCGGCGCGCCACGTGTACCTGGTGCCGAGCGGCAAGATTCGGGTGAACGGCCATGAAGCCAATGCTCGCGACGGAGTCGCGATCGTCGGCGAAGAGCTGCTGACGATCCAGGCGGACGAAGACGCCGAGCTTGTGCTGGTCGAAGCGCGCTAGCGGTCGGTCGACGAACGTTCATGTAAGCTATGCTTGAAGTGCGGCCTGCGCGGCGTCATGAGCAGGCCGCGCGGACAACCCGCGTAAATCCGATCATCGTCGGGGGATCATGAAAGCGCGTTTGGCGGTCATTGTCGCAGCTGCCCTCTGCATCGTTGCGGGGCCGCCGGCGCTTGCCCAGCAGACGCAGAATACGACCACTCCTACGCCCACCCAGAACGACCTGGTGGGGCCGCCGCAGCTGAGGGATTTCACTCTGAACGGGACGGTAACGCGTCCCGCGCCGACTCCAACGGAGCAGCCGCCCGCGCCCCAGGCACGCCAGCCGGCCACAACCACGACTGCGCCCGCGCCAAGGAGCGCTCCGGGAGTCGAGGCACCCCGGGCAGCCACCGATTCAGCGAGGGACCGTTCTGCCACTCCCGCTCCGCAGGTCGACGCGTCCGACTTGCCGCGGCAAGCCACGCCAATCTTCGACACTCCGCCACCCGCGCCGGCGACGACCGAGCCGGTGCCTGCGGCGCCCGCAGCCACCACGTCCGGCTCGGAGAATGTCCCGATGCTCCCGTGGATCATCGCCGGTATCGCCCTTGCGGGAGCAGTCGCCTGGTTCTTCCTTCGCCAGCGGCCGCGAGAGCGGCTGGCGAGCGGGCCGACCCTGGATCTGTTCGAAGAGCCCGAGCCTTCGGCCCCCGATCCCGTTGTGCGGCAGGCCGTGACCCCCGCAGGAGCTGGAGCAGTCGAATCGCCGCCGCCTGCACCGCCGCAACCGGCGCCCGCCGGCATCGTTTCGACCCGCCTCAGGCCCTGGCTTGAGATTGAGTTCAACCCGGATCGCGCCGTCGTCGACGAGCAGAAGGCCGCCGTCGCTTTCGAGCTGACGGTCTATAATTCCGGCAACGGCCCGGCACGCGACGTCGTCATCGAAGCGTCGCTGTTCAACGCTGGGCCCATGCAGGATCAGGAGATCCGCCTGTTCTTCGAAAATCCGCTCGGCAAGGGCGACAAGATCCCGGTCATCCCGCCCATGAAGCGGATCACGGTCAACACCGCCGTCTTCCTGGCGCGCGACCAGGTGCGACCGATCGAGATCGAGGGGCGCTCGCTTTTCGTGCCCATGGTCGCCTTCAACGCCATCTACTCGTGGGGCGCGAATAAGGGGCAGACGTCGACCAGTTACCTGGTGGGCAAGGAGACTCAGGGCGAGAAGCTCGCGCCCTTCAGGCTCGATCTCGGCCCGCGAATCTTCCGTGGCCTCGGAGCCCGCCGGCACGAGGTCCAGGTCCGCACTTAGAGGTTCAGAGCACGCTGCTGTTGTAGCTGTGCCAGGCGAGGATCGCTGCTGCGCCGCGATGCGGCCGCCAGGCTTCGGCAATCTCGCGAAGCTGCTTTTCCGAAGGTTTCCCTTCGATGCCCATGAGGCGGCCGATTTCGATCTGCACGGCCAGGTCGCCGGCCGGCCAGACGTCGGGCCGCCCCTCCGCGAACAGAAGGTAGATTTCCGCCGACCAGCGGCCGATGCCCTTGATCCTGATTAGGTGCGCGATCGCTTCCTCGTCGTCCTCGGGGAGCGCGCTAAGGTCGAGCTCGCCCGACAGCACCAGCTCGGCGAGGCTTCGCGCATAGCCGGCTTTCTGCCTCGAGATACCGGCCAACCGCAGCTCCTCGTCGGTCGCGGTCAGGATCGCTTCGAGCTCGGGCGGGGAGCCATACGCGGCTTCCAGCTTCGACCACATCGAGCGGGCCGCGGCGACGCTGACCTGCTGCCCGACGATGGTACGGAGCAAGGTGTGCGCTCCAGGCTCGCTCCGGCGCGGCTCAGGGACGCCGTGCTTTTCGACCACTGAAGCGAAGGCCTTCTCGCGCCGGGCCAACGCCTCGACCGCCAAGCGAATGCTGTCCGCAGTCCTAACCATCAGGCGACGGTCGCTGCGTAGAGGGCGACCGCGGCAGCGTTCGAAACGTTGAGGCTTTCCACGGCGCTGCTGATCGGCAGGCGGGCAAGCGCGTCGCAATGCTCGCGCGTGTTCTGCCGAAGCCCCGGCCCCTCGGCTCCCAGCACGAGCGCCACCCGCTTCGGGCCAAGCGCCTCCTTGAGATCCATGTCCGCATCGCCGGCAAGGCCGACGCGCCAGAAGCCGGCTTCGGCGATGTCGCCGAGCGCCCGGGCGAGATTCACCGTCCGGACCCACGGGACGACCTCGAGCGCGCCGGACGCCGCCTTGGCGAGCGCTCCGCTCTCAGGAGGCGAGTGGCGATCCTGAGTGACGATTCCGATCGCCCCGAAGGCCGCCGCCGACCTCAGGATCGCGCCGACATTATGGGGGTCTGTAACCTGGTCGAGGACCAGCAGCACCGAGCGCTCCGGCGCTCCGGCGATGAGGTCGTCGAGCCACATCTCCTCGAGCGGCTCGACTTCGATCACCAGCCCCTGGTGCGGCGCGTCGCCGGGGACCAGCCGTCCAAGGTCCGCAACGTCCGCAAGGGTGACCGGCACATCTTTCGGGAACTGCATCAGCTCGGCCGCGTCGCGGGTGGCCCAGGCCCTGCTGACGATCCGCTTCGGATTGTCGAGCGCCGCTGCAACCGCGTGACGCCCCCAGAAGCGCGGGCGCTTGGGCGTGCCGTGGTGTTGTTGGTGAGAGCGCTTGCGGGCCATCCCGCCCGCTTAGCTTGCGGAGCGGGTTAGTCCAGCGGCTGGGCGTTCGGCCTCGCGGCGCCGTGCCTCGATGGTCCGGCGATGTTGGCGCCAGGCGCCGATCACCAGGATAAGAAGGATCGGAAGGCTCCAGAACCGCTCCGCGGTCGCGTAGACGCGGGGGAGCAAATTCTCATCCATTGCCCGCATTAGATGCGAGCCGCTTCCGACGAGCTGGAGCCCGGCCACCCACAATGGCCAGAACCGGTCAGAGAGCAACGCAATGGCAATGAAGGCCAAAAGGACCGCCGAATCGATGACCGTGTCGGTGCGACTGACCGACAGGTACAAAGCGTTCGAGAGCACATGGCCGGCGCTCGAGACGACCGTGGCCGTGATGCAGACGATCGCCGTGATCCGCTCGTACTTGCGACCGCGCCACAGCGCGTAGCCGCAGGTCCCGAAGAGGATGAACCAGAAGAGAACCCAGTGCGGAATCATGGTCGCGGACCGGACCGCATTGCTACGGTCCGGTCAACCTCCTCAGGCGACGATTCGAAGGTCGGCGCGGGCGCTTGCCGGCGGGCAAGGATCGCCGTCGCCCCAGGCGACTTCGCGAAGTCCGGGAACCTTCAACTTGGCGTCGGCCAGGGCTTCGTGGCAGGCGACGATCTCGCCGCGCGTGTCGACCAGCCTCGTGACCGCCGAGGCCAGCTTCTCGAGCGAGGGATGGATCACTCCGTAGCTGACCCCGGCGACGGTGTTCACGTGAATGATCCGCGACTGCAGCTGAGCGATCTCGTTCAGTGCGGCGTCGATCGTGTCCTCGACCGCGCGGACCTGGGTCGCGACTTCATAGGCCGCGTCTTGGATGACTTGCTTGCGCATGATTGCTCCTTCTCCGAAGGCCGCTGCCTCGGAGTGAATTGTACCGGATGGATCAGGCGGGTTCGGCTAGCTTTTGAGCAGCCTTGCGAGGCTCTCGAGGCCGGCGAGATACATCCCGGCCGAAAAAGCAGCACCGGTCGCGATTACCACGATCCAGAGCAGCCGAAGGCCGACACTCATCTCATTCCGGGGGTGACTCCTCGTTGCGAACGGTAATTGCAGGGAAGGCCGAAAAGATTCGTTCTTCTGCTCGGTATGAAAGCCCGGACCCTCCCAGACCTCCCCTGCGCGACCAGCGTGCCGAATCTGATTGCTGACCGCGGCACCTTCCTCGGCTGCCGGGGCGTCGCCGCCAATGTACGGCGATTGATGTATCAACCGTTGATATGGGCCGGAGTATTGCGCGACGATGCGTGCCGCCTGCGAGCGCCGCGACACGCGCAGTGTCTGCAGCGCCTGGCGGACGCGCTGGTCGACCGTATGGGGCGAGATTCCGAGCTCGACCGCGATTTCTTTTGAAGACAAATGCTGGTTGACCAGCCGAAGGCAGTCGAGCTGCCCTTCGGTCAGCTTGGCAACGCGTTCGACTACGTCCTGCTCCGCGGGACTATCGTCCCTGAGCGCGGAATTCGGCACCCGAGCACTTCCTTTCAATGTTCCTTCTGCCCCGATTTCAAGACCGAGTCAGCGGCAACTTACGTCAGAATGGACGTTCTGGCCAAGGACATAGGGTTATCGAAAGTTAAGGCTGTGGCTTTTCGGCATTCGTGCGGGGGATGGTGGAGAGGGCTGGATTCGAACCAGCGTACGCTTGCGCGGGCAGATTTACAGTCTGCTGCCTTTAACCACTCGGCCACCTCTCCACGAGGCGAGGCGCGCCATGTGGCGAGCCGGTCAGTTTGTGTCAACGCGCTCCATGGACGGCAGCACAGGTCGCGAAGTTGGAGCGGGTGAAGGGAATCGAACCCTCGTCGTAAGCTTGGAAGGCTTCTGCTCTACCATTGAGCTACACCCGCTCGCGATGCAGCGACGCGCGCAATGCCATTGCCCATCTGGGATCGTCAACCGAATTGGCAAGGCGAGGGCGCAGCTTGACCGGGTCCGCGACATTCCGTTATCACGCGGGGCAATGGCACATCTGAACGCCACCGCTGCAACTTCGACCGTCCGCTTCTGGTGGCGCGCGTCGACCCTTGCGGCGCGATGGCGCGACTGATCGACTAAGCAACCGATCAATCGACTGCCCGCCCGCCACCGGCGGGCTTTTTTGTTTCAGGTGACTAATGCCCAGTCTAGTTTCCGTGTCCCCGAGTTTCTCGACGCCTCATCCGATTCCGGCTGAGCGCCAGGTCGAGCACACAATCGCACGCCTGCTCGATCGCCAGGATCTCGATCGAGAAGAGGCGCGCGCGGTCTTCACCGAACTGGTCGAAGGACGCCTGCCCGAGCCGTTGATGGCCGCCGCCTTCGTCGCTCTCCGCTTCAAGGGCGAGACAGCACAGGAGCTGACCGGCGCCGCGCTCGCGCTTCGCCAAGCGGCGCGGCCCTTTCCATCGCCCTCCTATCTGTTCGCGGACAGTTGCGGCACCGGCGGCGACTGCTCCGGATCGATCAACGTTTCAACGGCGGCCGCAATCGTCGCGGCGGCCTGCGGCCTCCCTGTCGTCAAGCACGGCAACCGTTCCTTCACTTCGAGATGCGGCTCGGCGGATGTGCTCGAGTCGCTAGGCGCGAAGCTGGATGTCAGCCCCCCAGCTTCGCGCCACCTTCTTGATAAGACCGGCTTCTGCTTCCTCCTGGCGCCCGCCTACCATCCAGGAATCGCGCACGCCGGGCCCGTTCGGCGAGCGCTCAGGGTGCGGACGGTGATGAACCTGCTCGGCCCGTGCCTGAACCCGGCCAAGCCGAGGGTCCAGCTGCTGGGGGTTCCTCATCCGGACCTGCTGATTCCGATCGCGGAAACATTGCGGGCGCTCGGAGTGAAGCGGGCGCTCGTCGTCCATGGTTCCGGGCTCGACGAAATCGCGGTCCACGCCTTCACCCGCGCGGTCCGGCTGGTCGACGGCGAGCTGGAAACGGTCGAGATCACTCCCGAGCAGGCAGGCCTGCCCCGCTTCGACCTGGAGTCGATCGGCGGTGGAGAGCCGGCTGAAAACGCGCAGCTGCTCACCGATATCCTGGACGGACGCGGTTCCGACGCGCAGCGGTCGATCGTGGCGATCAACGCCGGAGCGCTGCTCGAGATCGCGGGCGTCGCCGACGACCTTCGCGACGGAGTCGAGCGTGCGTTCGACGCCATCTCCACCGGGAGTGCACGGCGGCTGCTCGATGATTTCATCGAGGGCAGCCGTGGCTGAAGGAGTCCTCGCCGAGATCACGGAGTCGAAGCGCTCGGAACTTGCGGGGCGTCTCGCCGGAATTGCGCTGGATTCGCTTCGGGCACGGGCGCGACCCACCGGCCGAAGCCTCGCCGACGCCCTCTCGCAGCCCGGAAGCCGCTTCATCCTCGAGATCAAGAAAGCCTCGCCCTCGGCGGGCTCGATCCGGCCCGCCGCCGACGTAAGCGCACTCGCGCGCGGCTATAGCGGCGTCGCCGATGCGCTCAGCGTGCTGACCGAGGAACGTCATTTTCGTGGTTCTCTCGAGGATCTCGCGCTTGCGAGGCGCGACTTCGACGGTCCGATACTTGCCAAGGATTTCTTCCTCGATCCGCGGCAGGTGGTGGAGGCGCGCATCGCGGGCGCCGACGCCGTCCTGGTCATGCTTTCCCTCGTGGACGACTCGCTGGCCGCAGAGTTGATCGCCGAGGCGCGCCGGGTCGGAATGGACGCGCTGGTCGAGGTCCACGACGAGTGCGAAATGCGGCGCGCCAATGCGCTCGGCGCCAACATCATCGGCATCAACAATCGCGACCTTCGCGATCTTTCGATCGACCTCAGGACCACCGAGCGCCTGGCGCACCTTGCGCGCAGCCGCGTCGTCGTTGCCGAATCCGGGATCCGCTCGAGCGAAGACGTGGAGCGGTTGTCGAGGCACGTCGATGCATTCCTGGTCGGAAGCTCGCTTATGGCCTCCGACAGCCCGGCCGAGGCGGCTCGAAAGCTGGTGTTTGGGCGGGTGAAGATGTGCGGCTTGCGCCAGCCGGAGGACGTACTTGCAGCTGCTCCGGCTACCTTCGCCGGATTCGTTTTCGTGCCTGGAAGCCCGCGCCACCTTACCGCCGAGGCCGCTGCCCCGCTGGCCGGGGTGGTCCGCAAGCGAGGGATGCTTCCGGTTGGGATCTTCAAGAACGCTCCGAGCGGGATCGTCACCGACATTGCGACGCTGCTCAACCTCCACGCGATCCAGCTTCACGGTATCGAGGACGAGACCTATGTGAGGCGTATCCGGCGCTCGCTAGCCGACCAATGCGAAGTGTGGACCGCGGTCCCCGTGGGCACGAGCAGCGCGATCGGTTTTCGAGGCGGCGATCGCACCTTGTTCGACAGCGGGCCGGGGGGGACCGGACGAAGCTTCGATTGGAGAATTGTCGGCGGAAGCGCGCGGCTCCCGCGGGCGCTGCTCGCCGGCGGCATCGGCGCCGCGAATGCACGGGCTGCGGCCGCGGTCGGCGCTTATGCGATCGACGTCGGTTCTTCCGCCGACGCGCTCCCCGGCGTGAAGTCGGAGCGAAAGATCCGCGCGCTGTTCGAAGCCCTCCGGCCGGACTCCAGGCAGGAGCAGCGCCTGTGCGCCTGAATGGCCGCTTCGGCCGGTTCGGGGGCTGCTACGTCCCCGAAATCCTGGTTCCCGCACTCGAGCAGCTCGAGGCCGCCTTCCTCGATGCGCAGGACGACCCAGCTTTCGCCGCCGAGCTCAACGAGTTGCTTGCCAATTACGCCGGCCGTCCGACTCCGCTGACCCGCTGCCGCAATCTTCCCGGCAACATCTATCTGAAGCGCGAAGACCTGCTTCACGGCGGTGCGCACAAGACCAACCAGGTGCTTGCCCAGGCGCTGCTCGCTCGCAGGATGGGGAAGCGCCGACTGATCGCCGAGACCGGGGCTGGTCAGCACGGAGTGGCGACCGCGATCGCGGGCTCGCTGCTCGGGTTCGAGACGGCCGTCTACATGGGCGCCGACGACGTCGAGCGGCAGAAGCTCAACGTCTTCCGGATGGAATTGATGGGCGCTCAAGTCGTGCCGGTGGAAAGCGGCGGGCGCACCCTCAAGGATGCGATCAACGAGGCGCTCCGCGACTGGTCGGCGAGCTTCGGGCACACGCATTATCTGCTCGGCACCGCCGCCGGCCCGCACCCATTCCCGCTGATGGTTCGCGAGTTCCAGCGGGTGATCGGGCGCGAGGCTCGCGCGCAGGTGATCGAGCAGGCGGGCAGGCTTCCCGACGCGGCCATCGCCTGCGTCGGCGGCGGATCGAACGCGATCGGGCTGTTTTCCGAATTCCTCGACGACGACGTTCGGCTGATCGGCGTCGAAGCGGCGGGTCGTGGCCTCGACGGCACTCACCATGGCGCGACCCTGCTGCGCGGCCGCGAGGGGATTCTCCACGGAGCGCAGACCTATGTGCTTCAAGACAAAGACGGGCAGATCGCCGACAGCTGGTCAGTCTCGGCGGGTCTGGATTATCCCGCCGTCGGTCCCGAGCATGCGCATCTCAAGGAAAGCGGCCGCGCCGAATATGTCGCGGCGAGCGATTCCGAAGCGCTCGACGCCTTCTCCTTGCTGGCGAGGTCGGAAGGGATCCTCTGCGCGTTCGAATCCGCGCACGCGCTCGCTCATGCGCTCAAGCTCGCGAGGCAGGACCCGGAGCTGCTGCTCGTCGTCGGGCTGTCCGGCCGCGGCGATAAGGATGTGTCTCAGGCGCAGCACCTGCTCGACGCTGCTGCGGCAAAGGCCGCCGCATGAGCCGCTACGCGCAAATGTTCGATCGCCTCGGAGAGCAAGGCGAAGGCGCGTTCGGCGCTTTCGTGATGCTCGGCGATCCTGATCCCCTGACCAGCGCTCGAGTCCTGGATGCGCTGGTGCTCGGCGGTGCGGACATGATCGAAGTCGGGATCCCCTTTTCCGACCCGGTCGCAGACGGACCGGTCATACAGGCGGCCGCGAACCGCTCTTTATGTGCCGGAGTCCGCACCGCCGATTGTCTCGACCTCATCGCAGGATTCCGATCGCTCCATCCGCAGGTGCCCATCGGAATTCTGACCTACGCGAACCTGGTGATGGCGCGCGGCCGCCGGAATTTCTTCGAGTGCGCGGCAGAGGCCGGCGCCGATAGCCTGCTGGTCGCCGACCTGCCGTCGCTGGAAGCGGAGCCGTGGGCCAACGAGATGCTGGAAGCTGGGATCGAGCCGGTGCTGATCGCAGCCGCAACTACGCCTCCGCAAGCGCTTCGAATGATCGCTCGGCTGTCGTCCGGCTACACCTATTGCGTCAGCCGCCGGGGCATCACGGGTACCCATCAGTCTGGCTGCTTCGATCCCACTCTGGTCGATAGGCTTCGCGATCTCGGCGCTGCGCCGCCGGTGTTCGGCTTCGGGATTTCAAAGCCGAGCCATGTCCGCGAGGCGCTCGCTGCTGGGGCGGCCGGAGTCATCGCGGGCTCGGCAATCGTGTCGGCCGCAGCGGACGCATCGTCTCCCGCAGCGGCGGTCGCGCCGCTCGTCTCCGAGCTCAAAGCGGCCACGCGCCGCGATCCGTCGTGCCAACGGAACGAGTCTTACGCCCAAGCGGTTTGACCGGCGAACTTCTTGAGGAGAAGCGCCGATGGCAGCCCGCCCAATTTGGCGAGGACAGATCCGGCTCGCGCTCGTGTCGATTCCTGTCGAGCTTTATCCGGCCACCAAGAGTGGCGCGTCGATCCAATTCCACCAGGTCCACGAGCCCAGCGGCAAGAGGATCAAGTATGAAAAGGTGGTACCGGGGATCGGCCCGGTCGACCGCGACGAGATCATGAAGGGCTATGAGGTCTCCAAGGGCCATTACGTCCTGCTCGACCCGGAAGAAATCGAGAAGGTGAAGCTGGAGAGCAAGAAGACTCTCGACCTCGTCCAGTTCGTCGACGTGGGTGACATCGACGCGATGTATTTCGAAAAGCCTTATTATGTCGCTCCGGCGGACGACCTCGCCGAGGACGCGTTCATCGTTCTGCGCGATGCCCTTCGAAAGTCGAAGAAGGTCGGGATCGGCCAATTGGCGATGCGCGGACAGGAATATGTGGTCGCCATCAAGCCGTGCGGTCGCGGCATCCTGCTCGAGACGCTCCGCTATGCCGACGAGGTCCACAAGGCGAACAGCTATTTCCGCGAGATCGGCGATTCGAAGCCGGACGAGGACATGCTCGACCTCGCATCGATGCTGATCGAGAAGAAGACGGGCAAGTTCGACGCGTCCGAATTCCACAACCGCTACATCGATGCGCTCAAGGAGCTCATCAAGGAGAAGCAGAAGGCCAAGGGCGAAAAGGTGATCCAGGATCCGGATGCTGATGCCGCGCCGCCCAAGGGCTCCAACGTGATCGACCTCATGGCCGCGCTCAAGAAAAGCCTCGAGGCCGGGGGCGGCGGCGGAGCTGCGAAGGACAAGCCGAAAGCCAAGCCGGCGCCTCGGTCAAAGGCCCGGCCGCGATCGACCGGGACCGCGAAGAAAAAAGCGGCGGGCGGCCGCAAGTAAGCAATGGCCTCGCGCAAGCTCGACATCGACACCTACAACCGCAAGCGCGACTTCTCGAAGACGAAGGAGCCCAAGGGCCGCAAGCTCAAGGGGAAGGGCGACAGCTTCGTCGTCCAGAAGCACGACGCCTCGCACCTCCATTACGATTTCCGACTGGAGATGGACGGCGTGCTCAAGAGCTGGGCGGTACCCAAGGGCCCGAGCCTCGACCCGGCCGAAAAGCGGCTGGCGATGCGCACCGAGGATCACCCGCTCGACTATGGCGGTTTCGAAGGGACGATCCCCGCCGGGGAATATGGCGGCGGCACCGTCATGTTGTGGGATCAGGGCCGCTGGATTCCCGAGCCCGGCAAGGACCCCCGCAAGACAATCGAGGAGGGGCATCTACACTTCACGCTCGAAGGCGACCGGATGAAGGGCGAGTGGGTGATGTTCCGCTTGAAGCCGCGGCCGGGCGACAAGCGCGAGACATGGATGCTCAAGAAGGTCACCGACGCATATGCCAATGCGGAGAATGGCGACGAGCTGGTCGATGAAGCCGTGACCAGCGTGACCACCGGTCGCACCATGGCGGAGATCGCGTCGGGGGAGGACGTCTGGCGATCCAACCGCCGCGGGCAGAAGGGCGGGCGGGCGAAGAAGAAAGCTGCCGACGCGCCGCCCGCTTTCGTCTCGCCGCAAAAGGCGACTTTGGTCGACGAGGTCCCGGCGGGGTCGGACTGGTTGTTCGAGTATAAATATGACGGCTACCGGCTGCTGATCGCGACCGGCAGCGGCGCCGCGACGGCCTGGACGCGCAACGGCAAGGACTGGAGCGACAAGTTCCGGGCGCTGGTGAAGGCAGCCGCGAACCTCCCGCCCGGATGCCTGATCGACGGCGAGGCCGCGGCGCTCAACGACGAGGGCAAGCCCGACTTCCAGCTACTTCAATCAACGCTCAAGGAAAGCCGCGGCAAGAACCTCGTCTTCTACGCCTTCGACCTGCTCGTCGATCGCGGCGAGGACATCCGCAAGCTTCCCAACATCGAGCGCAAGGCGCGGCTGGCGAAGCTGCTGGAGAATGCGCCGTCGGTGATCCTGTTCGGCGACCATGTGGTCGGCAAGGGCGAGGCGCTGTTCAACGCCATATGCGCCGAGGGCGGCGAGGGCGTAATCGCCAAGAAGGCAAGCGCGCCCTACCGCAGCGAGCGGACCAAGAACTGGCTGAAGATCAAGTGCATCCAGCGCCAGGAATTCGTCATCGTCGGCTGGTCGGAAAGCGACCGGCGAGTCGGCTTCCGCTCCTTGCTCCTGGCCGCGAAGGAGCACGGCAAGCTCACCTACGTCGGCAAGGTGGGCACCGGCTTCAACACGCAGATGCTCCACGATTTGATGGACATGATGGAGTCGCTGGAGACGAAGGAGGCCCCGGTCGAAGTACCGCGAGCCGACCGCAAGGGCGCGCATTACATCCGCCCGGAGCTGGTTTGCGAGGTGGCCTTCACCGAGTTCACGACCGAGGGTATCCTTCGCCACCCGAGCTTCATCGCGCTCCGCGAGGACAAGCCGGCGAGCCAAGTGGTGGTCGAGACGCCCAAGAAGCTGTCCAAGGTCACGAAGAAGGCGGGCGCGAAGGCGCGCGAGCACCCGACTCCGGAAAGCTTCGGGATCACGATCAGCAACCCTGACCGGGCGATCTACCCGACCGAGAAGATCACCAAGTACGAGCTCGCCTCTTATTATGCGGCGGTCGACCCGTTGCTGATGCCCGACGTGGCGAACCGTCCCATCACATTGATCCGCTGCCCGCAGGGACGCGCCAAGAAATGCTTCTTCCAGAAGCACGACACCGGATCGATGGGCGAGGACGTCAAGCACGTGCCCATCCGCGAGAAGAAGGGCGAGGTTCAGGACTATCTCTACTTCGACGACATCCGCGGAGTGCTGTCCTGCGTGCAGATGGGGACGATCGAATTCCACGGCTGGGGAAGCCGCGCGGACAAGGTCGAATTTCCCGACCGGCTCGTCTTCGATCTCGACCCCGACGAGGGACTCGATTTCGGCGCGGTCAGGGACGCCGCGCGGCGGCTTCGCGGGCTGCTAAAGGATCTTGGCCTCGAAACCTTCCCGATGCTGACCGGGGGCAAGGGCATCCACGTCATCGCGCCGCTCGACGCATCGGCCGATTGGGATGCGGTGACCAGCTTCGCCGAGCGCTTCTCGCGCGCCGTGTCGGAAGCCGAGCCGGAGCGGTTCACAGCCAACATGCGCAAGGTGCAGCGCAAGGGCCGCATCTTCCTCGACTGGCTGCGCAACCAGCGCGGGTCGACCGCGGTCATGCCTTATTCGGCGCGAGCCCGGGAAGGCGCTCCGGTCGCCGCCCCGATCGCCTGGGACGAGCTCGACGATTACGAAGGCGGCAACGCCTTCACCATCCGCGAGCTCGACCTCCTTTTCGAGCGATCGGAATCCAAGTTCCTGAAAGGCTGGGGACAGGCGAAGCAGGCGCTGCCAAAAGCCTGATATCGCTGGCCGAAGTCCGACAACCCCGCCATTCTGGTCGTTCGCCGCGCGCCGAAATGTGATAAGATCAGCGCGGGATCAGGGAACACGTCCGGAGGCCAAAAGCTAGCGGTTGCTCTTGCGAACAGGTGGGGTGAGGGGCTCGCGACTCGGAGGGCCCAAGGCATTGTAACGGGGGTATCTTCCAATGCGTCAGGCTCTGCTCAATTGCGTCGCCGCTTCGGCCATCATCGCCATTTCGTCCGCTGCTCACGCTCAATCCGCAGCACCGGTCAGTCGCCAGTTGAGAGCGCAGGCGCTCGCTTCACCCAAGCTTGCCGTGGTCGTGCCTCGTGTCGAGCAAGCAGCCGACCAGGTACAGATCGTTTCGATGGTCGCGGCGCCGTCGCTTCCGAAAACGCTCGTCGTCCAGAGTGCCAACCCGCTGACCTCGATCCAGGCGCTGCCGGTCGAGCGCGAATTGTCGCTCTCCGAAATGCGCTCGACCCGCGCGCTGAAGCTGGGAAGCTCCACGATCGATCTGTCCGCGATGCTCGCCAACAAGGACGCGCTTCCGAACATCGCCCGCCGGCTCGAGGCGTCGCCGGGCGCGGTGACGGTGAAAGCCACCGACGTGAACGCTTATGTCGTTCCGCAGGGCCTCATCGTCCGGTCCTTCCTCAACTACCGGATCAAGCCGGGTGCGTGCAGCGATTCCTCGCGGCGAAGCCAGATCGAGCAGGCTGGAGTAAGCTGCGCCGAGCGGCTGTCTGAAAGCCAGAAGGTCGCCGATTACGCCAATCCCAACTCCGCCCGATATGTCGAAGACCCGGCGCAACGTGACGCCGCGATCGCCAAGGCGAGGGAAGACTGGGCGAAGCAGGATGCGGAGACCGCCGCGCAGGTAGCCAATTTCCGGGCGATCCTCGCCAACCCGGCCGAGCGGGAGAAGATTGCCGCCGATATCGGCGCAGCGGAGACTACTCGCCTGGAGTCCCTCAATGACGATGCCCTCGCGGAGGAGCTGATCAGCTCCGCCGAGACCAAAATCGAAGACGTGATGTTCATCCCGAAGGAGGATGAAGTCGACAAGGGCAGCCGAGCAATGGTCGCGGACTACCGACGGCTCGGCGTTGAAGCCGCGGCCCTCAACCTGCCCGTCGTCGAGAACCAGCCCATTTCGAAGGTCGTGTTCCTCACCGGCTTCACGCTCGGCCGCCAATATGAGTGGAGCAAGCGGATCGAGAAGACGATCAACTGGTGCTGGGTCGGCTGTTCGGTGACCTATTACGCGGGGGCGAGGGCGGGCTTCAGCTACGGCTTCGGGCTCCGCTTCCCGATCGTCCTCGACGGTACCTACAGGACGGTGAGCGATAGCAGCGGCGAGAAGGGCTATCTGATCGCGAGCATGAACCCGGTCGACGGGACGCCGGCGCAATATGCCGCCTCCGGACTCGCCTCGACCCAGATTTTCAACGGGCAGGAGTTCGTGGCCGAGCTGAAGGCCTCGGCCGGCTACGATTACAAGCTTCCGCTGATGGGCGAGGGCCACAAGACCCTGACCGTCGGGTACGACCTGGCGGACAAGCTCCCGGCCCCTTACACCCACGGGCAATTCACTCCGCCAGCGCCCGGAACGTCGTCGGGCGAAATTCCCTTCGTGTTCGACCAGATCGACCTGCTGATGGGATACGGCAACTGGGGCGCCGCCGGGATCCTGGTGCACCCTGCCGTGAAGGTCGGGCTCCATTCGGACGCGCTTCGGATGACGGTCCACGACAATGTCAGCGGGACTGACCAGCTCATCGTGAACGGCAAGAAGCTGCCGCTTGCGATCAACCCGACCGATCACAAGAGCAGCTTCTGGATCGGCCAGCCGGTCTATAACATCGGCTTCATCGTCACCCCCGGAGTGAACGCGCACGCCTTCATCGACGTAGGTGTCTGGTCGGACAGCTGGGACTTCCCGGTCTGGTTCCCCGACGTCGCGATTACGCTTCCGCCGGGCGGAGTCGATTTCGCCTGTCACTCCGGCACGGTCTGCCGCCGCGACTATGCCTATACCGGCAGCTCGCGGCCCGGGCTTATAGATACGGCGGCCGCAACCGGAACTCTGGAGGTCATGGACAGCGCCACTGCAACTCCAAAGCCGCCTTCGCCGGCCGTCGAGGGCGCTCTTGGAACGCTGCGGCAGCGGCGCGGGGCGATACAGGCTCTGGGCACCGTGGCCGCCGTTTCTGTCTGCCCCGAGGGACTGGTCGAGCGGCTCGCCAACGCCGGCGATCACAAATGCGTGTCCGCGGACGAAGGAAAGCGCATTGCCGACGAGAACCGGCTCGATGCGTCCAATCACGACCCTTCCGGCGCCTATGGACCGGATACCTGCCTGAGCGGTCTCGTCTGGCGCGATGCCGTTCCTGGCGATCACGTTTGCGTCTCGCCGCAACGCCGCGACGAGATCAGCCGGCTGAACGCCGAAGTGAGGTAGGAAAACCCGGGAGGGTGGACGGTCGCCGCATGCCGGTTACAAAAGCCGGCATGCGCACCTTTGCCCTCCCGCTTCTCTTCCTCCTCACCGCCGCCGCAAGCCCGGACGACCTCCATCGCTGGCAATCCGAGGCCTTGCGAGTGACGATCGCCCGCGACGACTGGGGCATCGCCCACGTCAGCGGGCAGACCGACGCGGACGCGGTGTTCGGGATGATCTACGCGCAGGCGGAAGACGACTTCCCGCGCATAGAGGCCAATTACCTGACTGCGCTCGGGCGAACGGCGGAAGCCGAAGGCGAAAAGGCGATCTGGCAGGACTTGCGAGCACGGCTGTACGTCAGCGACGACAAGCTGAAGCTCGAATATTTGAAGAGCCCCGACTGGCTGAAGACGCTCATGCGCGCCTGGGCGGATGGGCTGAATTATTATCTCGAAACCCACCCCGACGTGCATCCGAAGGTGCTGACGCGCTTCGAACCATGGATGGCGCTCAGCTTCACCGAAGGGAGCATCGGCGGCGACATCGAGCGGATCGATCTCGACGAGCTAGCGAAATTCTATACCGGCCATAACGCGTCGCGCACGGCCACCGCGGACGGTGCCGTGTTCGAGCCGCAGGGATCCAACGGCATCGCCATCGCGCCGAAGCTCGCGGCACCCGGCACCGGCTCGCTTCTGCTCATCAACCCGCACACCAGCTTCTACTTCCGCTCGGAGCTTCAGATGAAGAGCAGCGAAGGCCTGGACGCCTACGGCGCGGTCACCTGGGGCCAGTTCTTCATCTACCAGGGCTTCAACCCGCACGCCGGCTGGATGCACACCTCCAGCGGCGTCGATAATGTCGACGAGTTCGCCTACCAGGTGGAGCTGCCGGAGCTCGGACCCCGCTATCGCTACGGAAGCGAGTGGCGGGTGATGGAGCAGCGGCCGGTGACGATCCGCTTTCGCAAAGCTGACGGCAGCTTCGGCGAGCGGAGCTTCACCACCTACTACACGCATCGCGGCCCGATTATTCGAAGCGAGCTGAGCTCGAGCTGCGCGCCTCCGCCACATAAGGATCAGCGCATTTGCTGGATCGCGTTCGCGATGATGGACCGTCCGATCGAGGCGCTCCAGCAATCCTACCTTCGCACCAAGGCGACTGACCTCGCGTCCTTCATGAAGGTGTCCGACCTCAAGGCGAACAGCTCCAACAACACCGTCTTCGCGGACGACAAGGGCGAGATCGCGGTCCTGGCGCCGCAGTTCATGCCCAAGCGCGACAATCGCTTTGATTACACCAGGCCCGTCGACGGCAGCGACCGCGCTACGGACTGGCAGGGCCTCCATCCGGTGTCGGAACTGCCGAACACGATCAACCCGCCGACAGGCTGGGCTTTCAACAGCAACGACTGGCTCTATTCCGCGGCGGGACCTTTTTCGCCCAAGTCCGCAGCCTTTCCGAAATATCTGGACATGGCGGGCGAGAATTACCGCACGGTCCACGCGACGAGGCTGCTGACCCAGCCGGGCCAGTGGAGCCTCGACCGCCTCCAGGCGACGGCCTTCGACAGCGCCCAGCCAAGCTTCGAAGTGCTTGTTCCGATGCTGGTGAAGGCGTGGCGGGCGCTGCCCGCGAAGGACCCGCGCCGCGCGCGGTTCTCGGCGCCGATTGCCGCGCTCAACAAATGGGACAAGCGCTGGTCGACCGAGTCCGTGCCAAATACCGTCGCGCAATTCTGGGGCGACGAGCTGACGAAGATGGTCGCGGCTCGAAAGTGGAACGACCAACAAAATCCGTTCCGCCACATGGAAGCGCTGAGTGCGGCAGAAAAGCTGACGGCGTTCGGCCGCGCGCTCGATCGGCTCAACCGCGACTTCGGCGGCTGGCGCGTGCCGTGGGGCGAGGTCAATCGCTTCCAGCGCATCTCGCCGCTGATTGATCCGCCATTCGACGACAACGCGCCGAGCATTCCCGTGGGATTCACCTCGAACAAATGGGGCTCGCTCGCATCGTTTGGAGCATCGCAGAAGCCGGGCACGAAGAAATGGTACGGGACCAACGGCAACAGCTTCGTGGCAGTAGTCGAGTTCGGGCCGAAACGGGTCCGCGCGCGCGCAATCACCGCGGGCGGCGAAAGCGGCCATCCAAATTCTCCGCACTTCAACGACGAAGCACTTCGCTACGCGTCGGGCGCGCTCCGCGAAGTCTATTTCTATCCCGACCAGCTCAAGGGTCACACCGAACGGGTGTACCGGCCCGGCGGCTGATCAGCGGTCGGCGAACTTGTCCGTAGCGCGGATCAGCCCGTCGAGGATTCCCGGCTCGTTGTAGAGGTGACCGCCATCGGGGACGATCCGAAGATCGACCTCCGGCCAGGCCTTCTTCAGCGCCCATGCGGCGCGCGGAGGCGTGCAGCAGTCGTGGCGGCCCTGGACAATGACTCCGGGAATGTTGCGAATCCGGCCCACGTCACGCAGCAGCTGGCCTTCCTCCAGCCAGCCCTTGTGGATCATGTAGTGGTTCTCGATGCGCGCGATCGCGATGGCTTTGTCGCCTTCGGTGAACTCCTCCATCACCTCCGGGCTGGGAAGCAAGGTCACGACATTCCCCTCCCAGGCGCTGAATGCCTTGGCCGCTTGTAGCTGCAAAGCCGGATCATCGCTGGTCAGCCGCTTGCGATAGGCCTGCAGGAGATCGCCGCGCTCGTTTTCGGGGATCGGAGCGACGAACTCCTCCCACTTGTCCGGATAGAGCGAGGACGCGCCGCCTTCCTTGTACAGCCAGTCGAGCTCGTATTGCTGGAAGAGGAAGATTCCGCGAAGGACGAGCTCGGTAACCCGCTCGGCATGCGTTTGGGCGTAGGCGAGCGCGAGCGTGGAGCCCCAGCTTCCCCCGAACGCCTGCCATTTTTCGACCTTGGCGACCTGCGTCCGGAGCTTCTCGATGTCCTCGACAAGGTCCCAGGTCGTGTTGTTCTCCAGGTTCGCGAACGGGGTCGACTTGCCGCAGCCGCGCTGGTCGAACACCAGGATCTTGTACTTGTCCGGGTTGAACTGCCGTCGGTGGTCGGGGCTCGATGCGCCGCCAGGTCCGCCGTGAAGGAAGACCACGGGCTTGCCGTCCGGATTGCCGCATAGCTCCCAGTAAAGGCTGTGGCCGTCGCCGACACCGAGATGGCCGCTGTCATAGGGCTGGATCGGCGGGTAGAGGGTGCGGCGCTGCGCCGTTGCAATGTCCATCAGAAACTCATCTCCGAGTAGATGCGGCTGAGATCTCCCTGCCACTCCCCGTGATAGAGGTCGAGAAGGCGTTCGGCGGGAGTCTTGCCGCTCGCCACGATTTCGTTGAGCGGGTCGAGGAAGCCGCTTTCATTATCCCCAGCCGAATTGAGCCGTCCGCGCCGGGTAAGCCCCCGCGCGGCAATGTCGACGACCTTGCCGGCGAGGTCATGGACCGTTCCGCCGCCTGGAGCCTGCGCCCGGAGCGCCAGCTTGGGGACGTCGCGCCGAAGTGCCTCATGCTCGTCGATGGTCCAGCCTTTGACCAGATTCCACGCTTCATCGAGGGCCTGGTCGTCGTAGAGCAGCCCGACCCACAGCGCGGGAAGCGCGCAGATCCTGCTCCACGGTCCGCCGTCCGCCCCGCGCATCTCGAGGAAGCTCTTGAGGCGGACTTCCGGGAAGATGGTCGAGAGGTGATCGACGAAGTCGGTCAGGAGCGGCTTTTCGCCGGGAAGCTGCGGTAGCCTTCCGTCGAGGAACTGGCGAAAGCTCTCGCCCGCAACGTCGACGTACTTCCCGTCCCGAAAGACGAAGTACATCGGCACGTCGAGGGCATAATCGAGGTAGCGTTCGTATCCGAAGCCGTCCTCGAACACGAAGGGCAGCATTCCCGTCCGGTCCGGATCGGTGTCTTCCCAGATATGGCTTCGGTAGCTGAGGTAGCCATTCGGCTTGCCCTCTGTGAACGGCGAGTTGGCGAAGAGCGCCGTCGCGACCGGCTGAAGCGCCAGCCCGACCCGGAACTTCTTCACCATGTCCGCTTCGGATGAATAGTCGAGGTTCGTCTGGATCGTGCAGGTGCGAAGCATCATGTCGAGGCCGAGATTGCCGACCTTGGGCATGTAGTTGAGCATGATCGCGTAGCGGCCCTTGGGCATCACCGGCAAATCGCTTCGAGTCTTGTCCGGCCACATGCCAAGACCCAGGAAGCCTATCCCCAGCTTTTCGCCCACGGCCTTGACCTGGGCGAGGTGGCGGCCGGCTTCGGCACAGGTCTGGTGAAGGTTGTCGAGCATCGCACCAGAGAGTTCGAACTGCCCGGCCGGCTCCAGGCTCACGGTTCCGTCGGGTCCGCTGAGAGCGATGACGTTGCCGCTTTCGACCACCGGCTTCCACCCGAATTCCGTCAGCCCCATCAGCAGGTCGCGGATTCCTCCGGGCTCGTCGTAGGAGGGCGCGCGATGGTCGGAGGTTCGATAGACGAACTTCTCGTGCTCGGTCCCAATTCGCCAGCGGTCGGGCACCTTCTCGCCCGCGGCGAAGGTCGCCAAAAGGTCATCGCGGCTCTCGATCGGCGCGCTGTCGCTGTCGTCGGTCCGCGTCGTCATTCGCGGCGGCGATTAGCGCCAGTCACCGGCGAGCGCCATATAGATAGTGACAGCGGCAAGGACGGCCGTTTCGGCGCGGAGGATTCGCGGTCCCAGCGAAATCGGGATTGCGCGAGGCTGCGAGCGGATCAGGTTGCGCTCTGCCGTGGTGAAGCCGCCCTCCGGTCCGGTGAGGATTGCCGCTGGGCCCGGGGCAAACGCTGAGCCGGCCGGGTCGCCGCCGGTCTCGTCCGCGAAGTAGAGCGTCCGGTCCGCCGCCCGCTGTTCGAGGAAACGGGCCAGCGGCAGCGGCTGGCCAAGCTCGGGCAGGCGGGTTCGCCCGCACTGCTCGGCAGCCTCGATGGCGATCGATTTCAACCGCTCGAGCTTCACCCGGTCGACGATCGTCCGTTCGGTGATCACCGGGACCAGCCGCGCCGCACCGAGTTCGGTCGCTTTCTCGACCAGCCAGTCGGTTTGCGTCCGCTTCACAGGAGCGAAGGCGAGCCAAAGATCGGGGACCGTTTCGGGACCGCGGGTCTGCCGCTCCACGGCGAGAGTCATCCGTTTCCTCGAAGCGTCTGAAATCCGCGCCAGCCACTCCCCGGACTCGCCGTCGAAGACGAGCAATTCGGAGCCCTCACCAAGCCGCAGGACATTGCCGAGGTAGTTTGCCTGCGCCTGATCCAGCTCGACCTTGGCGGCCTCGGCCAACGGTTGCGGGATAAATAGGCGCGGCAGGCTCTTGGGCGGCCAGGCTGGAGTGGCGGGCATCGATGCGGGCTTAGCCGCCAGCCGCGGTTGAGACCACTAGAT
The DNA here is from genome assembly GCF_023516495.1 of Sphingomonas anseongensis. Lineage (NCBI taxonomy): Bacteria > Pseudomonadati > Pseudomonadota > Alphaproteobacteria > Sphingomonadales > Sphingomonadaceae > Sphingomonas > Sphingomonas anseongensis. Next base: position 2,154,298 of record NZ_JAMGBC010000001.1, read on the forward strand.
GCGCGAGCTTACCGCAAGCGCAGCCTCGACCAGCGCGGGGTGGAGTTCATTCAGGAACTTGCAGCCCACCTGGACGCCCTCCTGCCAGACCACATAAGCGTCGAGCGGCGAAAGGCCGCCGATCTCCAGCATGATGACCGTGCCCGGCTTCGCTCGCGCATCGATCTCGATCCTGAACCCGCAAGTCGACAGGTCGGAGACGATCACTCGGCGTGGGTGGGTGCCGAGATGATGAAGTGTCGCGCCGATGCGTGTGGGATGACGATAGGCGCCGCGCTTTTCGGGATGTTCGAGGAGGTCGCGATAGTAACGTGAAGTGCGCAGGTGAACCGAACGCTCATCGGCGTCCGTCGCCTCCTCCGCGAGGCTGAGCGCCTTCAGAAGGCGCCGGGTAAAATAGGCCTCATACATCTCCGCGGGCGTCCCGTCGGCGGCCTTCAATCGGTCGTCGTTACAGGTCCACAACGCTTGTTTCAGTTTTCGGATGCAACTCCCGCGAGCAAATTTTTGACGCTAACGTGGATTAACTTCGCTCCGGCTCGTCGGCGGCGCTGCTCGGTCGGGCGGCGCGGGATGTTTCGGCCCGCCGGTTCGCTCGCGCGCCGCCGGGCTTCCGAACCGTCGAAACTTCGTCGATACGGGCGGCATGCATTCGGCGGACATCGTCCCGGACAGCGAGCGGCGCGGCTTCGTCGGTGCGCTTCCGCCGCCGCTTCGTCCCTACGCATCGCTGATGCGGCTCGACCGCCCGATCGGGACCTGGCTTCTCTACTGGCCGTGTGCCTGGGGGGTGGCATTGGCCGGCGTGGGCGGCCGCTGGGACTTGTTTGCCTGGCTCGCGCTCGGGGCCTTCGCGACCCGGAGCGCGGGCTGCGTCTACAACGATGTTGTCGATCGCGACCTGGACCGTCGGGTCGAGCGCACAAGACTTCGCCCGCTGGCCAGCGGCCGGGTGACGGCGGCCAGTGCTACCGTCCTGATCGCCATGCTGCTCGCTCTCGCTCTAGTGGTGCTGTTGCAGCTCAATCGGACGGCGCAAATCGTGTCGCTGGTGAGCGTTGCGCCTGTCGCAGCCTATCCGTTCATGAAGCGGATCACCTGGTGGCCGCAGGCGTGGCTCGGAATCGTCTTTTCGTGGGGAGCGCTGGTCGGTTGGCCGGCGGTGACCGGCGATCTTGCATGGCCCGCCATCCTGCTTTGGTTGGGAAGCGTCGCGTGGGTGATCGGCTACGACACCCTCTACGCTATCCAGGACATGGAGGACGACGCACTCGTGGGGGTGAAGAGCAGCGCCCGCCGCCTCGGCGACAAGGCCGCGCTTGGCGTCGGTATCTTTTACACGCTGGCCCTACTGCTGTGGGTCAGCGCGATCTGGTCGGTGCGGCCGGACTGGCTGGCACTTCTCGCGCTGGTGCCGGCTGCGCTCCACCTCGCTAACCAGGCGCTTCGAGCGAACCCCGCCGACGGGGAGCTGGCGCTTGCCCTGTTCAGGTCGAACCGCACCTGCGGCCTGCTGGTTTTCCTGGCGATGCTGGTCGTCGGCTTCTCCAGCCGCTAACGGGCGGCCATGCTTTCCCTCGACGAATGCCGCGACGCAGCCGAGCGGCTGGTCAGCCGCGCAATCAAGGCCGGCGCCGACGCCGCCGACGTCCTTTATATGGGCGGACGATCGACCGAGGTGCAGGTGCGGCTCGGCGAGCTCGACCATGTCGGCCGCTCCGAAGGCGAGGAGATCGGGCTTCGCCTGTTCCTCGGCGCGCGGTCGGCCTCGGTCGCCTCCTCGGATCTGTCGGAAGAGGCGTTGGGCGAGCTGGTGAGGCGCGCCGTTGCAATGGCGGGCGAAGCGCCGGAAGATCCCTTCGCAGGACTGGCGCCGCCCGGTCTTCTCGCCTCCAGCCCGTTCGCCGATCTCGATACCGTGGACCCCGCCGAGCCAGATCCGGCGCAGCTTCGCGAGCGCGCGCTCGAATGCGAAGCCGCCGCGCTCGCGGTGCCCGGAGTCACCAACTCGAGCGGCGCGGGCGCAAGCACTTCCGCTTCGGTCATTGCGCTCGCGACCAGCGGCGGCTTCTCCGGCTCTTTCTCTGGCACCGGGCACGGGTGCTCCGCGTCCGTCGTCGCCGGGGAAGGCGCTTCGATGCAGCGCGACAGCTGGTGGCAAAGCGCGCGGCACCTGAGCGACCTCGACAGCGCCGAGAGCATAGGCCGAGAGGCGGGACGACGCGCCGTCGCACGACTCGATCCGGTGCGGCCAAAAGCGGGCAGGATGCCCGTCCTGTTCGACCCGCGGGTATCGGGCAGCCTGCTCGGCCATTTCGCCGGCGCGATCAGTGGCTCCTCGGTGGCGCGCAAGTCGAGCTTCCTGCAGGACAAACTCGGTCGGAAGATTTTCCGCGAAGGCGTCACCATCGTCGACGATCCGCTTCGCCCTCGCGGGTTGCGCTCAAGACCGTTCGACGGGGAAGGCGTGGCGGTTGCACGGACGGAGATCGTCTCCGGCGGAGTGCTCGACGGGTGGATGGCGGACAGCGCTTCGGCCCGCCAGCTCGGAATCCAGCCGACCGGCCATGCGGCGCGATCGGTCGGCAGCGCACCCGGAGTTTCGCCGACGAATTTCTACATGGAAGCGGGAAGCCGCAGCCGCGAGGAGTTGCTGGCCGCATTTCCGGAAGCTCTGCTCGTGATCGAGCTGATCGGCCAGGGCGCCAACCCGGTGACCGGCGACTACAGCCGCGGCGCAGTCGGCTTCCTGGTGAAGGACGGAGAGATCGGTCCGGCGGTGCAGGAAATCACGATCGCGTCCAACCTGCTCGACATGTTCGCCAGCCTTGAGCCTGCGTCCGACCTGGAGTTCCGGCGGGGCATTGATGCGCCGACGATCCTGATCCCGGAAATGACCGTGGGGACCGCCTGATTTAGCGCCGGGGCGGCTGCAGCGGGTCGCCGGAGGGAATGTCGCTCGGCAGCTGCTGGGGATAATATTGCGGCTGGCCGTTCGCCGGTCCCGGGATGGTGGTCACCGGCTGCGAATCGTACGGCTCCTGCCTCGCCACCGTCATCGCCTGCGATCCGACGCGATGCACGACGTGCGGAGTGACGATGATGTAAAGCTCGGTCCGCGAACGCGTGTTGCGGTCGGTCCTGAACGCCTGGCCCAGGATCGGGATGTCGCCGAGGATCGGGATCTTCCACTTGTTGGTGATGTTCTCGTCCTGCGTCAGGCCACCGATGACGAACGAATCGCCGTCCCTGACGGTCGCCGACGTTTCCGCCTGGCGCTGGCTGATTGTCGGATAGCCCTGGCTGAAGCCGGTCACGCTCGACACGACCGCATAGACGTGGCTGGTGACGAAGCCGTCGCCGCTGACTCTCGGCGCGATCTGCAAGGTGACGCCGACGTTCACATATTGGACCTGCTGCGAAACGCCGTTCACTCCCGAAAGCGTGATCGCAGTTAGGATCGGAAGCGCGTCGCCGGTGATGATCTTGGCGGTCGAGCCGCTTTGCGCGGCGATCCGCGGCTTGGAGACGATGCGGCCGTTGCCCTTGCGAATCTCGGCGTACAGCGCGGCCTGGAACTGGAAGCTGGTCAGGTGATCGCCAGCCGGGACTCCCGGCGGAATGAACTGCCCACCCTGGTAGGTGACCACGCCCAGCTGACCATTGGCGTTGGCGAAGTCGATTCCGACCGCTTTCGCCCCGGTTTCGGTCAGCTCGACCATCTGTGTTTCGAGAATGACGCTGTCGACGGGAATGTCGATCAAGGAGATCAAGATCGACGGGGTGGCAGGCGACTGGTCGCAGCTCGACCAGCGGGAGTTTGCCTCGTTCCAAATGCAATGTGCTGCTCAGCCGTTCTTCGTGAGTGACGTAACCCCCGCCAACTGAGCCTAGCTTGCAGATGCCTGGCGGACCGCCGGAATACCAAGGCGCGCAATCTCGATCTTCGGGCAGCGGTTCATCACCACCTTGAGCCCGGCTGCTTCGGCCCGCCCCGCGGCCTCTGGGTTGATCACGCCGAGCTGCATCCACACCGCCTTGGCGCCGACTGCAATCGCCTGGTCGACCGCTTCGCCGGCGGCTTCTGAATTGCGGAAGATGTCGACGATGTCGATCGGCTCGCCGATCTGCGACAGCTCGCGCCAGACATATTCGCCGTGGACATGCTCACCGGTAATCGTCGGATTGACGGGCAGTACACGGTAGCCGCGGTCTTGGAGGAACTTCATCACTCCATATGAGGCGCGGTCCGGCCGGTCCGACGCTCCGACCATCGCGATCGTCCGCGCATTGCTCAGAAGCTCGGCAATCTCGTCATCGTCTCGAAGCATCGGCCATCTCCTCGACAGGCGAATGCTCGTCGGCCGAACTTGTTTCGAGCGACGCCATCAACTTGCGAGCAATTGCCTCGAAAGCTTCCGATTGCGGTCCGCCGCTGGCTGCCGGCGGAGTTCCCACGTCAGACGCTTCGCGAAGCGCGGAGTCGAGGGGAATACGACCGAGGAACGGGATGCCCATCGCCGCCGCGGCCTCTTCGGCGCCGCCGCTTCCGAACGGGTCGGACTGCTCGCCGCAATGCGGGCACGTATAGCCCGACATGTTCTCGACGAGCCCGATCACCGGCACCGACATCTTGCCGAACAAATCGACAGCGCGCGTCGCGTCGATCAGGGACAGCGCCTGCGGGGTGGACACGATTACGGCTCCGTCGGGCCTCGACTTCTGGATCAGCGACAATTGAACGTCGCCGGTCCCCGGCGGGAGGTCGACGACCAGGATTTCCGCGTCGCCCCAATTGGCCTCGATCAGCTGGGCGAGCGCGCCCGACGCCATCGGCCCACGCCAGGCGAGCGCGTGGCCGGTGGAAACCAGCTGGCCAAGCGACAGGAAGCGGATTCCATGAGCCTCGACCGGGTTGAGCTTCTTGTCGTCAGCGGTCGGCTTCTCGTCGCTTCCGAGCAGCCGCGTCTGCGAGGGCCCGTAAACGTCCGCGTCGATCAGCCCGACCTTCTTTCCGGTCCGGGCGATGGCGATCGCCAGGTTCGTCGACAGCGTAGATTTCCCCACTCCGCCCTTGCCGCTGGCGACCGCGATCAGAGTCCGCCGAGGCTGGCTCGCCGTAAGAGCTATTCGGATGTCCTTGACGCCCTCGATCGCTCGCGCCGCGGAGGTCAGCTCTGCCTCGAGCTTGTTGCGCTCGGCCGCCGACAGGCCTGACGCGTCGACGACGAGAGTAACGACGCCGTCGGAGAGCCGGCGCGAGCGGATGCGGCTGCCGCAATCGAGCGCATCGAGACTTTGAAGGCCGTCGGCGGTGGTCATTTGTTTGAACGACATAGGAATTCGAAACTGCCTTGCCACTGTTTTTCGCCCGAGGGGCTTCTTATAGAAGGCTGCATGAGCATGATTTCGGGGTGGGCCGGTCGCGCACGCGGCCTTTTTGCCGACAACAAGGGTCCTTGGGGCCCGAAGGGTTCCGGAGACGAGCCGGAAGAACCCGCGCCTGGCCCGTGGGGGGAAACCCCCAAGCGCGGTAAGCGCACGGCTGCCGATCCGATGACTGGCGGCTCCTCGCTCGACGAATTTCTTCGCCGGAGCCGGGCGCGCTTCTCGACCGGTGGCGGTGGCGGCCTTCCGGGACGGCCCAACGCTTCGCTGATCCTGTGGGGCGCGCTGGGGCTCTTGGCGGTCTGGCTGGTGTTCACCAGCTTCCACAGCATTTCTCCGAGCCAGCGCGGAGTCGTCACGCAGTTCGGGCGTTACAGCCGCACTCTCTCGCCCGGTGTCGGGCTTACGCTTCCGTCGCCCATCGAAAAGGTGCGCAAGATCGACGTCGAAAACATCCGCAATACCGATCTGGGATCGGGCAATTCCACCGACCTGATGCTGACCGGCGACCAGAATTTGATCGATATCGCCTACACGGTGCGCTGGAACATCCGCACGCCGGAGCTTTACCTGTTCGAGCTGGCCCAGCCGGACGAGACGATCCACGAGGTCGCCGAAAGCGCGATGCGCTCGATCATCAGCCAGGTCAGCCTCAACGATGCCATGGGAGACCGGCGAGCGGACATAGAGACTCTGGTCGCCGAGAAGATGCAGCAGATTCTCGACCATTATCGCTCGGGAATTCAGATTCAGGGCATTGCGATCAAGCAGGCCGATCCGCCCGACCAGGTCAATGACGCGTTCAAGCAGGTGACCGCCGCCCAGCAGGACGCGCAAACCTACATCAACAACGCCAACGCCTATTCGCTTCAGCTTGGGCAGAAGGCGCAGGGCGAAGCGACCGCCTTCCAGAAGGTCTACGAGCAATACAGGCTCGCTCCGGAAGTCACTCGCCGCCGAATGTATTACGAGACGATGGAGCGCGTTCTCCAGGGCGTTAACAAGACGATCATCGAGGCGCCCGGGGTACTGCCCTACCAGCCGCTTCCGCCGCCCAAGCAGTCACAGCCGACGGAAGGAGCGCCGCAATGATCGACTCCGTCCGCCGCCACCCGATCCTCGCCTCCGTCTCGGCGCTATTCCTCCTGTTCCTGATCATCGCCAGCTTCCCGATCGTCCCGGAAACGAAAGAGGCGGTGATCGTCCGCTTCGGAAAGCCGGTGCGAATCCTCAACGAATACAAGCCCGGGCGCCCGATCGGCGCGGCCGGCGCGGGAATATCCTGGCGCATTCCGTTCGCCGAGGAGATCGTCTGGATCGACAAGAGAGTGCAGGACGTCGACATGCAGCGCCAGCAGGTGCTGTCCACCGACCAGCGCCGGCTCGAGGTCGACGCCTTCGCGCGCTACCGGATCGTCAACCCGCTGCTGATGTACGTTCGCGCCCGGACCGAGGCGCAACTCACCGACCAGCTTCGCCCGATCCTCGGCTCCGAAGTCCGCAACGAGCTGGGCAAGGTATCCTTCGCCGCGCTGCTGACGCCGGAGCGGCAGGGGATCATGGAGGACGTTCGAAGCTCGCTGAACAAGATCGCCGGCCAATATGGCGTCGAGATCATCGACGTGCGGATCAAGCGCACCGATCTTCCAAGCGGAACTCCGCTCGAATCCGCATTCGAGCGGATGCGCACGGCGCGCGAGCAGGAAGCGCGGTCGATCCGGGCGGAAGGCGCCAAGCAGGCGCAGTTCATCCGAGCCCAGGCGGACGCCGATGCCGCGAGGACCTACGCCGCAAGCTTCGGAATGGACCCGGCTTTCTACGACTTCTACCGGGCCATGCAGTCCTACCAGACGACATTTCTTGGCGACGGGACGGATAAACCCGCGCCGACCACCGTTATCCTGTCGCCGGACAATGATTACCTGAAGCAATTCTCCGGCCGGTCGAAGTGAGGGCGTTCAATTGTAGTTCACTCTCCCGGCCTAGTGCGGTGGTGAAAATCCAGACCAAGGGGTATCGATGAAGTCAAAGGAGTCCCGAAAAGTGCGCTATGCCTATGGGGTCGCAACGGCCCTCCTCCTGGGTGGTACTGCATTTTCCCTCGCGACAGGCCCGGTCGGAGCGCAGACTGCGCCGGGCACCGCCATCACCCCCGTTCCTGGCGCCCCGGGCTCCTTCGCAGATCTCGCTGCCCGAGTGATGCCGGCGGTCGTCAACATCTCGACCAAGCAGAAGGTCACGGTGAAGCAGCAGCAGGTGGACCCGCTGGAAGAGCTGTTCCGCCAGTTCGGCGCTCCAATTCCCGCTCCGCCGCAGGGCCAGCGCGGCCCGCGCACTCAGGAGACCGGATCGCTCGGCTCCGGCTTCATCATTTCGCCTGACGGCTACATCGTTACCAACAACCACCTGATCCAAGGGGCGAACGGGACCGGCACCGTCGACACGGTCACCGTAACCATGTCGAACCGCAAGGAATATACTGCGCGGATCGTCGGCCGGGACGAGCTCGCCGACCTCGCCCTTCTCAAGATCGACGCCACCAACCTGCCCTACGTCCAGTGGGGCGACAGCAGCCGCGCGCGGATCGGCGACTGGGTCGTCGCCATCGGCGATCCCTACGGCATCGGAAGCACCGTCACCGCCGGAATCATCTCCGCGATCAACCGCGGGATCGCGGGAACCGGTGCCTACGACCGCTACATCCAGACCGACGCCGCCATCAACATGGGCAATTCGGGCGGCCCGATGTTCGACATGAACGGCCGGGTGATCGGCATCAACTCCGCGCTGATCTCGCCAACCGGGACGAACGTCGGAATCGGACTCGCAATTCCCGAAGAAGCCGCCAAGCCGGTGATCGACGCGCTCCGCCGAGGGCAGAAGCCGGAGCGCGGCTATCTGGGCGTCAGCCTGCAGTCGGTCGACGAGGACATCGCCGGCTCGCTCGGTCTGCCAAAAGATCGCGGCGAGATCGTCCGCGCGGTCCAGCCTGGCGATCCCGCGGCAAAGGCGGGCATCCAGCAGGGCGACGTCATCATCTCGGTCAACGGCAAGGAAGTGAACCCGGACCAGACGGTATCCTATCTGGTCGCCAACGTTCCGGTCGGATCGCGAATCCCCATCGAGGTGATCCGCGGCGGACGCCACATCACGATCCCCGTGACGATTACCCAGCGCCCGACCGAGGAAGAGCTTGCCAAGCAGCTTGGCCAGGGCACTCCGGGCACCGACCAGGCTCCTGGCCCGACGACGTCGGCCGGCTCGACTCTCGGACTATCGCTCCAGCCCCTGACGCCGCAGATCGCGCGCGCCCTCAACCTCCCAGCGGGCACCGCCGGAGTGGTGATCACCGCGATCGATTCCTCGAGCGACGCGGCCGAAAAGGGACTTCAGCGCGGCGATCTAATCCTCGCGGTCCAGGGCCAGCGGGTGACGACGCCCGCGCAAGTGGTTGCCGCGGTCGAGGCAGCGAAGCGCGCAGGCCGGACCAGCGTCCTCCTGCTCGTCAAGCGAGGCACGGCACCCGAGGCCTTCGTCGGCGTCGACATCCGCGGTTAAGAACATCTAGCGCTTGCGCGCTGCCCATAGTTTCGCAACTGTAGGACGGTGGAGCAGGGGAACGTTCTGGCTGGTCTGACAATGCCTCCGTTCGCGGACGGCGGCCGGTGAGTTTTGCGGCGGCATTGGCGGCGCTTCTCATCGGCGCGAACCCGCAGCCGAGCGCTCCCCTTGCCGGCGTCTATGCGACGAACCAGATGGAAATGGCGGGCGCGCTCGAGCTCAAGGCCGACGGGCATTTTCGCTACCAGTTCGACTATGGCGCCGCGTCGGAAGTCGCGCAGGGCGACTGGGCGTTGGACGGGAACATTGTCCGGCTGACCAGCAACCCAATGCCCAGGCAGCCGGCGTTCTCACTCCTCAAAGACGATCCCGCGCCGGCCGGCGAGCTCTATGTTGCCGTCGGCGGCGGCGATGTCACCTGGACCCCGATCACGGCCATCGTCGCCCTGGAGGGCATGGACCGACCGGTGGCGATCTATGCCGAGGACGACGGGCACGTGGTCCTCCCGCCTGGAAAGCGCGCAACCTCCGTCCGGCTGCTGATGCCCGTGTACGAAGCTGCCGACGATCCGGTGGTGCTTAGCGCGGACCGCGGCCACCGGCTTCTGTTCCGGCTCGACATGAACGATGCCGGCCAGGCTCCGTTTCGAGGGGAGCCGCTGACGATCGAGGGCAAGACCTTGGTCATGCACCGCTATGATGCGAACATCATCTTCCGCCGGGCGAAGCAATGAGGGTCGGCCGGTGATCGAAACGAAGTGGGAGCTGATCGATTCACTCGAGCGTGAATGGCGCGACGCCTTGTGTGCCAAGGACATCGCCCGTCTCCGGCTATTGATCCATCCCAAATTCGTCCTGATCGGGACCCGTTCGATCGGCCCGTTCACTTTGTCGCGCGAGGAATGGCTCGACGCCATCCAGAAGCGCGAACTGATCAGCATCGATCTGGACGTGAAGGACGCATACGTCCGGGAAAGCATGATCATCGGCACCGTGGAGGCTCGCTGGCGGGTCTCCTATCTCGGCCGCCCGATCGAGGATTCGGTGCTTCTGACCGACGTGTGGGTTCACGAGGAAGGCCGCTGGCAATGTGTCCGGCGCCACTCCAGCCCGATCCCGCCGGCGAGCTCGCCCACCCCCAAACCGCACAAGAAGTAAGGAAACGCGAATGGCAACAGTGACCGGGTCGGGCCTGCGCGGAACTGGTAAGGTGGCCGAACTCACCCTGCGCGGAATCATCCTCGGCGCGGTGATCACCGTGCTGTTCACCGCCGCCAACGTCTATCTCGGGCTTCGCGCCGGCCTGACCTTCGCAACGTCGATTCCGGCTGCGGTCATCTCGATGGCGGTCCTGAAGTTCTTCCGCGATTCGACGATCCAGGAAAACAACATCGTCCAGACCATCGCTTCGTCCGCGGGCACCTTGTCGGCGATCGTCTTCGTCCTGCCGGGGCTCGTGATGGTCGGCTGGTGGACCGGTTTTCCCTATTGGCTATCGGTGGCGGTGATCGCGATCGGCGGGATCCTGGGGGTGATGTATTCGGTGCCGCTTCGCCGAGCGCTCGTCACCGGCTCGGACCTGCCATACCCCGAGGGCGTCGCGGCCGCCGAAGTGCTGAAGGTCGGTGCAGGAGTGGGCGGCGCGGAGGAGAACAAGCGCGGACTCGCGGCGATGGTCGTCGCCGCCTTGATGTCCGCCGCCTATCCGCTGCTCGCCAAGATGAAGCTCGTCGCCGAATCCGCCGACGGCACTCTCCGGATCGGCGCCGGAGCGACCAATCTCTCGGCAGGGCTGTCGATGGCCTATATCGGCGTCGGCCACCTGGTCGGGCTGAGCGTCGGGCTGGCGATGCTCGCCGGAATCATCATCGGCTTCATCATTCTCCTGCCCCTCTATACCTCCACGGGCGCCCCCGTGGGCACCGAGCTGAGCGATTTCGTGGCGACGATATTCAGCGCGAAGGTCCGCTACGTCGGCGCGGGCGCAATCGGAGTCGCGGCGATCTGGACCTTGCTCAAGGTGATCGGCCCGATTTCGCGCGGCATCGTCGGCGCGATGGCCGCCAACCGCGCCCGGCGAAGCGGCGGGAACGAGTCGCTCGACATTACCGAGCGCGACATTCCGATCACCATCGTCGGATCGGTCATACTGGTTTCGATGCTGCCGATCGCTCTGCTCCTGCTCGCGTTTGCGAGCACCAATCCGATTGCCGCCAACCCCGGCGCAACCATCGGGCTGAGCGTCATCTACGTGCTGATTGCGGGCGTCGTGATCGCCGCGGTGTGCGGCTACATGGCCGGCCTGATCGGAGCGTCGAACAGCCCGATCTCGGGGGTCGGAATCCTGTCGGTGCTCGGGATTTCGATCATCCTCGCTCTGCTGTTCCCGGCTGTCGACGCGGACTCGACCAAGGCGCTCGTCGCCTTCGCCTTGTTCGTGACCGCGATCATCTTCGGCGTGGCGACCATCTCCAACGACAATTTGCAGGATCTAAAGACCGGCCAGCTGGTCGCTGCAACGCCGTGGCGGCAGCAGGTTTCGCTCGTGCTCGGAGTGCTTTTTGGCGCGGTCGTGATCCCGCCGATCCTCGACCTGCTCAACCAGAGCTTCGGTTTCGCCGGAGCTCCCGGAGCCGGAGAGGGCGCGCTGGCTGCACCGCAGGCGGCACTCATCTCCGCCATCGCGCAGGGGGTGCTCGGCGGCACGCTCGACTGGAACCTCATCGGAATCGGCGCAGCGATCGGGGTCGTTGCGGTCATCGCCGACGAGGTGCTGCGCGGGACCAAACGCGGCTGGGCACTGCCGCCGCTCGGAGTCGGCATGGGCATCTACCTGCCGGTCGGAGTGACCGCCTTGATCGTCGTTGGAGCGGTCATCGGCCACATCTACAACCGCTGGGCGGCGAAACAGGACCAGCCGGGCTTTGCCGAGCGGCTCGGCGTCCTTGCCGCGACCGGCCTGATCGTCGGCGACAGCCTGTTCAACGTCGTCTATGCGGGCCTCGTCGCAGGATCGGACAATCCCGACGTGCTCGCGGTAACCGGCGCGACCGGATGGCAGATGCCGGTCGGAGTCCTCCTTTTCGTCCTCCTCGTCGGCTCGCTGTACGTCTGGACTCGCCGCCGCGCGGCTGATCCGCTCCCCGCGACCACGGACGCTCCGCAACCGGACGAGGCGAGCTACCGCTAGTCAGCGTCCCCGATACGCCGGCACGCCCTGGTCGGGGATCCATAGCCCGCCGGGCGGCGAGCCCGACTGCCAGAAGACGTCGATCGGCATTCCGCCGCGCGGATACCAGTAGCCGCCGATTCGAAGCCATTGCGGCTTCATCTCCCCGGTCAGGCGCTTGCCGATCCCGACCGTGACGTCCTCGTGGAATGCGCCGTGGTTGCGGAAGGCGCTCAGGAACAGCTTGAGGCTCTTGCTCTCGACGATCGTCTCGCCGGGCGCATAGTCGATCACCAGATGCGCGAAGTCCGGCTGGCCGGTGATCGGACACAGCGACGTGAACTCGGGCGCTGCGAAGCGCACTAGGTACAGCTCGTCCGGCCGAGGGTTCGGCACGTAATCGAGCACCGCCTCGTCCGGGGACGAGGGCAGGGCGCTCTGCTTGCCGAGATGCTTGGGTTCCATGGCGCGCCCCTTACTCGGCGGCGGCGCACTCGGGCAACGCCCAGTCGATCGGCGCAAAGCCGCGCTCCTCGAGGAACGCGTTCGCCTTGGAGAAATGGCGGCAGCCCAGGAAGCCGCTGTGGGCGCTGAGCGGGGAAGGGTGCGGAGCCTTGAGAATCAGGTGGCGCGAAGTATCGACGAATGCCGCCTTCTTCTGCGCGTAGCTTCCCCAGAGAAGGAACACGACCGGATCTCTCTTGCCGTTCACCAGCCGCACGACCGCGTCGGTGAACCGCTCCCACCCGCGCTCGCGATGCGATGCAGCCTGGCCCGTCTCGACCGTGAGCACGCTGTTGAGGAGGAGGACGCCCTGGCTGGCCCAATGCTTCAGGAAGCCGTGCGGCGACGGCTCGATTCCGAGGTCGCTTCGAAGCTCCTTGAAGATGTTGACGAGGCTCGGCGGCGGCCGGACTCCGGGCGGTACGGAGAAGCAAAGGCCGTGCGCCTGGCCGGGTCCGTGATAGGGGTCCTGGCCGAGGATGACGACGCGCACCTTGTCGAGCGGCGTCAGGTCGAGCGCTCGGAACCAGTTGGGCGCGCGCGGAAAGATCGTCCGGCCCCTCTGTCGCTCGGAAAGCAGGAACTGCTTGAGCTCGCGCATGTACGGCTGTTCGAATTCGCTGCGCAGCGGGTCCAGCCAGCTGGGATGAAGCTTGATCTCCTGCGTCGCCATCGGCGCTTATTGTAGCCTATGATCGCGAAATGGAATCGCTCGTCTCGACGCAATGGCTCGCCGACCATCTCGGCGAAGCGGACCTCACCATCATCGACTCAAGCTGGCACATGCCGGCAAGCGGCCGCAATGGCCGAGAGGACTATCTGCAGGCGCACATCCCGGGCGCCCGCTTCCTCGACATCGACGCGGTAAGCGACCGGGCGAACCCGGCGCCCCACATGCTCCCGACCGCGGAAGATTTTGCGCGGGCGATGGAGGAGTTGGGGGTGAGCAGCGACGACCGGATCGTCGTCTACGACAATTCGCCGATCCGAACCGCTGCCCGCGGGTGGTTCATGGTCCGCCATTTCGGAGTGCGTGAGGTCGCGATCCTCGACGGCGGCTTCCAGAAATGGATCGCGGAGGGTCGCCCCACGCAGTCCGGTGAGCAGGAGCCGCGAAACGCGCGATTTCAAACAGCCGAGCGCGGCGACGTAGTCACCAAGCAGCAAATCCTGGGCGGAATCGAGCTTCCGATTGTCGATGCACGCGGCGCCCCGCGCTTCGAGGGAAGCGAGCCCGACCCGCGGCCCGGTGTCGCGGCAGGCCATATCCCAGGCGCCCGCAACGTGCCTTTCTCGGCGCTCTACAATGAGGACGGGACCTTCAGGTCGCGCAAGGAGCTGGAGCAGCTGTTCGAGGAGGGCGGCGTCGATGCCAAGCAGCCGTTCGTCGCCAGCTGCGGATCTGGAGTCACGGCCAATTCGCTGCTGTTCGCAGCCTACTTGCTCGGCAACGACACCACTCGGCTCTACGACGGAAGCTGGACGGAATGGGGCGCCGATCCGGCTACCCCGAAGGCGACCGGCCCGGCCTAGCGGCTGAAGATCTGCTCGAGGTCCTTGAGGCCGGTCTTCAGCTCGTCGGCGATGACCCGAAGCGCAGCGATGTTGGTCTCCAGCCCTTGATCGCGCTGGAAGGACACCGCCTCCAGCCCGGCAGCCGCGACCGAAACCAGCTCGGCCGAGCGACGGTCGAAGCAGCGCCTGGCTGCTTCGTCCGCGCTCTCCCACCGCACTGAAACCTCATCGTCCATGTCGCCTGCCGGACCGCCGCCGAACTCGTCCACGACGCGCAGCGCGTTGCGAAGGCTCGCAAGGCGGGTGACCGGCTCCGGGTGGAGTCGCTCGGACGGTTGCGGTGCAGGGCTTTGGGCGAACAGATGCAACATTCCGCCGGTTGTCGCCGGGCATGCCTAAGGAAGTGTTAAGCGCCCGACTGCGGGGAGATGTCGCGAAGGATCCAGCCGCGCTGCGGGATCGTCTCGATGAACTCGGTGCCTCCGGCCGCGCTCCGCAATTTCTTGCGCAGCTTGGAGATGAAGACGTCGATGATCTTGGGCTGCGGCTGGTCGTCGGCGCGGCGGTAGAGGTGCTTCAGAAGCATCGCTCGGGTGACGACATTGTTGCGGGCGAAGGCAAGCAGCTCCAGCACCCGATACTCCATCTCGGTAATCCCGATCGGATGGCCGTCGATCCGGATAAGGCGCTGCATCTGGTCGACTGAAAGCCGCCCGCCGCACAGGGTCTCGGGCATCTCGCCGCCCGACGCTCGAAGCGACGTCAGGAGCCGCGACGCGGCTTCCTCGCTTTCCTGCGGTGATATGCTGTCGGGCGATCCGATCAGCGCCTGCTGGATTTCGGCGAGTGCCTTGTGTGCTTCCTCGACCAGGCGGGTGCCTTCCTCGAAGCGACGCCGTGAGCGGTCGAGCATCGACTCGACTTCCACCAGGCGGGTCGAGAGCGTTTCTTCAGCCATTGGCTTCTTCTACCCCCCTCGTTCCCACTTAGGGAACCTGAGCGGATGCGACGTCGCTGTCGCTGGCCGGTGCGGCGATGATCGCCTGCGTCGTTGCGCCCATGTCGATAACGTTGGTCGCGGGGTCGCCAGCGACGGAGCGGGCGCCAAGCGCGGCGCGGTCGCGACCGGCCTCGTCGAGAAGGAGCGTTTCCGAAGGCGGCCGCGGAGCGGGCCCGCCGAACAAGGCTTCGATCGCCTGCTGCTGCGAATCTTCCGGGGTGCTGGTGACCGTTCCGGCAACCGGCGGGGTAAGCGTATAATCCGGCGGGATGACCAGCGGAGCGTTTCGGGCCACCGCGAACTCGTCGGGCGTGCTGGTCCTATGGGCGCAGCCGCCGAGCGCAATCGCCGGAGTCAGGAAAAGAATAAGGCTCTTACGCATTTTCGACGGACTCCTTGGGTTCCTCGCCGCGCATCAGGAACGCGCGCAGTAACAGGATGACGACGCCGATGCTAATAGCAGCATCGCCGACATTGAAGACCAAAAAGGGGCGGAACGCCCCGAAGTGAAGATCGGCGAAGTCGACCACATAGCCGTGGCGCACCCGGTCGAGGATATTGCCCAGCGCACCGCCGAGGATCATGCCCAGCGCCGCCTGGTCCCAGCGGTGCCTTTCGCGGCCGATCCACACCGCAACCGCGACCGCGATGGCGCTCGTCACACCGACCAGCATCCAGCGGCCGACCTCGGTCGTCGCGTTGAACAGGCCGAGCGAGATCCCGTTATTCTCGGTCCAGGTGAAGTTGAAGATCGGAAGGATCGTGATCTGCGCCACTTCCTGGAGGTGAAGCGGGCCCGATACGAACCACTTGGCCAGTTGGTCGGCCAGAAAGACGATCAGCGCGATCGTGAAGCCGAACGTGCGCTCACGCATCCACATATTCCTCGCAGCGGTCGCACAAATCCCCGTCCTCCTCGACTTCCGGCAGGTAGCGCCAGCAGCGCCCGCACTTGTGGTTGCCGGTCTTTGTGATCTTCAAAGTGTCGCCCTGATGAACCGCCGACGTGATGAACAATTCGGCGAGCAATTCCGCGGGCGCGGGAAGCTCCGGCAGCGTGACTTCGGCCTCCAGGCTCGATCCGATGACCTTGTCGCGGCGAAGCGGCTCGATCGCCTCGGTCACGATCGCCCGAAGCTCGCGAAGGCGCGCCCACGAGGCGGCATCGACCCTGAGCTCCGGGGCCAGATGGACGTTCGGCCATTCCAGCAAGTGGACGCTTCCGCCCTCCGGGAAGCGGGTCCCCCACACCTCCTCGGACGTGAAGACCAGCACCGGCGCTGCGTACCGGATGAGTGCGTGAAAAAGGACGTCGAGCACCGAGCGATAGGCTCGACGCGTCTGCGACTGGCGGCCGGTCAGCGCATCGACGTCGCAATAGAGCACGTCCTTGCGGATATCGAAGTAGAAGGCGGACAGGTCTTCGTTGCAGAAATCGGTAAGCGCGCGGACATAATCGTTGAAGTCGAAATCCTGGATCGCAGTGCGAAGCCGCTCGTCGAGGTCGCTGAGAAGGCCGAGCATGTAACGCTCGAGCTCGGGCATCTCGCCCGGCGCCACGCCGTCCGCGCCGTCGAAATCGCTCAAGGCGCCGAGCAGGTAACGGAAGGTGTTGCGGAGCTTTCGATACTGGTCGGCGACTCCGCTCAGGATCTCCTTCCCGATGCGGTGATCCTCGGTGAAGTCGACCGACAGCGCCCACAGCCGCAGGATGTCCGCGCCGTAATCTCGCATGAGGTCGAGCGGATCGACGGTGTTCCCAAGGCTCTTGGACATCTTCATGCCCTTGGCGTCCATCGTGAAGCCGTGGGTGAGCACCGCATTGTAAGGCGCGCGGCCGCGGGTCCCGCAGCTTTCGAGCAGAGACGACTGGAACCAGCCGCGGTGCTGGTCGGACCCTTCGAGATAGAGGTCCGCCGGCCAGACCAGATCGGACCAGCGTCCGCTTTCGAGGACGAAGGCGTGGGTGCAGCCGCTGTCGAACCAGACGTCGAGGATGTCGCCGACCATCTCGTAATCGTCAGGGTTGCGGTTGCCGAGGAAATGCGCCGCATTGGCTTCGTCCCAGGCGTCGACGCCCTGTTCGCGGATCGCCTCGACGATGCGGCTGTTCACATTGGGATCGACCAGGACTTCGCCCGTCGCCCGCTCGACGAACAGCGCGATGGGCACGCCCCAGGCGCGCTGGCGGCTGATCACCCAGTCCGGCCGGCCCTCGACCATCGACTGGATGCGGTTGCGTCCCTTCTCGGGGACGAAGCGGGTGTCGGCGATGGCGTGGAGCGCTACCTGGCGAAGCGAGCGCTTGGGACGCTTCTCGAGCGGTTTTTCGAGGAGTGCGCCGCCCTCGTTCTCCCACCGGCTCTCGAAGAACCAGCGGCAGCTCCGCTCGTCCATCAATTTGTCCATCGGGATGAACCATTGAGGGGTGCAGCGATAGATGACCTTTGCCTTCGACCGCCACGAATGCGGGTAGCTGTGCTTGAAGTCCGCACTCGCCGCGAGGAGGGCGCCGGCTTCGCGAAGGTCGGAGCAGATCGGCCCGTCGGGCGCGTTGAACTTGGCGTTGATGACCGAGCCTTGCCCGCCGAGCCAGAGCCAGTCGGGCCGGTAGAAGCCGCCCGCATCGACCGCGAACACCGGGTCGATACCGTTGGCGCGGCACAGCTCGAAATCGTCCTCGCCATGGTCGGGCGCCATGTGGACCAGGCCGGTGCCCTGGTCGGTGGTGACGAAGTCGCCGGCGAGGAACGGACGCGGTTTCGCGAAGAACCCGCCGAGCTTGTGCATCGGGTGGCGGGCGATCGTGCCGGCGAGGTCTGAGCCTTTGCAAATCAGTTCCGAGAGCGCCATTCGAGCCTGAGCGCTCTGCGTTCGATCTAAGAAGGCATCCACTAGCTCACGCGCGACGAGGAATTTTCCATTGTGCCACGGATTCGCGGCTAGACGAGCTTCGTATTCGGCTTGTGACTCATCGTCCTCTCTAGGAACGACCGTCATGATTAGAAAGTAATCAACGTCGGGCCCGTAAGCGATTCCCTGGTTGACCGGGATTGTCCACGGCGTGGTTGTCCACACGACCGCATAGGCGCCGACCAGCTCGGGGATCGGGCTCTCGACGATCTCGAACGCGACATCGATCTGGGTCGAGACGATGTCCTCATACTCGATCTCGGCCTCGGCCAGCGCGGTCTTCTCGACCGGCGACCACATCACGGGCTTGGCGCCGCGGTACAGCTGGCCGCTCTTCGCGAACTTGAACAGCTCCGAGACGATGGTCGCCTCACTGTCATATTGCATCGTCAGGTAGGGGTTGGCCCAATCGGCGCCGATGCCGAGCCGCTTCAGCTGCTCGCGCTGAACGTCCACCCAATGCTGGGCATAGGCGCGGCACTCGGCGCGGAACTCCTTGACCGGCACCTCGTCCTTGTTGAGCTTCTTCTTGCGATACTGCTCCTCGACCTTCCATTCGATCGGAAGGCCGTGGCAGTCCCACCCGGGAACGTAGGGAGCGTCCTTGCCCAGGAGCGTCTGCGTCCGGACCACCATGTCCTTCAGGACGTGGTTCAGCGCATGACCGATGTGCATGTCGCCGTTGGCGTAGGGCGGGCCGTCGTGGAAGATGAACTTGGGCTTCCCCGCGCGCGCACGCCGCACTTCGCCGTAGAGGTCCTGTTCCTCCCAGCGGGCAAGGATCGCCGGCTCCTTCTGCGGAAGCCCGGCCTTCATCGGAAAGTCGGTCTTCGGTAGGAATACGGTCGGCCGGTAATCGGGTTTTTGCGGCGCGTCAGCCATTGACCGCGGGCCTTAGCGGGCGGCTTGCGGAATGCAAACTAGGGACCGAGCAGCCGGCGCGCTTCCGCTTCGTCCTCGCGCATTCGCTCGACGAGCGCGTCGACGCTGTCGAACTTCTTCTCCGGCCGGATGAACGCGACCAGGTCGGTCTCGATGGTACGGCCGTAAAGGTCGCCGTCCCAGTCGAAGATGTAGGTCTCGAGATATTCCTCGCCCTCCTCGAACGTCGGGCGAACTCCGAAGCTGGCCGCTCCGCTATGCTCGCTTCCGTCATCGAGCCGCACGCGTACCGCATAGATCCCATAGGCCGGCCGCTGGTAGCGGCCCAGCGACACGTTGGCGGTTGGAAAGCCGAGGTCGTGGCCGCGGCCGTCGCCGCGCTGGACGACCGCTTCGACGGCGAAAGGGCGGGTGAGGAGGTGGGTCGCGCTCGCCGTATCGCCAGCGGCGAGCGCCTGCCGAATCCGGCTGGAGGAAACAGGTTCGCCGTCGAGGATAACCGGCGCCACGGTTTCGGCGTCGATCCCATGAGCCTTGCCCAGCTCGCTCATGGTCTCGGCATTCCCGGCCCGCCCGCGGCCGAAGGTGAAGTCGGTGCCGGTAACCACAGCTGCCACCCCGAGCCGCTTGGCCAGGACGTCTGATACGAAATCCTCGGCGCTGGTCGTCGCCAGCGCCTTGTCGAAGCCGAACACCAGCATGCCGTCGGCACCGGCATGGGCGAACAGCCGCTCGCGCTGGTCGAGGCTGGTCAGCCGGAACGGCGGCACGTCGGGCTTGAAGAAGCGGACCGGGTGGGGATCGAAGGTAGCGACGATCACCGGCCGCCGCTCGTGAAATCCGAGCGCGATCGCCCGGTTGACGACGGCCTGGTGGCCCAGGTGGAAGCCGTCGAAATTGCCGAGCGCGACCACGCTCCCGCGGAGGCTTTCCGGCATCGGCTGGTCGTGCGACAGGCGGATCATTGGACGCCGGCTCTATCCGGCAGCGTCACGCTCGGCAATCGCGCTCCTCCCAAGCTTGACTCGGCAGTAGTGGAATCCTACATGGGTCCTATCCCGATCTACCGGTTTCCGGCGGCGCATTCGTGCGCGCGTCGGTTTTTCGTTTTGATCGGGACCACATAGCGAGGAGATAGGCGGCGGTTTCTACGAGTGGGCTTTCCCTCTCGCGAAGCATGATCGCCTGTGGAGCTTAAAAAGGAAATAGAATGGCACGTATTGCCGGCGTCAATATCCCATCGAACAAGCGCGTCGAGATCGCGCTCACCTACATCCACGGAATCGGCCGAACCACGGCCAAGACGATCATCGGAAAGCTGGGCATCGCGCCCGAGCGCCGGGTCCAGGACCTGACCGACCAGGAAGTCCTGCACATCCGTGAGGAAATCGATGCGAACCAGACGGTCGAGGGCGACCTTCGCCGCGAGACCGCGATGAACATCAAGCGGCTGATGGACCTCGCCTCGTACAGGGGCCTGAGGCACCGCAAAGGCCTGCCGGTCCGCGGACAGCGCACGCATACCAACGCGCGCACCCGCAAGGGCAAGGCACGGCCGATCGCGGGGAAGAAGAAATAACCGAAGTCCGAGGGACTCTTGGTTCTTTCTTCCCACTCCACCGTCAGCAGTTTTGAACAGGATTTAGCTTAATGGCCCAGGCACCGCAGCGTCTCCGCAGAAGGGAACGCAAGAACATTACGGCCGGCGTGGCTCACGTGAACGCCAGCTTCAACAACACGATGATCACCATCACCGACGCTCAGGGCAACGCAATCGCGTGGAGCTCGGCCGGGATGATGGGCTTCAAGGGCAGCCGCAAGTCGACTCCCTATGCCGCCCAGGTCGCAGCCGAGGACGCGGGCAAGAAGGCCGCCGAGCACGGCGTCCGGACGCTCGAAGTGGAGGTCAAGGGACCGGGATCGGGCCGTGAGAGCGCGCTTCGCGCCCTCCAGGCGGTCGGATTCACGATCACCTCGATCCGCGACGTGACGCCGATCCCCCACAACGGGGTCCGGCCGAGCAAGCGCCGCCGGGTGTAATCGGACGAGTGCGTCCCCGCTTGCCGGGGACGGCGAACAGAGATTTCAAATCGGGGCTGCGAAGCCCCCAACTGCCAAGGGATGAAAATGGCCGTCAACGCAAAGAACTGGCAGGAATTGAAGAAGCCCAACGCTCTCGAGAGGAAGCAGGGCCATGGCGACGTCCGCCGTCGCGCAGTCTTCGTCGCGGAGCCGCTCGAGCGCGGTTTTGGAATGACTCTCGGCAACTCGCTTCGGCGGGTTCTGCTCAGCTCGCTCCAGGGCGCCGCAGTCACCTCGATCAAGATCGAGGGCGCGCTCCACGAGTTCAGTTCGCTTCCGGGAATCCGCGAGGACGTGACCGACATCGTCCTCAACGTGAAGCAGATCGCTCTGAAGATGGAAGGCGAGGGGCCCAAGCGGCTCCAGCTTTCGGCGACCGGCCCCGCGGAAGTCACCGCAGGGATGATCGCGACCGCAGGCGACATGGAGATCACCAACCCCGATCTCGTCATCTGCCACCTGGACCAGGGCGCGACTCTTAACATGGAGCTGACCGCCGACATCGGTAAGGGCTATGTCCCGGCGCAGGCCAACCGGCCGGTCGACGCTCCGATCGGGCTGATCCCGGTCGACGCGCTCTATTCCCCGGTCCGCCAGGTCGCCTACAAGGTCGAGAACACCCGCGTCGGGCAGGAGCTCGATTACGACAAGCTGACGCTGACGATCGAGACCGACGGCACCGTCGCCCCGGAAGATGCGCTCGCTTATGCGGCCCGGATCCTCCAGGACCAGCTGCAGCTGTTCGTCCACTTCGACGACAGCCAGGTCCGCGCTGCTGCTCCGGCGATGATCGGGCAGCCGGCGATGGCCGCCGAGACTCCGGCCGACACCAACCAGCTCAACCGCTACCTTCTCAAGAAGGTCGACGAACTTGAGCTGTCGGTTCGCAGCGCCAACTGCCTGAAGAACGACAACATCATCTACATCGGCGACCTGGTCCAGAAGACCGAAGCCGAGATGCTTCGTACTCCGAACTTCGGCCGCAAGTCCTTGAACGAGATCAAGGAAGTGCTCGCCAGCATGGGCCTTCGTCTCGGAATGGACATCCCCGGATGGCCGCCCGAGAACATCGAGGAAATGGCGAAGAAGCTCGAGCAGGAAATGCTCGGCTAAGCAGCCGCCGGGTTTACGAGACAAAGGAGGGCCGTCCCGATGGGGCGGCCCTTTCCTTTTGTGCTATCGGCCGCGCGACCAGTGCTTCGCGGCGGCGACCGCCAAGCCGCGACGCGCCTGGACGGAGGCAGATATGGCAGACCGAAGGCGCAACGATCCCTACAGGAATTTCAACTTTCGAATGGTGTTCGGCGCAGCGATCGCGGCGATTGCCGGCTTCGCCCTGGTGAAGAAGGTGATGCCCGGAGTTTCGGCAAAGTACCGCAAGCCGAGGGACTATGTCTCGGAAGTGCCGGCCGGGTCACGCCCGATCGAAGCGGTAGGGACCAGCGTCGCGGCAGGCCGAACGGCTGGCAAGGCCAAGAAGCGCCCCGCAAGCCACGGGCGAGCGCGCAAGAAAAGGACCGCCGCGCCCAAGCGGCGCTGAGGTCGGGAAAGCGCCACAAATTAAAGGGGCGGCCCCAATCCCCGAAGGGAAAAGGACCGCCCAAATGCCGGCTTGAGCCTCTGGCGGGTGGCTGCCAACGCGATTCTCTGGCCAGAAAACCGGTCCCGTTACAAGCAAAATCAGAGCTTCGGGCGCAAGCTTTGCTGCGGAAGCGACATGATTGTCATCATTAAATCAGAGCGGCCAGGCCCACGAAAAAAGGGGCGGCCGGCAATGCGTCGGCCACCCCTCAATCGGTGAGTCTGGTTACTTCTTCTGGCTGAGAAGCTGCTTGTTCACGCTCTGAGCGAGAGCCTGCGAGCCTGATTTGGCGGTGCAGGTCGCGTCACCGCTCTTGAGCTGCTTGGCGAGCACGTTGGCGCTGACGTCGCAGACGTTGGCCGCAACGCCGATGGGGACCTGAACAGTGACCGGGATGTTGAGGTTGTTGAGCGCCGCAATCTGGTCGTTGTTCAGGAAGTTGTTCAGCAAGGTCACGTCGCCGATCTGGACGTTGACGAGTCCGCTGCCGAGGTTCTGGCCTACTGCCGGGGCGGCAAAGGCAATCGAAGCGGCCGCTGCCGCCATCATGATACGCTTACTCATCGGTCTTCTCCTGGTGTTGGGCAGGGCGAAGCGAGTCCACGCCCTGCTTGGCTGGGGATCAAAACGAGCGAGTGCCGAGTTCGTCCGTTCAGTAACGACGACTCGCGCCCCCCGTGCGGCAGGAGACGTGAACAGCCATAAGAAGTTGATCTTTGGCACGAAATTCGGACAGCTAGGGATGTCGGCGACCGGTCGCGGGCGCCCGCCGGCAGGCCTTGATCGACGCTCACGTACGGTTGGCGGGGCTAGTCTCCGCGTCATTGGTGGTGAGATCGCCAAGCTTGACTTCGAAGCGCTCTTGGGGTTGAGGAGCGCCTGCCGGCGGGACGCTTCCCGCCGCTTTTGTTTTGGGGACGGCCGCCCCCACAAGCGCGGCCTGGCCGGAGCTACCTCACACGGGCTCCAGACGAACGGAGAATGAATATGCGCCATCGTGTTGGCCATCGTAAGCTTCAGCGCACCTCGAGCCACCGGACGGCCCTGTTCCGCAACATGGCGGCCGCGCTGATCAAGCACGAGCAGATCACCACCACCACCGCCAAGGCGAAGGAGCTTCGTCCTTACGTCGAGAAGCTGGTTACGTTGGCGAAGAAGGGCGGACTTTCGAACCGTCGCATCGCCCACTCGCGGATTATGGACGAGACCCAGGAGCGCAAGCTGTTCGACGTCATCGGCCCTCGCTACGCCGATCGCAACGGCGGCTACACCCGCGTGGTGAAAGCCGGCATCCGCATGTCGGACTCCGCCTCGATCGCGATCATCGAGTTCGTCGACCGTGACCCCGCCGCCAAGGGACAGGATTCCGGCCCGGTCATGACCGAAGAGCTCGAAGAAGCCTAAGCCCTTCAACCAAGCTGAATATTGGCAGACCGCTGCATTCAGCGGCGGTGCAATCGCGCGCGCCTAAACCTTCCGCATCCTCGGTTCGTTGTGTCCATCGAATCGAGCTTGTTCGAAGGAGAGTGGCCATGAAGGCTGTGAAAAAGATTGCGATCGGTGCGGTTGGAATGGCCGCTCTGCTCGGCGCATCGGCCCCGGCCGCTGCGCAATATTATCCGGGTTCCGGCTACGGAAACGTCATCGGCCAGGTGATCCAGTCGGTGATCAATCCCTATGGCAGCCAGTACGGCCAGTACGGCCAGTACGGGCAGTACGGTCAGTACGGCGGCCAATACGGCTATGGCATGAACCAGCAAAGGGCGGTGCAGCAGTGCACGGCCGCGGTTCAGCAACGGCTCGCCGGCTACAGCAACTATGGCGGCTACGGCGGCTACGCCGGCTACGGAGGAGCATACGGCTACACCAATGCCTACAGCCAAGGCCGGGTCCTCGGGGTCACGCGCGTCGACCAGCGGTCGAACACGACCCTGCGCGTTCGCGGCTATGCGACCAGTGGCATGAACTACGGCGGATATGGCGGTTACGGTACGTACGGCGGCTACAACAACGCCCAGGCGGACCTGACCTTCAAGTGCGACGTCGACTATCGCGGCTACGTCCGCGACATCGACATCGACCGCCGCTACTAATCGCTCCAACCAGGGCGAACGAGGCGCCGGGGCTCACGCGAGCTCCGGCGCCTTTCCTTATAAGCTGACGCAGTCGGCTCGGGTGAGCGGCGGCGGGGCGTCCGCCCGCAAGTGCAGGCGCGGAGACAGCTGGACCAGCCGCCGCACATAAGCGTCCGTGAACACTGTCGCGCACTTGCCGCTGAGATGCGACCATTCGGGCAGGTTCAGCTTCTGCGCCTGGGCAAGATCGTCCGCGTGGATTCCTGCCGCACGCGTCCCGACGAGAAGCGCGTCCCATCCGCGCGCCTTGGCAATTCGCTGCTCTTCGTTGACACGAATCGGCGGCGCTGACGGAGGCCGGACGAAGATGACGTCACCGCCTCTGGCGCGGATCCGGCGAATGGCCTCGGCGCTCCTGGCGATCACTGCATTCGCGAGCGGCGGCGGGATCGGCTTGCCCTTGAAGCCATCCCAGGCGTGCCTGGCGTGGGCACGAAGATAGGGGTCGGTCTCGATCCGGTCCCACATCACATATTGGCGGCCGGGATAGGTGACCGAAATCTTCCAGACGTCTTCGTAGGGGCTGTCGACGCCCTTTCGCCAACCCGTGTCCACCTCGTTGACCATTCGGCTGAGGCGATATTCGTTGTCCATGAACGCCAGGAAGCGCTGAAGCTGGCGGTCGAGCCACAGCCCGCTTAGCTGCGAAGGCTTCCCGTTCTTCGAGTAATTGTCGACGGCGGTCTGCCCGAGCCCCATCACCGGCATCCCGAAATACATCGTGTCGGCGAGGCCGACGATCAACAGCCCGCGGAAATTGGGGTCGTCGGCGAAGCCGTCCAGCAGCATTCGCGCATTGGTGCCGACATGCGAGACCTGGACCGGGCGCACTCCGGTCAAAGCCTGGAAGCGCTGCTGGTCCGTATCGAACAGGATGCGGCTGTCGCCGATGATCGCAACGGTCGCATGGTCGGCCGCTCGCCGGGCCTCTGCCCATGCCTGCGGGCTGTCGCCGATGTCGCCGGGGCGAAGTCCGATGGCGGTCCGTGCCTGATATTCCCAGAGTGACACCATCAGCGCGACCGCGAGGAACACGGCGATGCCCATCTTCGCCCAGGGCTGCGCCGGAATGTCGCGGGTGGGGACCGGCTGAGCCTGCCCGGGCCGGTCGGACGCGGTCTTCCTCAGGCCTGGGGGGAGCGCGCCTTCGTGAGTCCCGTGGATCTCGTGCCTTCGGGCCTTAGAAGGCGAAATAGATGAAGGCATTGCCTTGCCCCTGTTCGATGATCACCGCGAAAAGCAAAACTGCCCACGCCGACCCGAGGACCAGGGCGGGAGTGCGCTCCAGCACGGCCTCCAGCGTCGTGTTGCGCATCGCCACGTGCGTTCCGAAGATCGCTCCGACAATCGCCAGGGCGATGATCATCGGGCCCGCCGGGATGAGCGGCTCCGGCTTGACGGCGAGCCCGCTCATTCCCTTCAGGACGAGCGCCGCGCCGCCGAACGTCTTTGCCCGGAAAAAGACCCAGGTGACGTTGACGAGCACGAACGTGAGCGCAGCTAGAGCGAGCAAGGTCACTCGGCCGGGAGTGAAGCCCTTGAACCGCGTCTTCAGCCAGCGCTCGACGGACAGATACAGACCGTGGAGCCCGCCCCAGACGACGAAGGTCCAGTTCGCGCCGTGCCACAGTCCGCCCAGAAGCATCGTGCCCATCAGCGCGGCATAGGTGCGCGCGGGCCCGTGCTTGTTTCCGCCGAGCGGAATGTAGAGATAATCGCGAAGCCAGCTCGACAAGGTGATGTGCCAGCGCCTCCAGAAATCGGAGAAGCCGACCGCGCCGTAGGGGAAGCGGAAATTGTCCGGCATCGCGAAGCCCAGGCACAAGGCAACCCCGATCGCCGAGGTCGAATAGCCCGCGAAGTCACAGAAGATCTGTCCGGCAAAGGCGAGCGTCGCTACCCAGCTGTCGAGCATTCCGGGCACCGATCCGTGCGCGTCGTAGACGGACTCCACAACCGGACCGAGGAAGCCGTCGGCGAGGACCACCTTCTGGAACATGCCGAGGGTGAGGAGCGCCAGGCCGAAAAATATCTGGTTGGAGTGCGCCCTCCGCGGCGTTTCGAACTGCGGCACCAGCTCGGTCGGCCGCATGATCGGGCCGGCCACCAAATGCGGGAAGAAGGTCACGAACAGGGCGTAATTGAGGAAGCTACCCGCGGGAGCCGATCGCCGAAGATAGACGTCGAGCGTGTAAGACAGGGTCGCGAACGTATAGAAGCTGATCCCGACCGGCAGGATGATGTCCCACTTCGGCGGCTGGTAGACGATCCCGATCGAGCTCGCGACCGAGACGAAATTGTCCATCAGGAAGCCGCCATATTTGAAATAGCCGAGCATCCCGAGGTTCACGACGACGGAGATCAGCATCCAGACTCGGCGGGTGTGCTCGCGCTTGGCGCGAACCATCCACTGCGCCGCCCACCAGTCGACCACCGTCGAGACCCAAAGCAGGATAACGAACGGCGGATTCCACGCGGCGTAGAAAAGATACGACGCGATCATCAGGTTGATCTTCTTCTGGTGCCAGCTGAAGGGCGCGTTGTGCATCGCCAACACGACGGCGAAGAAGACGATGAACGTCAGCGAATTGAAGATCACCGGGCAGCCCCCCGCCCGTAATCACCAGCCATGCACAGCTCCCCTAAGCTGTACGCGCCGCCGGCAATACAGGGCCGGTGGACGGCGCACGGCGTCGCACCATCAATGTTGTCCGGCAATCCTATCTTTCGATAAGGGCGGCTGTGCGATCAGGCATTGAACGGAAGCCGGCGCCGACCATTTGAGGGGACATGGTAAAGCTCTCCGTCCTCGACCTCGCACCCATCGTTGAAGGCGGCAACGCCGGCGACGCGCTACGACATTCGGCCGAGCTTGCGAGAGCCGCCGAGCGGCTCGGCTACACCCGCTACTGGATGGCCGAGCACCATTCGATGCCGGGCATCGCAAGCGCGGCCACGGCAGTGGCGCTCGCGTTTGTGGGATCGCAGACGTCGACCATCCGCATAGGCGCGGGCGGCGTGATGCTTCCGAACCATGCGCCGCTCGTCATCGCCGAGCAGTTCGGGACGTTGGAGTCGCTGTTTCCGGGCCGGATCGATCTCGGCCTCGGACGCGCGCCCGGGACCGACCAGGCGGCGGCCTATGCAATGCGGCGCAGCATGACGGCCGACGAGAACCAGTTCCCCAACGATGTCGTCGAGCTGATGCGTTATTTCCGGGGCGACAACGGGAGAGTTCGGGCCATTCCCGGCGAGGGGCTGGACGTTCCGCTCTATATACTCGGGTCGAGCCTGTTCGGTGCGCAACTGGCGGCGGCGCTGGGGCTTCCTTACGCCTTTGCGTCGCACTTCGCGCCGCAGATGATGATGGAGGCGATCGAGCTCTACCGGCAGCGATTCGAGCCGTCCGAGCAACTTGCCGAGCCATATGTGATGCTCGGCTTCAATGCATTCGTTGCCGACACGGACGACGAGGCGGAGCTGCTTTCGACGTCGATCCAGCAGGCATTCGTCGCGCTTCGAACGGGGCAGCCGATGCAGTTGCCGCCGCCTAAAGCCGGTTACGCCGACACCCTGCCGATGCAGGCGCGCGCGATCCTCCGAAGCGTCCTGTCCTGCTCGGCGATCGGTGCTGCGCACAAGGCGCGGCAGGAGGTCGAGGAGTTCATCAGGAAGACCAAGGCGGACGAGCTGATCGTCACCGCCCAGATTTACGACCCGGACGCGCGAATCCGCTCATACGAGTTGCTCGCCGAGGCGGTGCTCCAGCCGCAACCGGAACCCGCGGCTTAGGGATAGACAATCGAGCCGTCCTCGACCTTTGCGCCCGGCGTCAGCTGCGCCGGAGTGACTCGGCTGTCGCCCATCAGGTGCAGCACCGTCCGTCCGCGCGCGAGCAGATAGTCGGCGATGATCCGCCGGTGGCAGCGCCACCAGACGGCTTCCGCGCACATGATCGCGCAGCGGCGCTCGGAGCTCAGCTCGAGCAGCTCGTCGAGGGCAGCGGCAAACTGCGGCGATAGCGCGTAATCGGCATAGTTGTGAAAGCTCTGGTTCTCCCAAAAGCCGTTCACTTCGGGTGGGACCTCGTGGGATCGGCCACGGAGTCCGCCGAGACCGGCGATCCGCGTGTAGCCGACCTGGTAGGGAGCCAGCTCGTCCGCAATCACGTCCTCGCCATATTGCGGGTTCCGGCGCGACTTCGGCACCGTCCGCACATCGACGACGAGGTTCGCCGGTCCGCTTCGAAGAAGCTCGACGAACTCCTCTATCGATCGCGTCGAATGGCCGATGGTGAAGATCGGAGGCTGCTCGCTCATGCTCTGTGAACGCACCGGCGGCCTAGAGGATCGATAGCGACTTTTTGACAGCGGGCGGCGCGATACCTATCCGCCCGCCATGACGGTCCAACCCACCGACTCCATCCTCATCATCGACTTCGGAAGTCAGGTCACCCAGCTTATCGCCCGGCGGGTGCGCGAAGCGGGCGTCTATTGCGAGATCGCGCCCTTCAACACGGCCGAAGAGGCGTTCGAGCGGATGAAGCCGAGGGGCGTCATCCTCTCCGGCGGACCGTCGTCCGTAATAGACAGCGAGAGCCCCCGAGCGCCCCAGGCGGTGTTCGACAGCGGCCTTCCATTGCTCGCCATCTGCTACGGACAGCAGACGCTGCACCAGCAATTGGGGGGCAAGGTCGTCACCTCCGACCAGAAGGAATTCGGCCGCGCCTTCATCGAGGTGGTCGCACCGTCGGCATTGTTCGACGGACTGTGGAACGTCGGCGAGACCCACCAGGTGTGGATGAGCCATGGCGACCGGGTCGAGACTCTGGCGCCCGGTTTCGAAATCGTCGCCAAGTCCGAAGGCGCTCCTTTCGCGATCGCCACCAACGAGGAGGCGAAGCGCTACAGCCTGATGTTCCACCCGGAGGTGGTTCACACTCCGGACGGCGGCAAGCTCCTCGCCAATTTCGCCCGGCACATCTGCGGCTGCGCCGGCGACTGGACTATGGCGGGTTTCCGCGACGCCAAGATCGCCGAGATCCGCGAGCAGGTGGGCGACGGGAAGGTGATCTGCGGGCTCTCGGGCGGCGTCGACAGCGCGGTCGCCGCCGTTCTTATCTACGAGGCGATCGGCGAGCAGCTGACCTGCGTGTTCGTCGACCATGGCTTGATGCGCGCGGGCGAAGCTGAGCAAGTCGTCTCCCTGTTCCGCAACAGCTACAACATCCCGCTCGTCCACGTCGACGCCAGCAAGGATTTCCTCGGCGGCCTGAAGGGCGTCACCGACCCGGAGAAGAAGCGCAAGTTCATTGGCGCCGAGTTCATCAGCGTGTTCGAGGCGGAGGCGAAGCGCATAGGAGGCGCCGACTTCCTCGCCCAAGGGACTCTTTACCCGGACGTGATCGAGAGCGTCAGCTTCACCGGCGGTCCGAGCGTCACGATCAAGAGCCACCACAATGTCGGCGGGCTTCCCGAGCGGATGAACATGAAGCTGGTCGAGCCGCTTCGCGAACTGTTCAAGGATGAGGTCCGCGTGCTCGGCCGCGAGCTCGGACTCCCCGAAGCTTTCGTCGCCCGCCATCCATTCCCCGGCCCCGGTCTCGCCATCCGAATCCCCGGCGAGGTGACCGAGGAGAAATGCGACATTCTCCGCAAGGCGGATTCGATCTACCTCGAGGAGATCCGCAACGCCGGTCTGTACGACGCCATCTGGCAGGCATTCGCGGTGCTTCTTCCCGTGCAGACCGTCGGCGTAATGGGCGATTACCGGACATATGATTTCGTCTGCGCGCTTCGGGCGGTGACCAGCGTCGATGGGATGACCGCCGACGTCTATCCGTTCGACGCCGTCTTTCTAAGCCGCGCAGCGACGAGGATCGTCAACGAGGTCCAGGGCATCAACCGGGTCGTCTACGACTATACGTCGAAGCCGCCGGGAACGATCGAATGGGAATGACTGGTCGCATTCTCTAGGACTGCGCTTTGGGGGGAAGCGGCGCCATGGACATGTTCAACTATGTGATGGTGCTGGCCTCGGTGATAATCGGGCTGGGAGTCACGCATTTGCTCCACGGCATCGGCGGGATCGTCCAGCATCCCAAACGCGAAAAGCTTTACTGGGTGCACCTGCTTTGGGTCGCCGCGATCTTCCTCCGGGCGATCTTCTGGTGGTGGTTCGAATTCCGGCTCTCGAGTGTCCAAGTTTGGACGTTCACGCTTTTCCTATTTGTCCTTGCATACGCATTCCTGATCTTTTTGTGGTGTGCGTTGCTCTTCCCGCGCGACCTTGCCGGCTACGACGGCTTCAAAGACTATTTCTATTCCCGCCGGCGGTGGTTCTTCGGATTGCTGCTGGCGGGCCAGGTGATCGATGTCGCCGATACGTTGCTCAAGGGGATGGCGCATTTCCGGTCGCTAGGCCCGTCCTACCTGGTTTCGATTGTCGCACTGTCCGTGCTGCTCGTGATCGCGATGCGGACGCGCAATGAGCGCTTCCATGGCGCACTCGCGATCTTTGCGGTCGTGTACCTGCTCGCTTATCCGTGGCTCGTCTTCGACACGGTTGGATGAAGGCGATTTATGTCTGTGAAGCTTGCGATTGCCATTGCCGTCTCAATCCTTGTCGGAGGGGCGGGGCCGAAGATGGATGCCGACACCACCGAATGGTGGCGCACCACGAGCGAGCTTTCCAACGATGCGATGGAAGGGCGCGACACCGGCTCGGCGGCCTATCTTCGCGCGGCGAAGCTAGTCGCTGCGAGGCTCGAGGCAGCGGGGGTTAAGCCTGCAGGCGAGAACGGCGGCTGGTTCCAGACGGTGCCCATGCACGAGATCGCCATCACCAAAGCAACGATCCGGGCCGGCGCCCGCCCGCTCGTCTTCCTTCACGACCTTACGATTTCCCCCAACGCGGCTACCCCGGCGCGCGTCGACGCGCCTCTCTATTACGGCGGCTATTGCGCCCCCGGCGCGCTTCGCAACGCGCGGGGCGCGATCGTCGTCTGCCACGGAACGCATCGCGAAGGGCTGCCCAGTGGCGCCGAGCGCGAGAAGGCAGTTCGCGCTGCCGGGGCTGTCGGGATCCTGACGATCGCCGACCCTGGATTCGCGGTCGAGCCGCCGCGCTGGCCCTATGCTTATGCACGCACCGTCACCCATGCGGATGCCAAGCCCGACCGCGATCCGTTCCTCAGGATGACGCTCAACGCGGGCTCTCTCGGGAAGCTGCTGACGACCGTTTCGAAAAAGGGGAATGTCCTCATCCGCGACGGCGCTTCGGGAAAGCCGCTGCCGAGCTTCTCGCTTCGCGAGCGTTTCAGGGCCAGCTTCACGATACGCCAGCGCGACATCGCATCGCCGAACGTCGTCGGGATTCTTCCGGGGTCGGACCCGAAGCTCGCCGGCCAGGCGATCCTGCTCGGCGCCCATCTCGACGGCTACGGCTACGGCGAGCCGGTCAATGGCGACCGGCTATACAACGGGACCCTGGACGACGCCGCTTATGTGGCGCTTCTGATCCGCCTCGCCGAGCGGAGGCACGGAAAGCCATTCCAGCGACCAGTGATATTCGCCGCGTGGACCGGCGAGGAGAAGGGGCTGCTGGGGTCGCGCTGGTTCGTCGCTCATCCGACGATGCCGCTGTCGCGGATCGCCGGTGTCATCAATCTCGACCAGCTGCGGCCGATCTTCCCGCTCAAGCTGCTAACCGTGCACGGGCTCGACGACAGCAGCCTTGGCGAAGATGCGCGGGCCGTTGCCAACGGGCTTGGAATCGCAGTGCAAAACGATCCCGAGCCGGAGCGGAACCTGCTCCGCCGGACCGACCATTGGCCGTTCATGCAGGCCGGCATTCCGGCGGTGAACTTCGTGTTCGGCTATCGGCCCGGAACGAAGAGCGAGCAGATCTACCGCCATTGGTACCGCACCGGCTATCACAAGCCGCAGGACGATCTGAAGCAGCCGATGGACTTCAAGGCCGCGGCCGATTTCAACCGCTTCTTCTACAAGCTCGTCGAGCGAGTGGCAGACGACCCGCAGCCTCCCGCATGGAAACCGACAAGCCCGCTGAGGCCGCGCTGACATTGTGAGCGAGGCCCGGATCCGCATCGCGACGGCGGGTGATGCCGAAGCAATGGCGCGTTTGATCGACGAGCTTGGCTATCCAGTGACGGCCGAGGAGGTCGAATCCCGTCTCGCCGAAATCGAAGCCGCAGGTCATTGCGCCCTGCTGGCGGAGATGGATGATGGGGTGGTCGGCTGCCTGACCACCTCGATGACTTTGGTGCTCCACCGGCCGGCCCCCGTGGGGCGAATATCCCTTATGGTGGTCGACGAAACTTTCAGGAGCCAGGGCATCGGCGCGCAGATGGTCGCCGCGGCGGAGCGGATGCTTGCGGACAAAGGCTGCCAGCTTGTCGAGGTGACCAGCAACCTGCGGCGAACCGACGCACACCGCTTCTGGGAGCGGAACGGGTACGACCGGACCAGCGCGCGCTTTGCCAAGCAGGTGCGCGACTAGGCCGCCTGGGCTTCCAACCAGCGTTCCAGCTCTTCCGACCCGCCGATCCGTTCGCCGTCGACAAAGCATTGCGGGGTGGTGTCGACCTGATGCTCGGCCTCGAACGCGTCTACCTCCTCGCGCGATCGAAGGACCCGGTCCTCGAACCGGATCCCCGCGCTGTCGAGCAACTCCGCAGCCCGCACACCATAGGGGCACGTATGCTCCGGAAGGATCATTCGAAAAAGCGTCACGGACTGAGGCACCGGCTTACTCCTGCTGGGCCTGTCCAAGCGCGGCGGCAGAGACCAAGTTCCGGCCCCGCTGCATTTTTTCGCGGTTAACCGCTAATTTCGCGTTTACCGACGGATTGACGAAAGCCGCCGCTTCGGCTGTTTCACTGATCCATGAGGACCGTGATCAAATGGACCGTCGCGGCGGCCGTCGCTGCGCTGCTCGCAAGCTGCTCGACCGCGCCGAGGCGCGTGGCCGTTGCGCCGCCACCGCCTGTGTCGCTCGAGCTACCCTATCAATGGAGCCAAGGCGCCGCGCCCCAGGCGCACAAGGACGCAGTCGCGCTGTTCGGCCCCCTGACTCTCAAGCCCGGGGAATATAAATGGGCGGCCGAGGTGCCGAAGGACGGCGAGACCAAGGTCGTCATCGACCGGCTCCAGCAGCTTTTCTACGTCTATCGCGGCGACAAGCTTGTGGGAGTTGCAACTGCCTCCACCGGCAAGAAGGGCCGCGAAACGCCGCTCGGCTTCTGGCAGGTGCGCCTGAAGAAGGTGAAGGGCTACAGCCGCAAATATGACAATGCGCCGATGCCCTTCATGCAGATGTACGACGCCAAGGGCATCGCCTTCCACGCGGGACCGAACCCCGGCTATCCGGCAAGCCACGGGTGCGTCCGGTTGCCGCTGAAGTTCGCTGAGCGCCTCTATGGCCTCACCCAGGTCGGCACGAAGGTCGTTATCGAAGGCTGATCCGCTGGCGAAAGGCCGTTCGTCTGCTATCCTGCATCCGACTGCAGGGGGGAACAATGCGCGACAATCTCTATTCGCGGCGGCCGCTCGCCCGCTGGTATTGGGCCGGTGCGATCGCCTCGCTCCTGTTCATGGCGCTCGGCTGCGTAACCTATCTCATGCACGTCACCGCCGACCCCGCTTCGCTTCCGCTCGACCAGCGGGCGGCGTTCGATGCGGAGCCCGTCTGGCTGACCG
The DNA here is from genome assembly GCF_023516495.1 of Sphingomonas anseongensis. Taxonomy (NCBI): domain Bacteria; kingdom Pseudomonadati; phylum Pseudomonadota; class Alphaproteobacteria; order Sphingomonadales; family Sphingomonadaceae; genus Sphingomonas; species Sphingomonas anseongensis. The sequence goes on from NZ_JAMGBC010000001.1 coordinate 2,188,748, forward strand.
CCGCCTATGCGATTGCTGTGTGGATCGGGCTGGCCGGAGCACTCATGCTCCTGCTTCGACGCAAGCTTGCCCAACCCCTGATGCTGATATCGTTGGCTGCGGTGGTGGTTTGGCTGGCGGGCCTGCTTCTGGTTCCCAACCTGCGTGAGACGATCAGTTCCAACGACCTGGCAGTCGCCATCGCGGTCGCGGCGATCACCTGGACGATCTTCTGGTTCGCTCGCCACTCGGCGAAGCGAGGCTGGCTCCGTTAGCGTCGCTTAGCCCTGGGCCTGCGAAGCGCGGGCCGCGTCCGATCTCAAGTCCGCCATCGCGACCGACGACTGGGCCGCGGCGACATGACTGTCGACGCTTCGGGGGGTCGGTGCTGCTGGGAGCACCGCTGGGATCGCGATCAGGGCGGCAAGGCCAAGATCGGTCAGCAGGTGACGATCCATCATCATTGTCACTCCAATTCACTCACCACGGCACCCGATCGAGCGCCGCACCTGCACGCCCGACTTTTGCGGACCTTTGTTGTTCCGCATTATCGCCAATGCGTTTCCGTAGCGGGCTTGGCTGAAGCGCCGCCGACCCGTAGAAGCCCGCCGATGTCCAAAGTGACGATCGATACCGATACCAGCCGGGCGACGCCGTCGCCGGTCCCCGGAAAGCGGACCACGGTCCCTTCGATCCGCGGGCGCAAGGTTGAAGGCAAGACCGAGCAGCCGATCGTGATGCTCACCGCCTACACGATGCGCATGGCACAACTGCTCGACCCGCATTGCGACATGCTCCTGGTCGGCGACAGCCTCGGCCAGGTAATCTACGGCCTGCCCTCGACCATTCCCGTGACCTTGGACATGATGTGCGCTCACGGCGCCGCGGTGGTTCGCGGAAGCTGGCACGCGCTGGTCGGCGTCGACATGCCGTTCGGAAGCTATGAGGAATCGCCCGAGCAGGCGTTCGCGAGCGCCGCCCATGTGCTCAAGGAGACGGGCTGCGCGGCCGTGAAGCTGGAAGGCGGCGAAGCGATGGCGGAGACCATCGATTTCCTGACGCACCGCGGAATCCCGGTGATCGGCCACGTCGGGCTGACTCCGCAGGCGGTGAACGTGCTCGGCGGCTACGGCGTGCGTGGCCGCGAAGGGATGGAGGCGGACAAGATCCTGGCCGACGCCGTCGCCGTCGCCGATGCCGGCGCCTTCGTGATGGTGGTCGAAGGGGTGATGGAAGAACTCGCCACGCGGATCGCCAAGGAAGTCGCGATTCCGGTCATCGGGATCGGCGCGTCGGCCCAGTGCGACGGGCAGGTCCTCGTCACCGAGGATATGCTCGGCCTGTTCGAGCGTACCCCGCGCTTCGTGAAGCGCTATCATGACCTCGCCGGAGAAATCGCCGGCGCGGCCCAGAAATATGCCGAGGAAGTGCGGTCGCGGACTTTCCCGTCCAGCGAGCAAACTTACCGGCCGAAAAGCTAGCGCGAAGCTAGGGGCGGAGGTCCGCCCTTTGGCGCTGCCTCCAGCATTATGCCGATTTTGCCAGCTGGGCCCTGCGCCTACTTCGTCTCCCTCACAGACAGGGGGAAGTATGCGTTATCTGCTTCGGGTCGCGACCTTGGCTGGGACGGCCTGTCTCCTGTCCCCGCCGGCGGCCCTTGCCCAGAAGAGCAGTCAGGACCTGGTCTTGCGCAACCCGTCGAACAGCGTTCACGTGCGAATCCATCCCTGCGGAAAGACCCGTTGCGGGACCGTCGTCTGGGCGAACGACAAGGCCAAGGCAGATTCCGCGCGCGGCGGGACGCCGAACCTCGTCGGAACCGAGCTCTTCCGCGAATTCCGTGAAGTCAGCCCGAAGGTGTGGAAGGGAAAGGTGTTCGTCCCCGATCTCAACAAGGTCCTTACCGGCACCGGCACTGTCCAGGACGAGAATACGGTCGTGGCGCGCGGCTGCCTTTTCGCGGGCATCGGGTGCAAGTCGCAGAAGTGGACGAGAGTTCGATAGGGCGCCGGGAATAACCATAAGCCCCACAGCCGTTCGTCGAATCTGCCAACCGGCGGTTGCTAGTCTGAAATCAGCCAGTTAGGCCTCGTTGCTCAGCTCTCCGGGGGGAACGATGCTCGAAATCCAGAACCTGTCGCACACCTATCCGAACGGCACCGTCGCTCTGGATGACGTCAGCCTTTCGATCCCACGCGGGATGTATGGGCTTCTCGGGCCGAACGGGGCCGGCAAGTCGACGCTGATGCGGACCGTCGCGACTCTCCAGGAGCCGACATCGGGCACGATCCGCTTCGGCGACATCGACGTTCTCGCCGAGCCGCAGCGGCTTCGAAGGACGCTCGGCTACCTTCCCCAGGATTTCGGAGTCTATCCGCGCGTTTCGGCCTATTCGATGCTCGACCAGGTCGCGATCCTCAAGGGGATCACCTCGGCGTCGGAGCGCAAGCAGGTCGTCGAGACCCTCCTCAACCAGACCAACCTGTGGGGCGTGCGCTACAAGTCGCTGGCCGGCTTCTCCGGCGGGATGCGGCAGAGATTCGGGATCGCGCAGGCGCTGATCGGCAACCCCGAGCTGATCATCGTCGACGAGCCGACTGCGGGCCTCGATCCGGAGGAGCGCAACCGCTTCCTCAACCTGCTCGCGGCGATCGGCGACAATGTCGTCGTAATCCTTTCGACCCATATCGTGGCGGACGTTGCCGACCTGTGCCCGCGGATGGCGGTCCTCGCCAACGGGCGAGTGCAGCTTGAAGGCAAGCCGCTTGAGCTCATCGCCTCGACCCGCGGCAAGGTGTGGAAGAAGACGATTCCCCATTTCGAGCTCGAGCAATATCAGCAGACCCATGAGGTGATCTCGACCCGGCTGTTCGCCGGAAACACGATCGTCCACGTGCTGGCCGACAAGAAGCCCGAAGGCTTCGAGCCGGTCGAGGGAGGGCTCGAGGACGTCTATTTCTCGACGCTCTCGACCCTCCGCCGCGCGGCCTGAGCGGGAGGGCGGGGCAATGCTGCTGGGAATCACCAGGTTCGAAATCCGCTACCAGCTGAAGAACCCGGTTTTCTGGGTCGCCGTGGCGATCTTCTTCCTTCTGGGCTTCGGGATCACCGCGAGTGAGAACGTCAGCATCGGGACCCCCGGTGCAGTCCACGAAAACGCGCCTTATGCGATCGCGGTCGCGACCTCGGTCTTCTCGCTCTTCTACCTGTTCGTGGTCACCGCTTTCGTCGCCAATGCGATCGTTCGCGACGACAGCAGCGGCTTTGCGCCGATCGTCCGATCGACGCCTGTTTCGCCCACGCAGATCATCCTTGGGCGATTCCTCGGCGGCTTCATCATCGCCCTTCTGGGTTACGTCGCGATCCCGCTCGGGATGGCCTTCGGGTCGATGATGCCCTGGGTGGATCCGGAAACGATCGGCCCGCAGAAGTTCGAATATTACGGCTGGCCGTTCCTGATCTTCGCCATTCCCAACATCTTCCTGACCAGCGCCATCCTGTTTGCGCTGGCGACGCGCCTGAGGTCGATGATGGCGGCGTATATCGGCACCGTCGCGCTGGTGATCGGTTATCTGATCACCTCCAGCATCGTCGGCCAGAAGATCGAATATCGAGAGACCGCTGCAAAGTGGGAGCCCCTGGGCACCGCCGCTCTCGGACAGGTCACTCGCTATTGGACCCAGTCGGAAATGAACAATCGGCTGGTCGAGCTGAGCGGCACCTTGCTGTTCAACCGCATCTTCGCGGTGCTTCTCGGGCTGGCGTTCCTCGGTTTCACGCTGTGGACCTTCACGATGACCGAGCGCGCGCCGTCGAAATGGCGCCTCAGGCGGATGGCAAAGCGCGAAGCGCGCGAAGGCGTGGCATCCAAGGTGGCGCCGAAGCTTGGCGGCGGGGCCTTCACTGCCCGTGATCTCAAGCCGTCGCGCTGGGCGCAATTCGTGTCGCGCCTTCGGATCGAGATGCGCCAGGTGCTGACCAGCCCCGGCCTCATCGTGCTGACGCTGTTCGGAGTCGGACTGAGCTCGGTCCTGCTCTGGTTCAGCCCGTCGACCTACGGAACGTCGGATCACCCGACAGTGTCGGCGACGGTGAGCATGGTCCGCGGGGGCTATGGAGTGACCCTGCTTCTGATCGCGGCCTTCTATGGCGGCGAGCTGGTCTGGCGGGAGCGTGACCGAAACGTCAACGAGATCCTCGATTCAACGCCCGTCGCGAGCTGGGTGATGACTGTCCCGAAGATCCTGGCGATCTTCGTGGTCCTGCTCATCGTGAACTCGACCGGCCTTCTCACGGGCATCCTCTACGAAGTGCTGAACGGCGCTCGCGAGCTAGGGGCCGGCGACTTCATCACATGGTTCATCCTGCCCGCAGCCGTGGACGGCCTCCTGATCGCGGTGCTTGCCGTCTTCGTTCAGGTGCTCAGCCCCAACAAATATGCGGGCTGGGCAATCCTGTTCGTCTGGTTCGTCGCGGGGATTTTCCTCCAGAACATGGGTTATTCCGACCCGCTCTACCGCTACGGCGAAGGGCCCAATGTTCCACTGAGCGACTTCGTCGGCCAGGGAAGCTTCTGGTTCGGCTCGGTCGTGTTCCAGCTCTACTGGCTCTGCTTCGCCGTGATCCTGATCGTCGTCGCTCATCTGCTGTGGCCGCGCGGGACCGATCTTTCGCTTCGCGTGAGGCTGCGGCGCATGCGGCGCAATGCGTCGGCGACCTCGCTTGCGGTGCTAGGCACCGCTGCTGTCGCGATGGCCGCGACTGGCGCCTACGCTTATTACAACATCAAGGTTCTCAACCGCTACCAGACGTCGGACGACGTCGAGAAATACCAGGCCGAGTATGAGCGGAAGTATTTGAAGTTCGAGAGCCTGCCGATGCCGGCGGTCACCAGGGTATCCCTGGACGTCAAGCTGTTCCCGAACGAGAAGAAACTGGTCGCGACCGGCAGCTACTTGCTCCAGAACAAGACCAGCGCGCCGATCAGCGAGGTGCATGTTCGGCAGGGCGATCGCGACGCCAAGTTCACCAACCTGACGATCCAGGGCGCGCGGCTAATCCAGGACGACCCCAAGTTCGCCTATCGGATTTACCGTTTCGATACGCCGCTTGCTCCCGGCGCATCGGCGCAACTGAACTTCGCTTCGCAGATCTGGCACCGCGGTTTCCGCGCCGGCCGGCCCGAGACGGACATCATCGAGAACGGCACGTTCGCGAACAATTTCTCCTTCGCGCCGGTCATCGGGATGGACCGCAACGGGTTGCTCAGCGATCGCACCCAGCGCCGCCGCCAGGGCCTTCCGCCAGAGCTTCGCCCGGCGAAGCTGGAAGACATGAAGGCCACGGCGCGTAACTACATCCACGCCGACTGGGTGATGTCCGACATCACGCTGACGACGGATGCGGACCAGATCCCGATCGCGCCGGGCAACCGAACCTCGGACACGACCAGCAACGGACGGCGGACCGCGCGGTTCGTCAGCCCGGCGCCGATCCTCAACTTCTTCTCGATCCAGTCGGCGAAGTATGAGCAGGCGACCCGCGAGCACAACGGCATCAAGCTCAGCGTCTTCTACCACCCGGGCCACGACTGGAACGTCCAGAAGATGCTGAACGCGATGGGCAGTGCGCTCGATTATTATCGCGCGAACTTCGGGCCCTATCAGTTCAACTATGCCCGGATCATCGAATTCCCGGGCTATGCGAGCTTCGCCCAGGCCTTTGCGGGAACGATGCCTTATTCGGAATCGATCGGCTTCAACGCCAACACCAACGATCCCGAGAAGATCGACTTCACCACCTATGTCGTCGCCCACGAAATGGCCCACCAATATTGGGCCCACCAGGTCATTGGCGCCGACATGCAGGGCGGGACGATCACCAGCGAGACGCTAGCGCAATATTCGGCGCTGATGGTGATGAAGCACCTCTACGGCCCGGACAAGATCCGCCGCTTCCTGAAATATGAGCTCGACAATTATCTGAGCGGGCGGAAAGCCGAGGCGGTCGAGGAGCTTCCGCTCGAGCGGGTCGAGAACCAGCCCTACATCCATTACCGCAAGGGCGCGGTCGCGATGTACCTGCTCCAGGAGCGGCTGGGCGAGGATGCGGTCAACCGGGCGCTCGCGCGCTTCGATGCGAGGTTCCGGTTCAAGGGCGCGCCCTATCTTCGCTCCGTCGACCTGATCGACGAGTTCCGGAAGGAAGCGAAGACGCCCGAGCAGCAGCAGCTGATCACCGACCTGTTCGAGAAGATCACGCTCTATGACCTCAAGGTCAGCGAAGCGGTGACCAAGAAGGTCGGCAGCGAGTGGGAGACGACGCTGACGGTGTCGGCCGGCAAGGTCTATGCGAACGGCAAGGGCGATGAGACCAAGGCCAAGCTCGACGAGCCGATCGAGGTCGGGCTGTTCACCGCCCGCCCGGGGCTCGGCGCCTTTTCCGCCAAGGACGTGATCGTCATCGGCCACGAGAGGATCCGCAACGGCAACCAGCGAATCGTGATCCGGAGCAAGGCGAAGCCCAGCTTCGCCGGCGTGGATCCGTATAATTTCTACGTAGACCGGAACAGCGACGACAATGTGAAGGACGTAAGCGCCGGCTGAGCGTGCCCAGCCCCTTTGCCTTTCCCACCGCAGCGGCTAGACGAAGCGCCGCCAGCTTCCGTTCATCTCCCGTGGGGGAGGGAAGCGGCTCCGCAACGGCCGTTCGGTCTTCGTAAGTTGAGGCATCCTTGGCTCTGACCCCCGACACTCCTGACGAACCCAACCAGGCCTTCCTTCGCGAGGTGGACGAGAACCTGCGGCGGGACCAGCTGCAAAGCTTCGCCAAGACCTATGGCAAGTGGCTGATCGCTGCTCTCATTCTCTTCCTCGCTGCCGTCGGCGGCTATCTCTACTGGCAGCAGAAGCAGATCGAGAAATCGCAGGCGCAGTCGGAAGAGCTGACCAAGATTTACGAGCAAATCGGAAGCGGCGGCGCCGAAGGCGCGAAGACCCGCCTCAAGCCGCTCGAGGATTCGGGCAACGACGTCGTTCGGGCAGTCGCGCTGATGGCTGATGCGGCCATCGCGCTCGACTCCGGCGACCGGGCCACGGCGCTAGGCAAATACAGGGCAATCGTGAACGACAAGGGCATTCCCGACCCCTATCGCGACGCCGCGACGATCCGCTCGACCGCCCTCGAATTCGATACGCTCAAGCCGGAGGAGGTGATCGCCAGGCTCGAGCCGCTCGCCAAGCCGGGCAACGCCTGGTTCGGAACCGCGGGCGAGATGACCGCGATGGCCTATTTGAAGCAGGGCCAGAAGGACAAGGCCGGCCGCCTGTTCGCCGCGATTGCGACGAACTTGGAGGTGCCGGAAACGCTCCGCAACCGCGCTCAGCAAATCGCCGGCACGCTCGGCATCGACATCACTGCCGCCGCACCGCCGGCGAGCCAGCCAGGAACAAGTGAATGAACCGCAAGCAGCTGAAGATTGGATTCCTGATTGCCGCGGCGCTCGCCGCTAGCGGATGCGGGATCTTCAAGAAGGGCAAGCCTTCGACTCCGGTCGTCGGCGAGCGGATCGCGGTACTCGCGACCGAAACCAACGTTTCCGTCGATCCGGCGACGGCCGCGCTTCCGATGAGCCTTCCGGCGCCCGTGACGAACGCCAATTGGGCGCAGTCCGGGGGCAATGAATCCAAGAACCCGGGCCACGTCGCCCTTCCTGGCACCCTCAACCAGGCCTGGGCCGTGTCCATCGGCCAGGGAACGAGTGTCGCGGCGCGCCTCGCTGCTGCTCCGATCGTCGCCGACGGCCGCGTCTACACGATTGACACCACCGCGACCGTGCGCGCCTTCAACGCGCAGACAGGAGCGACCGTCTGGGCCAGCCAGTTCGGCACCGAGAGGGGTAACGACGCTTCGCTCTACGGCGGCGGAGTCGCTTATTCGAACGGGCGGATCTACGCGACCAACGGACTGGGCTTCGTCGCGGCGCTGGACGCAACGAACGGCGGGATCGTCTGGCAGGTTCGTCCCGGCGGACCGCTTCGCGGATCGCCGACCGTGGGCGGCGACGCAGTCTATGTCATGAGCCAGGACAACCAGCTCTATTCGCTCAAGCTGACGGACGGCTCGACCAACTGGAGCGCCGCTGCGGCGCTCGAGATCGCGGGAATCTTCGGGGTCGCCTCACCGGCCTATGCACAGGGCACGATCGTTGCCGGATTCTCCTCCGGCGAGCTCAATGCCTACCGCTACGAGAACGGCCGAGTGGTCTGGCAGGACGCGCTCGCGCGGACCAGCATCCGGACCAGCGTCTCCTCGCTCGCCGACGTCGACGCCGATCCTGTGATCGACAACGGCCAGGTGATCGCGATCGGACAGGGCGGCCGGATGGTTGCCCTCGAGCTCATCACCGGCCAGCGCATGTGGGAATTGAACCTCGCGGGAATCACGACTCCCTGGGTCGCCGGCGACTGGCTGTTCGTGGTTACCGACGACGCCAAGCTGATGGCGATCGCCAGGGCCTCGGGCAAGATTCGCTGGATCACCCAGCTTCCCGAATTCCGCAACGCCAAGAGCAAGAACGGGCCGATCAGCTATGCCGGGCCGATCCTTGCGGGCGGGCGGCTGATCGTCGCTAGCAGCGAAGGCGCGCTGATCTTCGTCGATCCCGACCGCGGAGCGGTGCAGGGGCAAACCGAGCTGAAGGCGGGCGTCAGCCTGCCGCCGGTGGTCGCCAACAACATGCTTTACGTTCTCGACGACGACGGGCGGTTGCACGCGTTCCGCTAAAGCGGAGGGTGGACGGCTGGCGGCGCGGCCTTAGAGAGGCGCAATGCCGCTTCCCACCGTCGCAATCGTCGGACGTCCCAACGTCGGGAAATCGACGCTGTTCAACCGGCTCGTCGGGAAGAAGCTGGCGCTGGTCGACGACCGCCCGGGCGTGACCCGCGACCGCCGCGAGGGCGAGGCTGAGCTTTTCGGGCTCGAATTCCGGATCATCGATACCGCTGGCTATGAAGACGAGGACCCGCAGACGCTGCCGGGGAGGATGCGCAAGCAGACCGAGGCCGCGGTTCGCGAGGCTGACGTTGCCCTGTTCCTGTTCGATTCGCGCGAAGGGATCACCTCGCTGGACGAGGAAATCGGACGCTGGCTTCGGGTCAGCAAGACGCCTGTCGTGGTTGTCGGCAACAAGGCCGAGGCTCGATCGGGCCAGGCGGGAGTGCTCGACGCCTATCGGCTAGGCCTCGGCGACCCGGTTGCGATCAGCGCCGAGCATGGCGAGGGGATTGCCGGATTGTTCGAAGCGCTTCTTCCGCTCCTCGAACGCGAAGGTGCGGATGAGCCGGAAATCGAGGACGAGGAGCCCGACTCGGGCGCTCCCCTCAAGCTCGCGATCATCGGCCGGCCGAATGCGGGCAAGTCCACGCTCGTCAACCGGATGGTCGGCGAGGAGCGGCTGATCACCGGACCGGAGGCTGGCATAACCCGCGACTCCATCTCGATCGACTGGGAATGGCAGGGCAGGCCGGTCAAGATCGTGGACACTGCCGGCCTCAGGAAGCGGTCGAAGGTCACCGACAAGCTGGAGAAACTGTCGAGCGCCGATGCTCGCCGCGCGATCGACATGGCCGAAGTCGTCGTGCTCTTGCTCGACGCCACCCGCGGCCTCGAGGCGCAGGACCTCAGGATCGCCGAGCAGGTGATCGACGAGGGCCGGGCGCTGCTGATCGCAATCAACAAGTGGGACGTGGCGGAGAATGCCTCGTCGCTGTTCAACGGAGTGAAGGCGGCGCTCGAGGAGGGGCTGGCCCAGATCAAGGGCATTCCCGTGCTCACCGTCTCCGCCAAGACCGGCAAGGGGATCGACCAGCTGATCGGAGCCGCGTTCGAGGTTCGCGAGCAATGGTCGCGGCGGATCGGCACGGGCGAGCTCAACCGCTGGTTCGAGGCGGCGATCGAAACCAATCCGCCGCCGGCTCCCGGGGGCAAGCGGATCAAGCTTCGCTACATCACCCAGGTGAAATCACGGCCGCCGAGCTTCGTCGTCTTCGGGACTCGGGTCAGCGAGCTTCCGGAAAGCTATCGCCGCTACCTGCTCAATTCGATGCGGCGGGAGCTTGGGTTGGGGCCCGTGCCGCTGCGCATGACACTGCGATCGCCCAAGAATCCGTTCGACCAGTCCCGCTAAGGCTAAATTTACCGTTCGCGCGCTAACTGGAGGCTAGTGGACGAGTGCCCGGGACGCCGGGCGCCAAGGAGAAGTGGGTGAGCGACGACCAGGATATCGTCGACTGGGTGCATTTCGAGCGTAGCCGGACCGAGCTCGGGCCGGGCTTCATTCGAATCCTCGGCTATTTCCGCGAGGACGGCGCCAAGTCGGTCAGCCAGATCGAACAGGCGATGCGCGAGCAGAACACTGCTGCGCTCGTCATCCCGGCGCACACGCTCAAGGGCGAATCGCGCCAGCTCGGTGCCGAGCCCATGGCCAAGATCGCCGAGCTGATCGAGACGACGGCGCGGTTCTGCGTCGAATCCCGCCGCTTCCCCGACGAGCTGGTGCCCGAGGTGGTCGAGCTTCGTAAGATGTTCGAGCAGACGGTTGAGCTGTTCGACAAGGCGACCAATCCGCTGCTGTCGCGCTCGCGGCCTGCGGCCAGCGGTTTCGGCCGTAAGGCAAACAACCAGACTTTCGGCCGGATCTAGGCGGCCGCGGCCGCCGGAGCGTCCGGCTTCCTTCGCATTGGCTGCAGCTTGCCTCGGGCGAGCGAGCGCCACAGCCATTCCAACGGTCCGTAGGTGAAGCGGTCGAGCCACGGCTTCGACCACAAGAGCATCAACGCCCAGACCAGCGGCACAAGCAGCCACGCCTCGGCCCGGCCGAGCTTGCCGTAAAGCCCAAGGCCCCAGCCGTAGAAGATCGGCGTCGTCACCAGCGAGGTGCCGATGTAGTTGGTAAAGGCGGCTCGCCCGACAGCAGCGAAGCGGGCGCGAAGCGCGCTCGGGCGGCGGAACAGAAGCACGATCAGCGCGGCGTAGCCGAAGGCCATGACGAGCCGGAAGGGGACCATCGCCGCCATGAAGCCGCCAAGGACGAGCGGCACGTAGAAGCGCGTGGCGAAATCCGCCGCGACCAACGCACCGAAACCGGCCAGCCCGAGGGCGATGCCCCAGGCTGCGACGCGGCGGTAGCGATCGTCACTCCACTCGCCCGTCAGGAAGCCCGACTTGTACCCGGCCATGCCGAGAAGCATCAGTCCCAGCGTGTCGGGCAGGAGCACGAGGTTGTTGGTGATGATCTGCGCGACACTGCTCGCCTCATGGGCGACGATCGCAAGCCACGACCCGCCATAGATCGCCTTGTCCTGCGCGATTGCCTTGGCCGTTGGGAAGAAGGAGCCCGCGTTCGCGTTCCAGTTGCGCAGGGTCTCGGCGTCGGGATGAGGGCCGTGGGCGGCCAGGTCCTGATGGACGAGGGTCGCCGCAATCGCCCCGAACAGCAGCAGGTTGAACAGCGAGAGCGACAGGCCGAGGCCGGCGAGCCGTTGGACCGGCATCCGGCGGAAGAAATAGGCGACGAAGCCGGTGGTCGCATAGAGCGTGAGGATGTCGCCGTGCCAAATCAGGGTGGCATGGGCGGCGCCGATAGCGAGAAGCACGGCCATTCGCCGCCAATGGACGGTCCAGCCGTTCTGCCCGGACCGCTCCGCGCGCTCGATCACGAGCAGCATCGAGGCACCGAAGAGCATCGAGAACAGGGTTCGAAACTTGCCGTCGACCAGCAGCATGTTGAGCGCCCAGACCAGGCCGTCGGCCCCGTGCCAGCCCCCGTATGCGGGGGGACTCAGATAGGCGGCCTGGATCATCGCGAAGGCGACGATGTTGACGGAGAAGATCCCCATCACCGCGATACCGCGGATGAGGTCGAGGCTGACGATCCGGTCGGATGAAGCCGTCGCCACCTGCCGCCCCCTTCGGCGACCTAGTCTTTCGCGGCCTCTGACTGAAGCTGGACGTAGTTCTGGATGCCCATGCTCGCGATCATCTCGAACTGCTGTTCGAGAGTATCGACATGCTCCTCCTCATTTTCGAGGATTTCGGCGAACAGGTCGCGGCTGACGTAATCGCGGACGTCTTCGCAATGCGCGATGGCGGGCTTGAGCTGGTCCAGCGCCTCCATCTCCAGCTCGAGATCGGCGCGGAGGATCTCCTCGACACTTTCGCCGATGCGCAAGCGGCCGAGCATCTGGAAATTGGGAAGCCCGTCCAGGAACAGGATGCGCTCGGCAAGCTTGTCGGCGTGCTTCATCTCGTCGATGGATTCGGACCGCTCGAATTCGGCCAGCCGCTTGACGCCCTTGTTGTCCAGAAGGCGGTAGTGGAGCCAATATTGGTTGACCGCGGTCAGCTCGTTCTTGAGCGCTTCATTCAGTAGCTCGATGACCTTCGGGTCGCCCTTCATTCGCGGCCTCCTCGCGTCGCCCCGGCCACATGCGCCGCGGCGGGAAGAGGGTCAAGTCAGGCGACGGCGCGAAGCTTGGGGTGAGCCCGTCGCTCTTCGTCCATGAGCTTCTGCGCGTAGGAGAGGCAACTGCAGCACTGCGGCTCATGGCCGAGCGCGGCATAGGCCTGTTCGGGCGTTGGGGCGCCGGCGCGGGCCAGGTCGCGAACTTCGCTCTCGGTGATGGCGTTGCAGACGCACAGGATCATTTGCCGGCATATAACGATAATGCGAACCATTCGCAACGTTATTCAGGAGCGGCCCTGAGGAAGCGGCGGGCGATAAGGACGAACGGGATCGCGACGAGCACGATGTGGGCGAACAGCTGGGTTGCGATCGACATCGTCTTGGGCGGAAGCGGCGTTCCGAAGCGGAGCGGGACGACCAGCCAGTTCATTGCGAAATAGGTGATGACGCCGAACGCGAGCGCGGTCCTCCACGGCGTTTCGAGAAGCACCGGCCGCGACCGAACCAGCAGCACGAACGCTGTCGCCATGATCGCCATCAGCGCGAAATGGACGAGCAGGCCGAGGATCGCTCCGGACGTGCCCATGTCCACGGCGGCCGGGAAGGCGCCGGAAGCGACCGACCGAAGCATGTTGGCGGGTTCGCGCCCGTAGGCCAGCGTCAGCCCGATCGCGAGCAGGATATCGAGCATTCCGCTTACGAGAGTCGCCAGCGCGATCGGCTTCCACATGAGCAGCCCCCCTTTTCGCGGCGAGGCTAGCGCGGTCCCCGGCGCTGTCTAGGCCAGAGCCGCGTCCTCGCCCATCAGCCTGGGGAAGAAGCCCTCGTGGGCGGCGCGGAGCTGATCGAGCGGGATGCAGAAATCGCGGTCGGCAAGCTCGAAGATCAGCCGCTTGCCGGCGGTCCGGCCGATCGGCTCGACCTCGACTCCCGCGGCGTCGGCGCCCGTGAGGAAATCGAGAAGGTGTCCGTCATCGATCGTCGCGACGTACAGCCCCTGGTCCTCGGCGAAGAACTGGCGTGCGACATGGCCCGGGCCTGACGGCTGGATCAACGCCCCGACGTTTCCGGCAAGCGCCATCTCGGCGATCGCGACGGCGATGCCGCCGTCCGAGACGTCGTGGACGGCGCTGAGTGCGCCGAGCCTTGCCTGCTCGCGCACGAACTCGCCGGTGCGGCGCTCCGCCTCAAGATCGACCGGCGGCGGAGGGCCGTCGGCTCGATCATGAATCTGTCGAAGCCACAGCGACTGGCCGAGGTGGCCTCCGCGCGTGCCGATGACGACCAGGACGTCGCCCGGCTGCTTGAAGGCGATGGTGGCCATCGTCGAATGATCGTCGAGAAGCCCGACACCGCCGATGGCGGGGGTCGGCAAGATCGCGAGCGACGACCCGTCGTCGGCCTTGGTCTCGTTATAGAGTGAGACGTTGCCGCTAACGACCGGGAAGTCGAGGGCGCGGGAGGCTTCGGCGATGCCTTCGACGCAGCCGACGAACTGCCCCATGATCTCCGGCCGCTGCGGATTTCCGAAGTTCAGGCAGTTGGTGATCGCAAGCGGCTTCGCGCCGACAGCGCAGAGGTTGCGGTAGGCTTCGGCGACGGCCTGCTTGCCGCCTTCGAATGGGTCGGCAAAGCAATAGCGCGGCGTGCAATCGGTGGTGATCGCGAGCGCTTTCTTCGCCCCATGGACCCGGACGACCGCGGCGTCGCCGCCCGGCCTTTGCACCGTGTCGGCGCCGACCGTCTGGTCATACTGTTCCCAGACCCAACGGCGCGAGGCGAGAGCGGCGGACCCCATCAGAGCGACGAGGTCGGCGGCGAGGTCGGCGCTTTCGGGGATGTCGGTCAAAGGCGCGGGCGCCTTGGGCGCAGCATAGGGGCGCTCGTACAGCGGCGCCTCGTCGGCGAGCGGGTCGAGCGGGATGTCGGCGACGGTTTCGCCGTTCCAGACGAGCTCCATGCGGCCAGTGTCGGTCACCGTTCCGATCACCGCGAAATCCAGCTCCCACTTGCGGAAGATGGCTTCCGCCTCGGCCTCGCGGCCGGGCTTGAGGACCATGAGCATCCGCTCCTGGCTTTCGGAGAGCATCATCTCGTACGGGGTCATGCCTTCTTCGCGGCACGGCACCTTGTTCATGTCGAGGCGGATTCCGACGCCGCCCTTGCTCGCCATTTCGACCGAGGAGGATGTGAGGCCGGCGGCGCCCATATCCTGGATGGCGACGATCGCGTCGGAGGCCATCAGCTCGAGGCAGGCTTCGATCAGAAGCTTTTCGGTGAACGGATCGCCGACCTGGACAGTCGGGCGCTTTTCCTCGCTGTCCTCGGAGAAGTCGGCGCTCGCCATGGTTGCGCCGTGGATTCCGTCGCGCCCGGTCTTCGAGCCGACATAGACGACCGAATTGCCGATGCCCGCGGCGGCCGAGTAGAAAATCTTGTCCTGCTTCGCGACCCCGACGGTCATCGCGTTGACGAGAATGTTGCCGTTGTAGCTTTCGTCGAAATTGACCTCGCCGCCGACGGTCGGGACCCCGACGCAATTGCCGTAGCCGCCGATCCCGTGGACGACGCCCGCGACGAGGTGCCGGGTCTTCGGGTGGTCGGGCGAGCCGAAGCGGAGCGCGTTCAAGTTGGCGACGGGACGAGCGCCCATGGTGAAGACGTCGCGCAGGATTCCGCCGACCCCGGTCGCCGCCCCCTGGTAGGGCTCGATGTAGGACGGGTGGTTGTGGCTCTCCATCTTGAAGATGGCCGCATCGCCGTCGCCGATATCGATCACGCCGGCATTCTCGCCGGGGCCCTGGATCACCCAGGGGGCCTCGGTCGGAAGCTTCTTCAGGTGCACCCGTGACGACTTGTAGGAGCAATGCTCCGACCACATCACCGAGAAGATCCCCAGCTCGACCAGGTTCGGCTCCCGGCCGAGCGCTTTCAGGATACGCTGATATTCCTCGTCGTTGAGGCCGTGCTCGGCGACGATTTCGGGCGTGATTCGGGAGAGTTCGGCGACGTCCATGGGGGCGCCCTTAGCCGCCCTCGCGAGCGCGGGCTAGGCTCGCCTCACGTGTCCTGCCGCGCGAACTCGACGCCGGAGAAGACGAAGGTCTGCGGCTGCCCGTCGATGAAATCGGCGAAGGAGGCGCGTTCCGGGCTCCAGCTTTCCTCCCCCACCCGCCAGCGATTCTTTCCGACCGGCGTCATTGGGGTGTCGGTACCGATCCACAGCTTGCCGCCGCGCTCGACGACGATCGTCGTGCCCCACCACGGGCTGTCGTTGACGTAGCGGCCCGCGAGGCGAGCGAGGGCCGGATCGCTTCCCGGCAGTTTCGCCATGACCCCTTCGCGAACGAAGCTTTGCGGACCCCAGTGAGCGACGATCGCCTTTCCGTTGCCGCGTTCGAACATCAAGGTGAAGGCCCGGAAATCGGGGTGGAGAGTGCGGAAGGAATTTTCGCCGGCGGGTTCCAGCGGGGCTTCGTTGCCGTTCGAGATTATCGTCAGCCTGGGCCCGCCGCGTACCTCGAAGCTGCGGCCCGTGCTTGTCCGGTAGATCCCGACATAGTCGGCGGCCTCGGGAAGCTTGGGCTCCAGCGCGGGCGGGTCGGGGAGCTTCTGCCCGGCCTCGGCCGCGGCAAGTGCCTGGACGGCGAAGAAGGTCAGTTTGCGAGGTCGATAATCGAGGAAGGCGCTGACATTGGAGCTGGCGAACGCCCCCACGCCATTGTCGACGTCGACGTGGAATGACGAAGCGAATGACACCATGCCGCCCGTGTGATGAAGATAGCGGCGGCCCTTGTCCTCGACGTGCATCAGGCCGTTCCCATAGGCCATTTCCGGAGAGTCGCTCGGCACCTTGTGAGTGACGTAGGCGAGCGCTTCCTTCGCGCCGAGACCCATTCCGCCGAGGCCTTTGGCCGCGTTGGCGAGGGTGCGGAGATAGTGATTCATGTCGGACGCGGTCGAGCCGATGCAGCCGGCGCCGGTGGTAACGTCGACCCAGGGCGCCTGGGCGAAAGGCGCTCCCCGGACGAAGGGGACGGTCTCGTCGGCAGCCTCATACCCTTGCGCGTAGAGCAGCCGTTCGCCCGACGTGATTGCACCTCGGGTAAGGCGCATCCCCAGCGGCTCGAAAATCCGCTCGGCGAGCAGCCGGTCGAGCGGTTTCTTCCCGAAATGTTCGGCGAGCTGGCCTAGCAGGTCGTAGCCGGTGTTCGAATAATGCCAGTGCTTGCCCGGCGCATAGGCCGTCCACAAACCGCCGCGGACGAAGAGCGGCGGATCTCCGGGCAACCCGGCGACGTGGTCGAGCAGGTGCTGCACCTCGATCGGACTGGTGCGCGGGAGCGCCGTTTCCGGGAGCAAGCGGACGATCCGGTCGGAAAGCTTGAAGCGGCCTTCCTGAGCGAACTGGTGGAGAAGCGCGCTGAGGAAGCTTTTGCTGATCGAGCCGATCTGAACCAGCGTGTCGGGAGCGATCGGGGCGCGGGTCTCGGCATTGGCAAACCCGACGCTGAGCGACGTCGCGAAGCCGCTGGGGCTGGTCACTCCGACGGTCATTCCGGGAAGATTGAGGTAGCGGCGATGCGCCTCCGCATAGTCGCGGATGGCGGCAAGCGCCCGGGCCTGGGGCGATCCCGCAACGAGCCGCTGGGCCGCGGCCTTTCCACTGAATACTCCAGCGGCAGCAAAAGCGGCCGCCCCTTTCGCAAAGCCGCGCCGGTCGATCAGCATGGATGCTCCCCCTTGGAACCGAGCCTGTGGCCCGGTGGGACCGTCGTCAAGGAGGTAAAGAAAAACCCCGCAGCGTTTCCGCCGCGGGGTCAAATTCGATGTCAGTGAGCGCTTAGGCTTTGCAGCTCTGGCTCCCCTTGCCAGGACGCTCGAGGGTGATGGTGCCGCCTTCCGGAGTGCCGGTAAGCGAATAGCCTTGCGCCGTCATCGGCTTGCCGGCTTCCGTAGTGGCGAGCGTGACCGGAACGTCGGTCTGGTTCGCGCGGAAGTTGGCCGACTTATTGTCCGACAGCCAGTCGATGTAGACCACGCTGTTGTCCTTGCAGCGGTAGATCTTGCTGGACGCGATCGACGGCGGGAGGACGATCGGGCCGTTGGTGGGCGGCGCCTGGTTGGCGGCGTCACCGTCAGGACCGGCGATGATGGTGTGGTTTTCCTTCTTGCAACCGGCGAGCGCAGCGGTTGCAGCAAGTGCGAGCAGAAGCGGGATGCGAGTCATGCCGGGCGGTTTCGCCGCCGGACCGAAGTTCGTCAAGAGCAGTTGCTGTTCGCAACTTGCATATTGTCGAAGCCAGCCATAGCTTCGTCGACGATGCCCCACCGAACCGGCCTTACTGAGCATCGCGCCGGAAGCACGGCGCAGCGGGTGCGCGTGGGAATGACCGGGCTCGCTATCGCATTCCTTCTCGTCCTCCTCGCAAGCATCGCCAGCCGATCGGGCAGCCAGGACGGTGCTGCGACGGTCGGCAACGAAATCACCAACGCGCCCAAGGAGCCGCTCGCCGAGCTGGGCGTCGCGCCCGGATCCGATGAGTCCCAGGCCAACCAGGAAAACGCCGCCGGTAAGGAGTAGCCACACCAGTTTTGTACCAATTAGGTAAAAAACCCTTGACAGCGTGACGCTGTTTCGGTACATCCTGTCACAGTCGAAGAATCCGAGTCGGGCCGGCCTCACACGAGGCGCGGCCTTTTTGTTTGTGGAGACAGCGAGTGGGCAAAGGCGGGCGCAAGTCGAAGGAGCTGGTTGTTGCCGGCGGCGCCAGGCCGATCGTCAGGAAGGCCCGCAGGCGCGAGTGGACGCGGGCTAGAGAGAAGCAGTTTCTCTCGGCGCTCAGCGAAACCTGCAACGTCACGGTCGCGGCCGAGGCGGCGGGCATATCGCTGACGGCCGCCTACGTTCGCAGGAAGAAAGTGGCGGCATTCCGCGCCGGTTGGGCCGAGGCAATTGCGACCGCCTACCAGCGGCTGGAGCTGGTGATGCTCGACCGTGCACTGAACGGAACCGAGAAGATCGTGGTCCGCAAGGATGGTTCCGAGGAGCGGATGCGTGAGTATCCGAACCAGATCGCCATGCACCTGCTGAAGATGCACCGTGATAGCGCGATTGAGGCGATCGAGGAGCCGGCTGAGGTTGAGATCGAGGAGGTCCGGGAGCGGCTGTTCAAGAAACTGCAGCGGCTGCGCAACCGGGACTGACGGTGAAATATAGAACGGAGCGCGACCTGATCCGCGCCCTGCTCGCTGCTTCTCCCGAGGAGCAGCGGCGCATCATCTGGAGCATGACTCCCGCCGACGTACTGGCGCTGGACGCGGACTTCGAAAGCTGGGCGCACCAGGCGCAACTGCCGCCAGAGACAGAGGGCTGGCGGACCTGGCTGATGATGGCCGGGCGCGGGTTCGGGAAGACCCGCGCGGGCGCCGAATGGGTGGAGAAGATCGCACGCAGCAGGCCTGGCGTTAGGATCGCGCTGGTCGGAGCGACGATCGACGAAGCGCGGCGGGTGATGGTCGAGGGCGTCAGCGGGATATTGAGCGTCGCCAAGCGGCGGCGGCACCGGGTGAGCTGGGAGCCGAGCATGGGACGGCTTCGCTGGCCCAACGGGAGCGAGGCGCAGCTGTTTTCAGGCGACAATCCGGAAGGCCTTCGCGGGCCGGAGCATGATTTCGCCTGGTGCGACGAGCTCGCCAAATGGCGGAGCCCGGAATCGGCGTGGATGAACTTGCAGATGGGGCTTCGCCGGGGAAGCCGGCCGCGGGCGCTGGTAACGACGACGCCGAGGAGCATTGAGCTGCTGAAGCGGATCCGCGACGAGAAGTGGACCGTGACGACGACCGGGCGGACCGGGGACAACATCAACCTGGACGAACGGTTCGTCGAGGTGATGGTCGCCACCTATGGCGGAACGCGGATCGGGCGGCAGGAGCTGGACGGCGAGCTGATCGAGGAAATCGAGGGGTCGCTGTGGCCTCGGGAATTGATGGAGAGGTGCCGGTCGACGGCGCCTGTTTGCGAGCGGATCGTGGTCGGAGTCGACCCGCCGGCGGGGGTCGGCGAGGGAGTCGATGCGTGCGGGATCGTGGTCGCGGGAAAACGCGGCGAGGAGCTCTACGTGATCGCCGACGAGACGGTGCAGGGGCTGAGCCCCGAAGGCTGGGCCAATCGCGTCGCTGCAGCGGCCGCCCGCTGGGGCGCGTCTGTGGTGGTTGCCGAAGCGAACAATGGCGGGGCGATGGTGGCGAGCGTTCTTCGCGCGGCCGATTGTCCGGTGAAGGTGAAGCTGGTCCACGCGTCGAAGGGCAAGGTGGCGCGCGCGGAGCCGGTCGCGCTTCGGTTCGAGGCGGGCAAGGCGTTCCTTGCGGGGTGCTTCCCGAAGCTGGAGGACCAGATGGCGGGAATGATCGCCGGCGGCGAATATGAAGGGCCGGGGCGGTCTCCAGACCGCGCCGACGCGATGGTGTGGGCGATGACCGAATTGGGTGAGACGAAGAGCGGGCTGCCGCGGGTGCGGCGGCTTTAAACGCAATTTTCAAAGTTCATCGGCAAGACTGCGCGGATGAGTATGTTGAACCGAATTGTGGCCGCGCATCCGCTGGCGAGCCAGGAACCGTACAATCGGATCAAGTTCTCGCGTGTCGATGGCAATGGCACACCGCTCTACAAAGTAGGGCATGATAAGAAGGAGCTAGGCGCTGCGGCGGCATTGCGCTCGGCGCTCGAGAAATATGGGGCGAAGTGCTTTCACTGTGAGAAGCACATGCCGAAACAGAGACTGTCGCAGGATTGCACTCGAGATCACCTGCGGCCCAAGAAGGATGGCGGCGGCGACTATTTGCACAACCTCGTTTTTGCGTGCGGCGACTGCAATCGTCGAAAGGGGAGTGTTGATCTCATAAGCTTCCGGCCTGAAGTGGGCGGGAAGTATTTGAAGGCTCTCGACGAGCATATTGAGCGCTGCCTGAAGCATCTCGGCAGCTAGTTATTGGCGGCAGCAAGGCCGCAACATCAGGAGCAAATATGGCATGGTGGTTCGGCCGCAAGAGCGCGCCGGAGCCTCAGCGGGCGCTTGTGCCTGCCTGGCTCGGCGCGTCGGGCGGCGAGGGATTTGCGCGCTCTTACGAGGCGCAGTTCGACGAGGTCTATCGCAACAACCCGGTCGGACAGCGCGCGGTGCGGCTGGTCGCGGGGATGCTTGGGTCGCTGACCGTCTATTCGGCGGAAGGCGACGAGGCGGCGGCGAAGCTGGTCGACGGGGCACTGCTGGAAGGCATCGGCGCGGCGCTCCTGTTGCACGGCAATGCCTATGTGCAGGTGCTGATCGATGCGGACGAGAAGCCGGGCGAGCTGGCGATGCTTCGGCCGGAGCGGGTCAGCGTCGAGCCGGATTCGAACGGATGGCCGATTGCTTACAAATATCGCGCCGGCGGACGCACGACGCGGCTGGCGAGGGAGGACGGGCTTGGGCGGGCGCTGGTTGCGCACATCCGCTCGCTCCACCCGCGCGACGACCATTATGGGATGGGCTGCCTGGACGCGGCGATCGCCGCCGCCAGCGTGCACAACCGGGCGAGCCGATGGAACAAGGGGCTGCTCGACAATGCGGCGCGGCCGAGCGGTGCGCTGACATATGAGCCCGCGGACGGGGCGCTGCTTTCGCCCGATCAGTTCGCTCGGCTGAAGAGCGAACTGGAGAGCGAATTTTCGGGGACGCAGAATGCGGGGCGGCCGCTGCTGCTCGAGGGCGGGCTGAAGTGGCAGGCGCTGAGCCTGACGCCTGCGGACATGGATTTCGTCGCTTTGAAAGAAGGCGCGGCGCGCGACATCGCGCTCGCCTTCGGCGTTCCCCCGGTGTTGGTCGGGCTTCCGGGGGACGCCACTTATGCCAATGCCCGCGAGGCGGGGCGGGCGCTGTATCGGCAGACGATCCTGCCGATGGCGGCGCGGATCCTGGACGCGCTGTCGGAGATGCTGAGCGACTGGATGGGGCCGGTACGCCTAGCGGTCGACACCGACCAGATCAGCGAGCTTGCCGAGGACCGGGCGAAGCTCTGGGAGCAGGTCGGCGCGGCTGGGTTCCTGAGCGATTCGGAAAAGAGGGCGATGCTCGGCTTCTCTGCGGAGAAAGCCGAATGACGAACGACGCGTTGCTTGCGACCCTGGTCGCGCAGGCCGACGGGCGAGTGATCGACGTGGTGACGCTTCGCGCCCTGGTCGAGGAATCGAGCCAGTCCGGAGCGCGAAGGGCGCTGGGCGCGCTGGGGCTCGACGATGCGCGGGCGCGGCGGGACATGGACGAATTGCGCGAGCTGTTGTCCGCGTGGCGCGACGCCAAGCGGACCGCGTGGCGCGCGGTGGTGACGTGGCTGGTACGGATCGCGCTGGCGATGCTGCTGATCGGGATCGCGGTGAAGCTTCGGCTTACGGACCTGGTGAGCGGATGAGGGTCGCGGGCTATGCGGCGATCTTCGACCGCCCGGACAGCGGCGGCGACGTCGTTCGAAAGGGTGCGTTCGCGGAGGCGCTGAAGCGCGCCGGCGAGGTGCCGCTGCTTTTGCAGCACAAGGGCCAACCGGTCGGGAGCGTCGAGCATCTGAGCGAGGACAAGCGCGGGCTTCGGGTGATTGCGCGAGTGGTCGACGAGCGGGTCGGCGAGCTGGTGCGCCGTGGGCTTCGCGGGCTCAGCTTCGGCTATCGGGTGCGGGAGGCACGGGCGGCGGGATCGCTGCGGGAGTTGCGGGAGCTCGACCTAGTGGAAGTCAGCCTGGTCAAGCGGCCGATGCAGAGGCTGGCGCGGGTACATGCGGTTGAAACTGATGTTTGATTAAGCGAAGCTCCGCGCATGAGGGGTTGGTTTGTCATCGCGATCAGCCTGCTGCTGGTCGGCTGCGACCATCGGAAGCCCGCATTCTCCGATGCTGAGATGCAGAAAATCCGCGCCGCAAATCCCGGCATGAAAGAGCGCTGCCTGAACGACCTGCGGTTCGGGGGTGTGGCGGCTTGGGATCCGGACGATCCGAACTGCTTCGAGATGTTGCCAGCGCAACGGTGGAGCGGACTTTGGGACCACGGTTGGGAGTGGTCGAATTTCTGTCCAATGCCGACAAGGCAGCAGTGTCATTGGAACGAGGGTTCACTTCAGGAAGCACCGCGAGGAACGTGGCTTACGTTTTCAGCAAACGCGCACCTGCTGCGCGATCTGCCCGACGGTGTCCATCGGATTGAATTCATTGGCAGGCGAACGAAGGTGCCCGGCAATTTCGGGCATGAGAACGATTACGAACATTTGATGGTCGTGGATCGCATCATTTCGATCCGGGCGATCCCGGGCGAGAAATACCAGAAGAGGTTCTGAGCCGGATCAAGTCCGGGATGACGAAATGAGGTGACGAGGGTCGCGGGAAACCGCGGCCTTTTTTTGCGCGAGTTCAAAAGGAGACAATGCGAATGGTGGAAGTGAAGGCGGATACGCTCGAGGAGTCGTTCGACGCCCTGGAGCGCGAAGAAGATGGAGTTGCGCGGCTCAAGGCCGAGCTCGATTTGCTCAAGGCGAAGATCGCGAGCGGTGCGATCGCGCCGCAGCGGCCGGCGCTCGATGGGGTCAAATCGCAGGGCGCAAATATGTTCAGTGAACAATATTTGCGAAAGGGAATTGAGGCCGGGCTCGAGACCAAGGCGATCGACAATTCTTCAGATTCCATCGGCGGTTACGCGGTGCCGAAGGAAATCGATGAGCAGATCGACAGCACGCTCAAAGCCATCTCGCCGATCCGTTCGATCGCCAATGTCGTCAAGGTCGGGAGCGCCGGCTATCGCAAGCTGATCGCCAGCGGCGGGACCCCGTCGGGCTTCGTCGGCTTCGAGGATGGCCGCGCCGAAACGGGCACGCCAACCTTCACCGAGATCGTGCCGCCGTCCGGCGAGCTGTACGCCAATCCGGCGGTCACCCAGCAGATGCTCGACGACGCAATGTTCGACGTCGAGACGTTCCTGGCCGAGGAAATCGCGGCCGAGTTCGCAAGGGCCGAAGGCGCCGCCTTTGTCGGCGGAACCGGAATCAACCAGCCGCTCGGTTTTCTGAGCTCGCCGACGTCGGGTGCGCTGGACGGAGTTCGCCCGATGGGCACTCTGCAGACGATCGGGACCGGCGTTGCCGGCGGCTTCGCTGCGACCGACCCGGAGGACGATCTCATCGACCTCGTGCAGTCGCTGCGCTCGCCCTACCGGCAGGGCGCGGTGTTCGTGATGAACTCGGCGACCGCTGCGGAAATCCGCAAGTTCCGGACCGCCGACGGGGCCTTCATGTTCCAGCCGAGCCTTGCGGCGGGCCAGCCAGCAACGCTTCTCGGCTATCCTTTGATCGAGGCCGAGGACATGCCGGACATCGGTGCCGGAAGCCTGTCGATCGCCTTCGGCAACTTCAAGGCGGGCTACGTGATCGCGGAGCGCAATTCGACGACGATCCTCCGCGATCCCTACACGCACAAGCCGTACGTCCACTTCTACGCGACCAAGCGCGTTGGCGGGCAGGTCGTGAATTCGGAAGCCATCAAGCTGCTCCAGTTCGCCTGACCATAGCTGTGCCGGCTGTCCCCCGGACAGCCTGTGCGCAGCCACGGGGCCGCGGGTAACCCCTTCCCGCGGCCCCACTTGCATTTCGTTCAGACAGAGGAGCCGCAATGGCGGATTCGTTTCAGCCGAAGTTTGCCGATCTCGTCCGGAATTTCACGACGACGACAGGGACCGGGAACCTGGTCCTCAGCGACGTTCCGCCGGGCTTTACCAGCTTTGCGTCGGCACTAAGCGCCGGCGACAATTTCTATTATTCGGTCGTTTCGCTCGACCGGTCTGCCGAGAGCGAAGTCGGCCGCGGAACGCTGCAGGCGGACGGAAGCATTTCGCGCGATCCGATCGGCGGCGTGCTGACCGATTTTTCCAACGGCACAAAAAGCGTCGCGTTGGTCACTGCCGCCGAATGGTACCAGAGCGCCGCCACTGTTTCCGATGTGAGCGCGGCCACGAGCTTTTCCGCCGCTTCGACGGGGCTGGCGGCGCGGCCGATCGCAGACAAGGCTGGTGACATCATCAGCGTCAAGGACTTCGCGGCCGTCGGGGACGGAGCAGCGGACGACACGCCTGCGATCGTCGCAGCGTTCGTGCACGGCTGCATGACGGGAACGCCGATCTTCGTCCCGCGGGGCACCTACCTGATCAATCCCCAGGCGCTCGACATGTTCACAGTGGGGGCCGCGAGCTTTGTGATGTTCGGCGAGGGCGCGTCCTCCGTCATCAAGATCAAGGACGGCGCGATCCAGGCCGACGGCAAGCGCATGTTCTTCCTGCGGCCGACGTCGCCGATGGACGTCATCGAGTTTCGCGACCTGCTGCTGGATCACAACGCAAGAGGTTCGCCGGTCCCAGAGGATCCGTGGGCCTATGAGCAAAGCCACACGTTCGCGATCACGCCCAACGCAGCCGTGAAGATGATCCGGTTCCACAATGTCGTGATCAAGGACCCGGCCGCGGACGGGATCAGCTTCGCTTCGGCCGTGGAGGACCGCTGCAGCTATTTCGTGGTCGACAATTGCGCGGTGATCGACCGGACGCGGCTGCGTTCGGACATCCAGTTCGGGACCTTTCCGAAAAATGCCGTGATCACGGGATTTGCCGGCGACGTGATCGAAGCGGAACCGGTCAGCGGATCCACGACGTCGAAGCGGGTCCAGATCAGCAACAGCAACGTCAACCGGCTCGACTTCGGGTCAAACGCTGCAGACTGGAAGAACGGGCTGGTCGAGCTTCATCTCGACAACGTAACCGTTCCAGAAAAGGCGCATTTCGCCGGAGTCATGCTGCGTGCAAGCAATTGCGTGTTCGGCATCGCAGCCGACGTGAACTTCAACCGATGGCAGGTCCTCCAGCCCGGATCGCAGGTGAGCGGAAGCCTGTTCCTGCACAAATATAATGCGGCGACGAACAGCGTGGGATCGCTCACGCCCTGGACGTCAACGACCTATAGTTCGACCACCAGCCTGCGCCTGGTCGGGTGCGAATCCCGCATAGACAGCAGCGATCCGGCAATCGCCCCTGTAGGACCGGCGATCCTGGGAACAGCCGGCGTGCCGCTCGCCAATCTCGACAATACGAGCCTGGATGTCGTCAATCACAAGTTCGACAGCCGCTTCCAGGTCAGCATCACCGCAGATCGCTGCGGGCGCGTGCGGCTGCTCGACAACGACTATGGAGGCCGGGCCTATGCGATCCGCTATCAATCGGGCGCGGCCTATGCCGTCGACGTTTCCGTCTGGGGCGGCGATTTTCGCCGGGTTAGCGGAGCAAGCGTCGGAACCGCCGCGGATGCGACCGTCGATCAATCCAGCGGCGTCGGCTACCTCCGGCTTGCTGGCGACCAGGTCGGAGTGAAGACACCCTGGGTCAATATTTCGGGCGGGCTTCTCTCCGGATCGAACAAGCAGGTCTATTCGAGCCGGCGAATGACGATGACGGCGTTGCCGGTGAGCGGGATCCTGGGTGACATTGTCGAGCTCCAGGAGCCGGCGGCCGGCGCCGTCGACAGTTGGCGCTGCACGGTGCCCGGACCGCAAGCCACCTGGAAAGCTCGCACGAGCCTGGCGGCCTGACGCGATGAGCATCGCTTCCTTCTCCCTGGCCGAACCGGCGGTAGCGGAAACCGCGCAATCCAAAAGCGGCAATCAGCCGCCGAAATCGCGCGTGACGGTCGCCAAGGCGGACCGGCGCTCGGCACCCGAGCTCCGCTGACGCGCGGACCCACACCTCCTGAAGCGAGGACATGATGACATTGTTGCTAAAAGACCCCGAGGCGGTGCTGAATTACGCCGTAGATTGGGGCGCTGAATATCTTGGCGCGGACAGCCTGATAGCGAGCCGGTGGGAAATCAGCCCGGTAGAGCAGGGCGGCGTCAATATCGACTGGGCCAGCTTCGACGGCAGCACCGCGACGGTCACTGCGTCGGGCGGTATCAGCGGTCACAGCTACGACCTCAGAAATCACGTGATCCTGGCGTCCGGCCTGACCGACAGCCGCTCCATCACCATGCGGCTGGAGAAGCGCTGATGACCGGGGGTTCGAGCGCCGAGCCGTTGGTCACCCTGGCCGAAGCGCAGGCTTTCGCGCGAGTGGAAACCGGCGAGGAAGAGGCGCTGCTTGCAGGGTTGATCCGAAGCGCTAGCGGCCTGTGCGAAGCATTCATCGGCCATGCACTCATCGAGCGGGGCTTTACCGAAGCGCTGACGGCGAGCGGCGACTGGCAAAAGCTGGGGGCTTCGCCGGTGCGGTCGGTGAACTCGGTTTCGAGCAACGGCATGCCGCTACCGGTTTCGACTTATGCAATCGACGTCGATTCGCGCGGAGACGGCTGGGTCAGGATCGTCGACCCGGCGGTGTCCGGCATCATAGAAGTGAGCGGCACGACTGGCATTGCAACCGATCGCAATGGGATTCCTGAGCCGATCCGCCACGGGGTCCTGCGACTTGTCGCACATCTTTTCGCGGCCCGTGATGGCGACGGGGGAAGCATCCCGGCGGCGATAACCGCGCTGTGGCGCCCCTACCGACGGATGGCGCTGGCATGAGCGAGTTCGCAGGGACGCTTCGCCAGCGCATCACCATAGAGCGGCCGGTCAACTCACGCACAGTCACGGGCCTCCAGGAAACCGGTTGGGAGCGAGTTGCAGACTGCCTGGCAGCGATCGAGCTCGAGGGGGTCGGTGCGCAAAGCGAAGCGCAGGCACTTAGCGCGATGCCGAAGCTGCGGGTGACAATCCGCCGGCGCAACGGGATCGCGATCGACCAGCGAGTCCGCTGGACCGGGCGAATCATGATGATCCGGCAATTGCTGGATGACCCAGCCTTGCCCGATCGGCTGGTTCTTCGCTGCGAGGAGGCGCGGTCATGATGGAGGCGTTGCTGGCGCGCGCAAACCGGATCGCTCGGGCGGCACAAAGCGTCCGGCTCCAACAGATAGCGACGACCATGCGCGGGCAGGGACTGGCGGCAGCGGTCGATGGCGAAAGCGTCGTGGTCCGCGGAAGCAAACTTGCAAACAGATGGATTGCCGATCCGCTGCTCCGCTTTGCCGGAAGGTCGAGCCGATGAGCGCAGGAGCGACGATCCAGGCAGCGCTCGCGACGAGCATCGGAAGCGTGGCCGAATTGACCGGAGTGTTTGACGGCCCGCCGGCGCGCGCAACCTTTCCTTATGCGGCGATCGATGCGTCCACGGAAACGGACTGGAGCCACAAGAACGGGAGCGGGCGCGAAGTGCTCGTGGCCGTGACCCTTTGGGACGACCAGCCGGCGCGGCTCCAGTCGCTTGCCGACGAGATCGAAGCGAGAGTTCTCGCGATCGAGGTGGCGAGCGAATGGCAGCTGGTGAGCCTCTCCCTCGTGAGGCGGCGGACCATTCGCGACGTCGCCGGCCCGTGGGCAACGGCAGTGGACTTTCGGGCTCGGCTTCTCGCCGCCTGACCCAATCAAAAGAAGGAGAAGAGTATGGCGGCGGAACGCGGAAGCGCATTCCTGCTCAAGATCGGCGACGGCGGAAGTCCGCCGGGGTTCGTCACTGTCGCCGGGCTGAAGACGACGCAGCTGTCGATCAACGGCGATGCGGTTGCGATCACCAACAAGGGAAGCGGCGGATGGCGCGAGCTTCTGTCGGGTGCCGGAGTGCGCTCGGTGTCGGTCGCGGCGAGCGGCATCTTCACCGGAAGCAGCGCCGAAGCGCAGGTTCGAGCCCTCGCCTTGACCGGCGGACTGCAAGATTACCAGCTGAGCTTCGAGAGCGGCGAGCGGATGCAGGGCCAGTTCCTGGTGACTCGGCTCGAATATGCCGGCGACTTTAATGGAGAGCGCAATTACACGCTCGCGCTCGAAAGCTCGGGCGAGGTCGAAGCGCTGTGAGCAGCGCCAATCCGCACCGAGGCGAAGCGAGGCTTCAGGTCGGAGGGGAGACGCTGGTCCTTCGGCCGAGCTTCTCGGCGCTCGTTGCGGCGGAGCAGGAGCTTGGGCCACTGTTCGCGCTGGTCGAACGGGCCAGCGAGGGCAAGCTCGCGCTGAGGGAAATTGCGGCGTTGTTCGATCACCTGTCCGGCGCCCGGCCGAAAGCGATCACTCGCGAGCGGATCGGCGATGCGGTGGTGGAGCAGGGGCTGGCGGGGATCAGCCCCACGCTTCGCCTCGTGCTGGGGCAGATACTCAAAGGCAAATGACATTCGGCGACCGAGCGGCCGAGCTGGCGGGCATCACTTCGGCGCTGCTCGGGTGGCGGCCGGAGGAATTCTGGCGATCGACCCCCGCTGAACTGGCGACAGCGCTCGGGCTGGACGGTCAGCCGGGCGCTGAAATGGACCGAAGCTCGCTCGAGCGGATGCTGAGCCAGTTTCCCGACAATCGAGAGAAATGATGGACCAGGACATCGAGCAGATGGTGATCAGCGTTCGCGCCGACACCGCGGCTTTCGCCCGCGACGTTTCGACCATGCGGGGTGAGCTCGAGGGCCCGCTTGTGCAAGGCGTCGGGCGCGCAGGCCGGCTGATCGACAGCGCGCTCGCTCGAGCGATCTCCAACGGCAAGATCGGGTTCGGCGACCTGAAGAAGGTGGCGCTCGCGGCGATGGCCGACATCGCTTCGGCCTCGCTTCGCGCCTTGTTCCAGCCGCAGGGCGGCGGCGGCGTCGGAGCCGGGCTTCTGAGCGGGCTGAGCAACCTCATCGCAGGCCTTGCCGGGTCGCCGGGACGAGCAACCGGCGGGCCCGTGAGTGGGGGACGCCCGTACCTGGTCGGCGAGCGCGGGCCGGAGCTGTTCGTGCCCTCGGGCGGCGGGAGGATCGAGAAGCTCAACCAAGGCTCGCGCGATGTGCGCGTCGCGATCTCGGTCGTCTCTCCGGCCAGGGGCGACGAGCCGCACGCGCTTCGCCGGTCGTCGCGGCAGATTGCCCGGGCCGTGCGCTCAGCGCTTAGAAAGGGCGAGCAGTGAACCACTGGTTCACCAGCCCCGACGCGCCGATCGTCACCACCTGGGTGAAAAGGTTCGACCCGCTTCACTGGCGCGTCGACTTCCCGCTCGGGACAGTCGCGAGCGTCGTCACCACGAGCGACGGGCACGGCCTCCAGGTGGAAGCCGAGTTTCTCAGGAAGGGCGATCTGGTCGGGCTGATCTTCGAGAGCCAAGACGGTCGGGCGCACCCGGCACATGCGAGGGAAACGAACCGCGATTATTCGCATACGGAGCTTTCGTTCCGGTGGCAGTCGAGCGGCGCAATTCCTCTCGATGAAGTCAACGGGCCGACGCTGACGATCGAGGGACGCGACGCTGACGGCAATGCGCGAAGCTGGTTCGTGCGGCTGTGGAATTACGCGTCCGGCACGCCCGAAGACGCCACGGTCTCGATCGACTTCGATGGGCTCGAGGCAGGCTTTTCCCTGCCGGACGATTCCGACCCGGTGCATCCCGGTGACATCGACAGGATGTTCATCAGCATCGTGCCGTCCGATTACATCGAAGGGTCGCAGGAGGTGCGATCCGCGCCCGCTCGGGTGAGCCTCACGATCGGCGACATCCGCTGCGACGGATCGAACAGCGTCCTGTCGATGAAGGACGCCGTCGTGCCCGAACATCCATTGCGGATCGCGACAGGCTATGACGACATGTACGATCTTGCGCCGGAGCGGGTGATCGACACCGCCGAGCGGCTCGGGTTCCGCGGGACGATCAGCCACTACGTCGGGATGAGCCATTACTTCGCGCTCGACGGCGCGGGGCTGCTAGACTCGAGCCGGACATTCAACGCGGCTGCCCTGGCCTGGCATCGGGAGTTTGCACGAGCCGCGGCGGAGCGTGGGCACGAACTGATCTGGTCGCTGTCGTACGAGGTGCTGGACACTTTCTGTCCCGAACAATGGAAGCAGCGCGCATTCGATGGAAGTCCGGCGCTGACGGCTTGGGATCCGCCATCGAGCCTTGTCTCGCCGGCTAACACGGATGCGATCGATTTTTTGGGACGCGTGGCGGTGGAGCTCGCCGCAATCTCGGCCGAGTTCGGGCTCCAGCCAAGAATCCAGATCGGAGAGCCGTGGTGGTGGGTGACTCCGACCGGGGCGCTTTGCCTTTACGATGAGGCCGCCAACTCGGCGCTCGGCGGCGCGCCGGTAGAGATCGCCGACGTGCGCGGCCAGATGTCCGCCGACCAGCTCGCTTTGCTCGACCGCGCGGGCAAATTGCTCGCAGCGTCCACGGCGGCGATCGCGCAAGCCGTGAAGGCGAGCGCGCCCGAGGCGGAGTTGCTCGTGCTCGCCTATCTACCGACGGTGCTCGACCCAAGGTCGCCAGAACTCAAACGCGCCAACTTGCCGACCGACTGGGCAAGCCCGGCCTTCGACGTGCTCCAGCTGGAGGATTATGAGTGGTTGACCGCGGGTCTCACTAGGCGCCGCGTCAATGCCTATGCCGAGGTCGAAGAGCGGCTCGGCTACCCGCTCGAGAAACAGCATTATTTCGCAGGCTTCGTCGCCCAGGTGGCCG
Source organism: Sphingomonas anseongensis (assembly GCF_023516495.1). Lineage (NCBI taxonomy): Bacteria > Pseudomonadati > Pseudomonadota > Alphaproteobacteria > Sphingomonadales > Sphingomonadaceae > Sphingomonas > Sphingomonas anseongensis. The sequence continues at coordinate 2,219,755 of NZ_JAMGBC010000001.1, forward strand.
AGCGCGACAGCTGGGGCGACATCGTTTCAGCAGCCGTGGATGCGAATTCGCGCGGAGTGGCCGAGGTCTTCTTGTGGTCGCTTCCGCAGGTCGTGCGCGACGGACTTACCTTATTCGGAGAATCGCCGGTGATCGCTTTCGACGATGTGAGCTTCCCAATCGAGATCGGCGCGGAGGCCAGCGTCGCTCCCGCTTTTTCGACCAATGTCGTCACAAGCGCGAGCGGCAATGAGTATCGCAACGCAAATTGGCAGCAGGCGCGATTGAGGTTCGACGCGGGGCCCGGAGTTCGAGGGGACGCCGAGCTCGAGACGCTGCTTGCCTTCTTTCGCGCGCGGCGCGGAGCGGCAGTCGGGTTCCGCTTCCGCGACCCATTCGACTTCAGCTCGAATGGAATGGCGGGAGATCCGACACCGCTCGACCAGCAGATCGGCACCGGCGACGGGGCGACGACCAGCTTCAAGCTCACCAAAAGCTATTCCGGCGGGGAGGAGCGGCACGTCACGAGGCCGGTCGCCGGCACAGTGCGGGTGGCGATCGACGGAATCGAGCAGGTCAGCGGCTGGAGCCTGGAGGCGCTTGGCGACGTCGTGTTCGACGAGCCGCCCGCGCCGGGCGCGACCATTACCGCCGGATTCCTTTTCGACGTCCCGGTGCGCTTTGCCGAGGACCGGCTAGAGATCAACCGGGCCACTTTCATGGCTGGCGAGGCACCGAGCGTTCCCCTGATCGAGATCCGGGAAGGGTGATGGCTGCGATCGCGCAAGGACCGCTCACGTCCATCGCTTATTGCTGGCGGCTTGAGAGGAGTGACGGCGCCGGGCTCGCGCTGACGAGCAGCGACCGGGACATGGTCGCCGACGGCGTGACGTACCACGCAGCGCCTGGCGTCACTCCGGCGTCAATCAGCCGATCGCTTGGCCTTGATGGAGATTCGACCGACGTCGACGGGGTACTCAGCGCTGACAGCCTGACCGAAGCGGACCTGATGCTGGGCCGCTGGGACGGAGCCGCGTTGAACCTGATCGCGGCGGACTGGAGCGCTCCGCAGGCGGAGACGGTGGCGCTGCTGGCAGGCGAGTTGGGTGAAGTTTCCATCGATGGCGACGGCTTCTCCGCCGAAATGCGCGGCGCCGCCGCGCGCCTCGGCTTCGCGCCGTGCCCGAGCACGTCACCGGAGTGTCGGGCGGCGTTGGGCGACAGGCAGTGCCGGGTCGACATGTCAGGACGAACGATGCGCGCGAAGGTCGTGGGCGCGAGCGAAAATGTGCTCGAGCTCGATACCAGCGTCGAGGTTCGCTTCCTGTTCGGCCGGCTGCGTTATCTTGGCGGTGAGAATTGCGGCCTGGCGAGCGCCATCCTTGCCATCAGCGGCTCCCAGGTCTCGCTTCGCGATCGGCCGCGCGGAAAAGTGGCCGCGGGGACGGTGGTGCAGCTTCGCGAAGGCTGCGACAAACGCTTCGAAACGTGCGTGTCGCGGTTCAACAACGCGGCGAACTTCCGGGGCGAGCCGCACCTTCCGGGCGGCGACCTTCTCACCCGCTATCCGGGAGCATGAGCGACGAGGGTCCGTGCGCCGTGACGCGCGCGCGCAGCCTCGTCGGCGTCAGGTTCCGGCCACAAGGGCGAGACCCGGCAACGGGCCTCGATTGCGTCGGACTGATACTCCGGGTGTTCGGAATTCCGCCGGAGCAAGTCCGGCGCGACTACAGCCTGAGCGGCAACAGTGCGGCGGAGCTGGACGCGCAGTTGTTGCGCTACTTTCAGCGCTTGAGCAACGAAGCTTCACGAGTGGGAGATGTCGTGCTTTGCGCTGTTCGCGGAGGGCAGCTTCACCTCGCTGTCGATTGCGGCCGCAGCTTCGTACACGCGGACGCGCGAGCGCGGCGGGTGGTGGAAACGCCGGGCGCTCCGCAGTGGCCTATCCTGGGCATGTACCGCTTCGCGCTCTGCAACCTCCAGTCGAGTTGAATGATGGCAACATTGGTGTTGAGCACTGTCGGGACTGCCCTTGGCGGACCCGTTGGCGGGACAATCGGGAGCTTGCTTGGGCAGAGCATCGACCAGCAGCTCTTGGGGCCGGGCCCCGGGCGCGGTCCACGCCTCGGCGACCTCGCAGTTCAATCCTCCAGCTACGGATCGGCCATCCCGAAGATCTTCGGCACGATGCGGGTGGCGGGGACCGTTGTCTGGTCGACCGAGCTGCAGGAGCAGGCGCAGACGGAGGCGGCAAAAGGCCAGCCGGACACGGTCACGTACAACTACTCCGCAAGCTTCGCTGTGGCGCTGTCGTCGCGCAGGATCAGCGGCATCGGCAGGATTTGGGCCGACGGCAAGCTGATCCGAAACGCTGACGGAGTGTTTTCGGTCGCGACCGATTTTCGCCTGTACGATGGGTCGGAAGACCAGCAACGCGACCAGCTCATCGCTTCGATCGAAGGGATCGATTCCACACCGGCGTTTCGCGGGCTGGCATTGGCCGTGTTCGAGAACCTTCAGCTCGCGGATTTCGGGAACAGGATTCCTTACCTCACCTTCGAGGTGATTGCCGATGCGGCGCCAGTGACGGTGGCGTCAGTGCTCGCCGACGTAAGCGGCGCTGTGATCGAGAGCGCCGACGTGCAGTCCATCGGCGGCTATGCCGCTTATGGAAATACCGCCCAGGCCGCGGTCGAGCAGCTGGTAAGCGCATTCGGTGTTCCGCTGCTGGACGACGGGTCAAAGCTCATCTCGCCGGCTACGGGAACCAGCTTCGTCAGCGAGGAAGACAGCGGGTGCAGCGGCGATGACCGTCGTGCTCCGCGCATAGAGCGATCGCAAACGCCCTCAGCCGCGCTGCCTTCGGCCGTGACGATTTCGTACTACGACCCGGCACGCGAGTATCAGGCGGGCCTGGCGCGGTCGTCGCTGAACGATCGGACGGGGTCGGTCGAGCAGATTGAGCTGCCGGCAGTGTTGGACGCCATTTCGGCAAAGGGCCTGGCGGAAACATTGCTCGCCCTGCGCTGGGCGCAGAGGGACAAGCTCACGCTTCGCCTGCCTCCTGATCGCATCGATCTGCGGCCAGGCAGCCTTGTCCACGTCGGGGAGGGTGCCGACGCCTGGAGGGCGGAGCGGGTTACGATCGATTCGCTTACCGTCGTGGTGGAGCTGCGGCCGAATTACGGCGCAGTCGACGCGCTTCCGGCCGACCCGGGCCGTGCCGTCACCTCGCCGGCGATCGAGATTTTGCCGACGCGACTTGCAATCGTCGAGCTGCCCGATGACGGCTCGGGTAGGGCGGATTCACCGATAGTTGCGATTGCCGCCTCCGGGAATAACGGGCGGTCGATACCCCTCACAATCGAAACCAATGGAGTCGCCCTTTCCGCGAATTCCGCGCGTGCGGCGGCAATCGGATCAGCATTGACCGCGCTGGGAAGCGGCCAATCAGCGGTCTTTGATTTGCTCAACAGCGTCGATGTTAAGCTCAGCGATGCGGATGCGTGGCTGGAGAGCCGTGATGATGATTCGCTCGCTGCCGGCGCGAACACGGCGCTTCTCGGCACCGAGATGTTCCAGTTCGGCAACGCGGTTCCGTTGGGCAGCGGCACGTTCCGGCTGAGCCGGCTTTTGCGTGGCCGGCTCGGCACGGACTGGGCGATGGCGGACCACAACGTGGGCGACCCGTTCGTGCTGCTGAATCCCGCGCGGCTGCTGACTCTTCCGCTAACGCGCGCGCAGGTGGGCGCGCGGGTGCGGGTGACTCCGCTCGGCCTCGGCGACGACGGCACTGCCTTTGTCGAGCATCTCGTGACCGGCGAGGCGATGAGGCAGCCGAGCCCGGTGCACTTGCGCGCCTCATTCGACACGTTCGGCAACTTAAATTGCACCTGGGTTCGGCGAAGCTGCCTGGGCTGGGACTGGCTCGACGGGGTCGATGCACCACTCGGCAGCGCCGTCGAACTGTATCGAGCAACGCTGATGAGCAGCTCTGCAAAGGTCCAAGTCGAGACGCCATCGCCGGCGGCTCAATTCACCGCCACCCAGATCGGCCAGTTGGGCAGCGGGAATTTGCAGCTCGTGGTCGAGCAGGTCGGCGATTTCGCAGTGTCGAGGCCCGCATCACTTTCAATAATCAATTGAGGACGAGACATGGAATCCACCGAGCGGCTTTCGCTGCCCCTACTCATGCCCGGCCAAGCGCAGAAGGAGCTGTGGCATAACGAGGCCCTCCAGATTCTCGACGTACTCGTCGGGTGTGCTGTTGAAGACGGGCCCGCGAATGACCCGCCAGCTTCGCCTGTTGCCGGGAGCACCTACCTGGTCGGTGACAGCCCGACAGGCGATTGGGCAGGGTTTGCGAGCGACGTTGCGGCCTACGGCAGCGGCGGTTGGCGCTTCCTTGCTCCCGCGGAGGGAATGCAGCTTTTCGTGAAGTCTTCGGGGACGCTTGCACTGTACCGTTCCGGCGCCTGGGAGACGGGGATTTTACGAGGGGCTAGCCTGGTGATCGACGGGTTGCAGGTGGTCGGTGCGAGAGGCGGAGCAGTTGCCGATCCATCGGGAGGCGCGGTGATGGATGCCGAAGCGCGTCTTGCAATAGGCCAAATACTAGCTGCTTTGCGCCAACATGGTCTAATCTCATCATGAACGAAAATCGTTTCGTAACAGTAAGTTGATGAGCATATGCTTTGATGAATGCGGCTTTTTGGCAACAGCGCCGCGACTTGCCCGGTTGCGCCGAAACAGACCCTCTCATAAGAGAATTGAGCAGTTCTGTTCTCGAACGCGTTTGAAAGGGGACTACTTTATGCGCAAGTTTGCCATTGCACTGGCGCTGGCTACGACGGCGTTGGCGACACCGGCACTTGCCCGCGATCACAGCTTCTATGCGGGGATTGAGGGTGGCGTGATGCTCGTCGAAGACGCTGGCTTCGACGTCAGGGACGCATCCAACACGACGACGGCCCAGGACATAATGATCCTGGACTTCAAGCCGGGTTGGGACGTTGATGTCGTTGGCGGATATGATTTCGGCATGGTCCGGGTCGAAGGCGAACTCGGTTACAAGCACGCTAGCCTCGATGAAGTCGAGCTTCGCGATCAGCCGTCGACCGGTCTGGGCTTCGGTAGCCACCTCGGCGCCGACGGCCACGGCCGCTCGCTGTCGTTCATGATCAACGGCCTGCTCGACCTCGGCGACGAGGACAGCTGGAGCGGTTATGTCGGCCCGGGTATTGGCATTGCCGACGTCCGCTATTCGATCGGCGGAACCGATCCGGTCGTCGACACCACGCTGGTGGACGCGGAAGTCTCGCAGACCAAGCTGGCATGGCAGGTGGTGGCCGGTGTTCGCACCGCGCTTTCGCCGACCCTGGACCTTGGCCTGAAGTATCGGTTCTTCAACGTTCCGAACCTCAAGTCTGGGAACACTCCCGACGATCTGAAGACG